>CAYPQM010000049.1:0-39897 GCA_964412845.1 uncultured Streptosporangiaceae bacterium
CCCGACGGGATTTGAACCCGCGACCTCCACCTTGACAGGGTGGCGAGCACTCCAAGCTGCTCTACAGGACCATGCTGTGCTGACACTAGGCCAGCCGTACCCCCAACGGGATTCGAACCCGTGCCGCCGCCTTGAAAGGGCGGTGTCCTAGGCCGCTAGACGATGGGGGCTTACGACGGCAACCGCCGCCGTGAACCCGTGGCGCCCGCCGTCGGGGACCGCCCCAGCATAGGGGACAGACGCGCGCCCGGCAAAAGCGAGCCGTTGCGCACCTGGTGCCGACGCACCGGCTGAGTGCCACACCGACACCCATCCCCGCCTCCCGGGACCTTCCACACCAGGGATAACGCTGAAATCCCCAACGATCATCCCCTGACCACTTGCGCACAGGCCGGAAATCCGACACGGTAGGCAATCGACACACGACTCACTGTAACTACAAACCGCGACCGAACGCCCACTAGGCCATCGGTCATCAGTCACAGAGTGTGAGATACGAGTGACAACCCGTGCTGCACAGCCGGAAGAGAGTGCCGCCTTGCCGAGCGGTGAGGCCCTGCTCCGAGTGTTACCACCAACCGAGTCCCGCCCTGGGCGGCATCGCCAGCCAGGGCAGCGCCGTTCTAGTCCCTACCGTGACGTCTTCGCCATCCCGGAGTTCCGCGGCCTCTGGTCCGCCCAGGCCCTCTCCTACGCGGGCGACCAGGTGGCGCAAGTCGCCATCGCCGTTCTCGTCTACGCCAAGACCGGATCGGCGTTCCTGACCGCGCTGGCCTACGCCCTGACCTACCTCCCGGCGATCCTGGGCGGGCCGCTGCTGGCCGGGCTGGCCGACCTGTTCCCCCGGCACCAGGTCATGATCGCAGTGAACCTGATCCGCGCCGGGCTGATAGCGATCGTGGCCCTGCCGCGGATGCCCTTCGCCGGACTGTGTTCGTTACTGTTCTGCGCCGTTCTGCTCAGCCCGTCGCTCTCGGCGGCCCGCTCGGCCTTGCTGCCCGACGTCCTGCCGCCGGAGAAGTTCGTGACCGGGTCAGCCATCGGGAACATCACCCTCCAGATCAGCCAGGTCGCCGGTTTCGTGCTGGGCGCAGGCGCGGTGGCCGCTCTCGGCCCGAACCGGGCGCTAGCCCTGGACGCGTGCTCGTTGTGCCTGTCGGCCACGATCATCGCGTTCTGGGTGAAGCCGCGCCCTGCACCACCCCGCCAGGCCAAAGCCCAGCTCTCGCCGATGGCGGTGGCCAGGAGCGGCGCGGGCCTCGTCTTCGGCAATCCCGTGCTGCGGACTCTGGTGCTGTTCGGCTGGCTGGCCGGGTTCGTGGTAGTGCCTGAAGGACTGGCCGCACCCTACGCGCGCACGCTGGGCGGCGGCCCGCTCACGGTCGGCCTGCTGATGGCGGCCATGCCCGCCGGAACCATCGTCGGCGCGTTCGCGATCGGCCACCTGGCCCGCCCCTCTGACCGGATGCGCCCGATGGGCTGGCTGGCCATGCTCTCCTGCGCCCCGCTGATCGCCAGCCTGCTGCATCCGCCGTTCTGGCTGGTCCTGGGGCTCTGGAGTCTCGCGGGCGCGGGCGGCGCCTACCAGCTCGCCGCCGCGGCGGCCTTCGTGCAGGCCTTGCCGACCACGGGCGGGGCACGGGCATTCAGCGTCGCGCAGTCCGGGCTGCTCGCCGCGCAGGGTCTCGGCATCCTGGCCGGCGGCGCCATCGCGGAACAAGCCGGCCCGCAGGCCGCGGTCGCGCTGGCCGGGCTGCTCGGCCTCGTCGTGGCGACCTGGCTGGCCACCGGCTGGACCCGGCAGCACCGGGAAATGATCATGCAGGTGGGCCGGGCACCTCAGGTCGCCGCACCCCCGGACGGCGTGTCCCCCTTACCCCAGCCGCCAGCGACCCAGCCCGCCAGCCTGCCCGCGGCAGCCAGCCCACCCGCGGCTGACCCCGCGGCACCAGCCAAGATGCCCTTCCCCAGGTTCTCCGGTCACGACCGGCCGCCCGCAGGGCCGGACCTCCGCCTGGTTGTGGACGGCCCCATGGCGGACAGCTCCCCGGATCCGAGGCTGGCCGACCCCGGGCCAGGAGACCCCAGGCTGCCCTACGACGGTGGCCCCAGCGGGTCAATGTCCGCCCGCGCCCAGGCCCCGCCCGCCGAGGACGACTTCATGCCCCCGCGCAACCTCGGGCTGCCCAGGAGGTCCTAGCTTTTCTTCGTCTTGTTGATCAGGTTCTCGGCGATCGACTTGTCCTCCCCTTCCTCGGGGAGGATCACCCAGGCCGCCAGGTACACCAGCGCGAACAAGCCGGCCGTCACGATGGTGAGCGCGGCGAATCCCACCCGGAAGATATTGGCGTCGATGCCCGTGTAGGCGGCGGCCCCCGAACATACGCCCGCGAGCCAGCGATCCTGCCGGGTGCGGATCAGCTGCTTCGATCCGTTTTGCTCATTCATGCATCTGATCATTCCCGGTCCGGGTGGGTCCAGACAGCCGGATCGCACACGCATACGCTGACGGTTAAGACGCAGAAAGGATCCGCCATGCCGCATTCCTCCGCCAGTTCAGCCGCCGACCTTGACCTGCTCCGCATCGACGACCAGCTGACCCCGGAGGAACGCCTGGTCCGGGACACGGTCCGCGATTTCGCCGCCGACCGGGTCATGCCGCACATCGCTGACTGGTTCGAGGCGGGCACGCTCCCCCGCGAACTGGTCCCCGAAGCCGGCAAGCTGGGCCTGCTCGGCATGCACCTCACCGGCTACGGCTGCGCGGGCATGGGCCCGGTCGCCTACGGCGTCGCCTGCCGCGAGCTCGAAGCCGCCGATTCCGGCCTGCGCAGCGTCGTCTCCGTGCAGGGTTCGCTGGCCATGTACCCGATCTGGCGCTACGGCTCGGAGGAGCAGAAGGCGGAGTGGCTGCCCAGGATGGCGGCGGGCGAGGCGATCGGCTGCTTCGGGCTGACCGAGCCTGACCACGGCAGCGACCCCGGCGGCATGACAACCCAGGCCAAGCCACACGGAACCGGATGGTCACTGTCCGGAACCAAGATGTGGATCACCAATGGGTCGATCGCCGACGTCGCGGTGATCTGGGCCCGCACGCCCGAGGGCATCCGCGGCTTCCTGGTCCCGCGCGGCGCACGTGGCTTCACCTCCCGGGCCATCCACAAGAAGATGTCCCTGCGGGCCTCGGTGACCGCCGAACTGCATTTCGACGACGTGAAGCTGCCCGAGGACGCGGTGCTGCCCGGCGTCACCGGGCTCAAGGGACCGCTGTCCTGCCTGACCGAAGCCCGGTTCGGCATCGTGTGGGGGGTTACGGGTGCCGCCCGGTCCTGCCTGGAGGCGGCGGCCGGGTACGCCCGCACCCGGGAGCAGTTCGGCAGGCCGATCGGCGGTTTCCAGCTGACCCAGTCCAAGCTCGCCTGGATGCTCGCAGACCTGTCCCGCGCTCAGTTGCTCGCCTTGCACCTCGGCCGGCTCAAGGAGGCCGGCGGGCTCACCCCGGAGCAGGTCAGCCTGGGCAAGATGGCCAACGTCCGGGCCGCCATCGAGATCGCCCGGCAAGCGCGGACCATTCTCGGTGCGAACGGCATCACCCTGGAATACCCGGTGATCCGGCACCAGAACAATCTGGAATCGGTGCTCACCTACGAGGGCACCGAGGAAATCCACACGCTCGCCCTCGGCCAGGCGATCACCGGCATCTCCGCGTACCGGTAACCGCGACGGGCAGTCCCGGGCCGGTGCCCAGCCGCGGCGCGGATCCCCCGAAGTGCCCGGAGCGGCGAAGTCTGGCACACTCGTGGCGGCGGGGCCGCGCCGGGCCTTCCCTGGATCCGGCCGGTGTCGCGCACCCCGGGGCGTTAGCTCAATGGCAGAGCAGCGGACTTTTAATCCGTGGGTTCAGGGTTCGAGCCCCTGGCGCCCCACCCATTCTGGCCTGGGCTTTCGTCACTCCCGGCGGGTTACCGGGGATGCTGGTATGGCCGGTGGCTGGCCAGGGTATGGCCGCGCGGTCATCACCCGCAGCCGGACCGGCGGCAGCCCCGCCTCAGCGGACAGCCGCCGGAAAGCCCGGGACAGCCGGTCGGGGGCCGTCGGGTCACCGCCGAGGCAGGTGAACACGTACCCGCTGCCGCGGTAGCCTTCCCCCGCCTGAGCGCGCTCGGCCTGCTGCGCTATGCAGTGCGCGCGCAGCACCGCCACTGTCGTGTGGTCCAGGGCGATGACCCGCTCGCTGGGCCCAGTCTTGGGCAGGCACACGGTGAGGCGGCCGGCCGTCTGCACGGGGGTCCACACCGCGACCGGCGGCCGGGTACCGGTCCGCTGCCACTCCTCGACCCGGGCAGGCGTCCCGCCGTGCCATCACACTGCCGGGCTTGCAGTCCGTCTCGGCGGGAGCCGATGTGCGCGCATCCCGGGTTGCCTGACGGAGCGGGAGGAGCGTCGTGCTGGACGCCTGATCTGCGGGTTAGTTCCCGGGGCAGCCTGCATAGGGAACCTGGCTCAGGTCGGGAAAGCCTGGCAGGTGCGCGGCGGCCGGTCGATCATGCCAGTCGTAGTCGAGGGTGAACTGGACCGGTAGCGGGCCCGGGCACCTGACGAGCACCTTGAAGGTGACGGTGAACCACGTGCTAGAGCCCGCCGGGAGGGAATTGCCTGCGGCGTCGCTCACGGTCGGCAGCTGACCGCATGGTCCCCACGCTTGCGAGATCGCCCTGAGCCCGCCCAGCGGCAGCACAGCCGTGACCCGGCGGAGCGTCAGGCGTGCCGGCGACTCGTTGGTGACCTGCACGCCTAGCTGCAGCGTGTGACCGATCTGCGCGGAGCACTGGCCGCCGGACTGGCTCAGCGCAACAGCGCCTGCCACCGGCAGAGCACCCGCAGAGGCAGCTCCGGGCGAATGCGGCAGCGGCACGGCCCTGTTACTGGCGTGCCGGTCCCCGGCCGCATACCCCGCGACAAGACCGGCCAGCAGCGCAGCGGCAGCCAGGATGACGGCGGCTCGCGGCGGCCGCCACGCCAGCACCGGCAGCTGGCGGCCACCCTGCTCCAGGATGTCGTCACCAGCCGAAGACCTGCTACTCCCCGGCAGGAAATCAGGCCCGGGCCCCTCGCTGCCATCTCGGCCAGTCACTCAGCCAAGATAAACGAACCCCAGAAGGAACGCCCGGTCATGCCGCCGACCGGGCCATCCACCAGAGCCCTTGGCGCCAAGACGTACTGGCCGGACGGCTTGGCCGCCACCCTGCGTCGACGCTGGATAGACAGCAAGGAGCCGTGGCCACTCTGCCAGGCGGGCCAGCACTGCTGGATGCCTGGCCGGGCGCTGCCTTCAGGCCCGGCGGCAACGTAGCATCCGGCTCATGGAATTTAGCCGGGAGCTGCGCGAAGACGTGATGTCAGGTGACATCACCGTATCCTTCCGGCTGTGGCGTCGGCCCAAGGTGAAGGAGGGCGGCCAGTATCCCGTCGGCCCGGCAAAGATCGAAGTGGACTCCGTGGAACTGGTGCCCTTTGCCTCCATCACGGCCGCCGACATCCGCCGATCCGGGGAACGGGACCGGGAATCCCTGCGCCAGCGGGCTGCCCACGCCGGCCCGATCGCCGACCACACACTGCTCTACCGGGTGGAGTTTCACCTCGTGGAATCCCAGGCACGCTGAGCACTGGCAGGCAGGACGCCGACCGCTGAGGTCGACCGCTATGCCGCGAGCAGCGCACGATCATTCTGGTTCGAGGATGTGCGGCTCTAAATCCCGGAGGATCCTCGACCCGTCCGATGTGTGGCGAATGATGCTGATGACGGAGCGTCCTTGGCGCGGTAGCCGGGGGGTGCGCCCGCGGGATCACGTTGGCAGCCTGCTGCGCCCGCGGCCAGTTTCAGGATAGCCATAGATCACTATAAAAGCTGCAATCTACATAAAGCGGCTATAAGCCCTGTTTCCCCGAATCCCATTTCACTGGCAGCTCTTTATCATTCCGAAACGTTATTCTGTGCTCTGTATCACCATCTGGGGCGTCTTCTCGGCAAAGACTGGATATAGCCGCATGCGGGCGGGCTAGCCGTTGGCACTCCGGCCACCGCAGTCCCCTGAGCTGCTCTCCCGCATTCAGAGACAGGTGGTGATGTCATGCACGAGGGTGATCCGGCCGAGGCGGGTCCGGGGGGAATCGCAGGCCCAGACACGGGCCGGGGTGGCGGTCAGCGGAACCGCGCGCAGCAGCCCAAACCGATGAGCGGTGCGCCCAGGCGCCCCAGGGCTCGAGGTGGCTCCGGAAACGCCGCTGGCGGGCCGAGGGAACCGGTCCCGCCAGCAGCTGACGGCAGCAGCTCTGGGAAGAGGAGGGCTGGCGCGTCGCTCGCTGGCGCGTCATTCGTTGCCGCTGGCGTTATTGCGATGGTGGCGCGCATTCTCTTCGTGCGATGGGGCATCCTCTACGGCGCCTCAGCTGTTTCTCACGTTGATGCCATCATCGGCGCATTAGTCGCAATCGGCGTGGCTGTCATCGCCTGGGGGCTAGCGGGCGCGAAGGGGAAAAGCGCAGCAGCGAGTAACACTGACGCCGGGGCGCGCTGGATGAACTGGGTGCCGGGAGTGACCACGTTAGCTGGTGCCGCAACTCTGGTGGTGTCGCTCGTGAACCTGCTCCAGCCACTGGAGCCTCCTGGACTGGCGATGCGCGCCTGCCCCGGGGCACGAGACAATAGCGTCCCTTATGCCGGGATCACCTCAGCTACCGAGGGCGTCAATAGTCGGCAGGGACCGGCCCGGTCGTATCTTGCCAACGGGCGATTTCCCGCAGGCTGTTCTGTCGGGTTCGCCGCTTACTGCCTGGGAGATCCGATCATCGACCAGGGCGGAGTGACGACCGATGAGACCTGGGTGACAAGCCGGTGGTTGCTGGTAGCCAAGCAACCGGGAGGATGGCGGTCGACCGCAGCGCGGATCTTGTCTGGCGAAAATCCCGGGCCGCAGTTCGTCTCCAATGCCTTCGTCACGCCTGAAACCCCGTACGATCAGCTGCCCATCGGCACCCCTCGCCAGTGTCCCGGAACATTCCCGTATCCGGGCAAGACCCGCCTGCAGCCGTTCAACGCCTCCGCCGGCACCTTCACTGCGGCGGCAAACCATGCCATCAATATGGGCTTCGCCATATGGATTCCACCACGGCAGGGATTCGTGGACGGGGGCGCCTACCTCCAGCTCGTCACGCCAGTCTCAGCGCCTGCCCTGACCAGCGCCGACAACCCGGGCGCTTCCCCCGACGGCACCAAGACAGTCGAATGGGACTACAAAAACATGCTGCCAACGCAGGCCCGCCACGCGGCTGGGGACAGCGCCTTCCAGCCCGGTCATGTCGTCATCATGGCCATCCCCTGCCTTGCCGACAACATCCCCGCCAAAACCAGCACGGCGGCAATCGCCGGCTATGACGTACCGGAGACGGGCGTACCGGCCATGAACACCAACATACCTAGCGGCCTCGAAAAGAACCGCCTGGCCCGCGCTGCGTGCGAGGTAAGTACTTGAGCTGGCGCCCGCCGGTCCGTCACGACCGCTGGCTGCCAGCCAGGCGAGCATCTCCACCGGCAGTTCTGGTGGCAGTTCACCAGAGTCCGCAAGACACCAGGCGGGTACACACATCCAGGCCAGAACTCTACCGGACCCCTCCGGACGGTAGACAATCGAGCTTTCAATCCGTGGGTTCAGGGTTCGAGCCCTGGCGCCCCACCGCGTGATGTGCTTCTGACCTGGACGTTTGTGGTCATCGTGCGCACCGGAACGCTGCCGGGGGGCTGCCTGGTCAGCCCAGGGATTTCGGCTCTAGGGTACTGGCCGGGCGGAGCGTGCCGTCGTCGCCGAGGTCGTTGAGCACGGGCGGCAGGCCGACGCTGAGCATCTTCCGCCGGACGCGGCCCAGCAGCTTCGCCATGAAGAACCCGCCGACTCCGGTGAAGCCGGTGTGCTGGTAGCTGAAGCGCGTGCCGCCGGCGTGCGGTTCGAGCCGGTAGGTGACCTCTGTTATGTCGCCGCCTTCGTCGCCGGTCCACGAGTAGCGCAGCAGCGACGGCTCGTTCACCTCAAGCACCTCGCAGTCGACGACGCCGCGCCAGCCGGGCTTCGGCTTCGCGACCAGCTTGAACCTCGTGCCGACCGTGGCGCTGAATCCTTCCGGCCGCCCGCCGGCGCCGGTCGCGGTCCACAGCGGGATGAGCGCCGGATCGGTGACCGCCCGCCAGACCTTCGCGGGGGGATGCGGGTAGTCACGCACGATGCGGATCTCACTCATCGGAACTCCTCGGGCGGCACAGGAACGACCATAGCCAGATTTTTCTAGCTGCTAAAAATTTATAGTAACAGAAGAAATACTGACACCGGACTATGCTGCGGGCATGAGCAGCCGGACGGTGGACTGGACGGTGCCGCCCGCCCCGGGGACCGGGGTGCGCGAGGCGGGAGGGCTGCGGGAGCGCAAGAAGCGCCTGATGCGCCAGCAGTTGTCCGACACGGCGACCGAAATGTTCATGGAGCGCGGCTTCGACGCCGTCCGGGTAACGGAGATCGCCGAGGCGTGCGGGGTGTCGGAGAAGACGGTCTTCAACTACTTCCCCACCAAGGAGTCGCTGATCCTGGACCGCCTGGAGTCCACGATGGCCTCGCTGCGGACCGGCCTGGCCGAACCTGGGGTAACCCCGGTCGAGGCGGCGCTGCGGATCCTGGACCACGAACTGGGCGCCATGACGTCCTGGCTGGCCGCCCAGGACGACCCAGTCCAGGCCGGCGCCATGATCCAGCGCTTCGGCGCCCTGATCCAGGCCACACCCTCATTGCGGGCCCATCAGAGCGACATGATGGACCAGTTCGTCGCCGTGGCTGCCGCGAACCTGGCGGAGCGGGCCGCGATGAGCGCGGACGACCCGGAGCCGCAGATCGCGGCCACCGCCCTGCTGGGCCTGTGGCGTATCCAGTTCCGCAGCCTGTCGAAATACCTGGGCGGCGCCCGCACACCCGCACAGGTCCACCAGGCGGTGACGGCCGACGTGCACCGCGCCGCGCAGCTCATCGACGCCGGACTGAACTCGTCACCGTGGGCGCGGTGAGTCCGGCCGGAGTGGCAGCGGCCGGGCTCAGCCGCCCGTGAGGAAGGGACGGAGTGCGTCGAGGGCCGCGACGTCGTCGATGGTGGACGGGACGGGCTCGTCGTCACCGTCGGCTATGCCGCGCATGGTCTTGCGGAGAATCTTGCCGGAGCGGGTTTTCGGCAGGGCCGCGACGATATCCACCCGGCGCAGGGCCGCGAAGGGGCCGATCTGCTGGCGGATCAGCCCGACCAGCTCGGTGCGCAACAGCTCGGGGTCAGCGTCGTAGCCCGCTTTGAGGACCACGAACCCGCGCGGGATCTGGCCCTTGAGCTGATCATTCACGCCAATGACCGCGCATTCGGCGACAGCGGGATGGCTGGCCAGGACTTCTTCGATCTCCCCGGTGGACAGCCGATGGCCCGCGACATTGATGACGTCATCCGTGCGGCCCATGACATAGAGATATCCGTCCTGGTCCCGGTATCCCCCGTCGCCGGTGTGGTACGCGCCGGGGTAGCGCGACAAGTAGGAATCGATGAACCTCTGGTCATCTCCCCACAGGCTGGTCAGGCATCCGGGCGGCAGCGGGAGCCGCAGCACGATCTCCCCCGCTACGCCCGGGGCGACGTCAGCGCCGGCGAGGTCCACAACGCGCACGTCGTAGCCGGGTACCGGCATGGTCGGTGAGCCGGGCTTGGTGGCCATGGGGTCCAGTCCCATCAGGTCGGCCGCGATCGGCCAGCCGGTTTCGGTCTGCCACCAGTGGTCGATGACCGGGACGCCGAGCAGTTCCCCGGCCCATCGGTAGGTTTCCGGATCGAGCCGCTCACCGGCCAGGAACAGGTACTGGAACGCGGAGAGGTCGTACTTGCGGGTCAGCGTGCCGTCCGGATCTTCCTTCTTGATCGCCCGGAATGCGGTGGGCGCGGTGAACAGCGCCTTGACTCCGTGCTCCGCGACCACCCGCCAGAACGCACCAGCATCCGGGGTGCCGACCGGCTTGCCCTCGTACAGCACCGTGGTGCATCCCGCCAGCAACGGGGCGTAGACGATGTAGGAGTGGCCAACCACCCAGCCGATGTCGGAGGCGGCCCAGAACACATCACCAGGCTGGATGTCGTAGATGTGCTCCATGCTCCAATGGAGCGCGACGGCGTGGCCTCCGTTGTCGCGGACCACGCCCTTGGGCCGGCCGGTGGTCCCCGAGGTGTACAAGATGTACAGCGGGTCAGTGGCCGCGACGGGCACGCAGCCGACGGGCTCGGCCACAGCCATCGCCTGCGCCCAGTCCAGGTCGCGGCCGGCGACCAGGGTGGCCAGTGCCTCCGGGCGCTGCAGGATGACGCATCCCTGTGGTTTGTGGCTGGACAGCCCGATCGCCTGGTCCAGGATCGGCTTGTACTCCAGGACCCGGGTGACCTCAATCCCGCAGGATGCCGACACGACGACCGTGGGGGTGGCGTCCTCGATGCGGGCCGCCAGCTCAGGCGCGGCGAAGCCGCCGAATACCACCGAGTGCACGGCGCCGATGCGCGCGCAGGCGAGCATCGCGACCACTGCCTCCGGGATCATCGGCATGTAAATGACGACGCGATCCCCAGCACCCGTCCCGAGGCCCCGCAGGACGCCGGCGAACCGGGCGACCTGATCGAGCAGCTGCCGGTATGTCAGGGTGCGGGACGTGCCGGTCACCGGGCTGTCATAGATCAGCGCGGCCTGGTCACCGCGGCCGTCACGGACATGCCGGTCGACCGCGTTGAAGCAGGTGTTCAGCACACCGTCCGCGAACCATCGGTAGAACGGCGGATTGGATCTGTCCAGCACCACCGTGGGCTGGCGGTACCAGTCGATTCCCGACGTAGCCTCGCCCCAGAACTTCTCCGGGCTGGTCAGGCTCTGGCGGAATGCTTCCGCGTAACGGCCCATAGCTGCATGCTCCTCACTGCCTGTCCTGGCGGCCTGGTTCTGGTGCTGGCGGGACGGTCAGCGGAAGTACCGCGGTGAGGCAGCGGCCAATGCTGGTCGCGCCGCCCCCGGGCCGTTCCAGGCCGGATGAGACCAGCATCAGCTTTCGGCACGCGCACGGAAAGCGCCATAAGTCCCGATTGCGCCGCCAGAGGTCAGGTCCGATCGGACCGGGCCTGCCGTTGCTGTTCAGCAGTCCGCTGATCATGATGGTCTGGGGCAACCCGCAGCGCCGGGCCGCAGACCGGGCCGCAGTGCTATCGCACCAGGAACGGGAGAGGCCCATGAGCGTCGATCACGGTTCCGGAGTGCGGGTACTGGACGACCCGCTGACGAACAGGGGCACCGCCTTCACCGAGGAAGAGCGCTCCGCGCGGGGATTGCGCGGCCTGCTGCCGACCGTGGTGGAGACGCTGGAACAGCAGGTGCAGCGCAGGTACCAGGCTTACCGCGAGCAGCCCACCGACATCGCCCGGCACATCAACCTGCGCGCGCTGCAGGACACCAACGAGGTGCTGTTCTACCGGCTGGTGTCCGACCACATCGAGGAAATGCTGCCGATCATCTACACCCCGACCGTCGGCCTGGCCTGCCAGCGCTTCAGCGAGATCTACCGCCGGCCGCGCGGGCTGTTCATCGCCTACCCGGACCGCGACCGCATCGGGGAGATCCTGCGCAACCGGCCCCGGCGCGAGGTCAGCGCCATCGTCGTCACAGACGGGCAGCGCGTCCTTGGCCTGGGTGACCAGGGCATCGGCGGGATGAGCATCCCGATCGGCAAGCTGTCGCTCTACACGGCGCTCGGGGGGATCGACCCGGCCCGCACGCTGCCGGTGCTCCTCGACGTCGGCACCGACAACCCCGAGCTTCTCGATGACCCGCTGTACCTCGGCTGGCGGCACCACCGGGTCAGCGGCGGCGACTACGACGGCTTCGTCGAGGGGTTCGTCCAGGCGGTGCAGACCGAGCTGCCCGATGTGCTGCTGCAATGGGAGGACTTCGCCACCCAGCATGCTCTGCCTATCCTGGAGCGCTACCGCGACCAGTTGCTCACCTTCAACGATGACATCCAGGGCACCGCGGCCGTCGTCCTGGCCGCCCTGTCCGCCGCGGCCACCGCCACCGGGTCGCGGCTGCGCGACCAGAAGATCGCCATGCTCGGCGCTGGCTCAGCCAGCATTGGCGTCTGCGAGCAGGTCGTCCGGTCGATGGTGGCCGACGGCAGGTCCGAGCACGATGCGCGGGCCCGGATCTACGTGGTCGACATCAACGGCCTGCTGACCACCGACCGCACGGACCTTGACCCGGCGCAGCGCAACGTCGCCCAGCCGCCGGCCGCCGGGCCCGGCGCGGAACCTGGTCAGCGGGCCAGCCTGATGGACGTGATCAAGGCTGTCCAGCCCACCGCGCTGATCGGCTTGTCCACCGCCACCGGCGCGTTCACCGAGGACATCGTCCGCGCGATGGCCGCCCAGGTGAAGCGGCCGATCATCATGCCGCTGTCCAATCCGACCAGCCGGAGCGAGGCCCGGCCGCAGGATCTGGCCGACTGGACTGAGGGCCGCGCGCTGATCGCCACCGGATCTCCGTTCCCGCCCATGCAGGTCGGCGGGGCCAGCATCCCGGTCGCCCAGTGCAACAACATCTACATCTTCCCCGGGGTCAGCCTCGGGGTGACCGCCGTGCACGCCACCAGGGTGACCGACGCCATGCTCGCCGCGGCGGCCGTGGCCGTCAGCGACGCCGCCCCCATCCACCATGATCCGCACGGGATGCTGCTGCCCGGCCGCGATCAGCTGCCTACCACCGCGACCGCCGTGGCACGCGCTGTCGCCCGGGCCGCGGTCGCTGAGGCTGTCGCGCCCGCGCTCACCGAAGCCCAGATCGGCCAGGCCATCCAGCGGACCAGGTGGCTACCCAGCTATCAGGCCTGAGGCCGCAGCCAGGCTGACCGGCCGGCCAGCTGGCTCTGCCCGGCCGGTCAGCATCGGTTAGCGGTGGGCCTGCCCACGGATCACGACCACCGGGCAGGGCGCGTGATGCACACAGTGCTGGCTCACTGAGCCCAGCAAGGCCTCAGCGAGCTCGCCATGTCCCCGGCTGCCCACCACGAGCAGGTCAGCGCCCTTAGCGACATCCAGGAGTACCTGCGCGGGGTAGCCCTCAACGACCTGCTCCCGCACCGTGACCTTACTGCCCGGGTCCACGGCGTTGCTGATCGCCTCGGCCGCGGTTTTCTCGGCGGTCTCGCGGAAGTCGCCCACGGAGATGGCCATGGGCGCCATGCCGAAGCCGGCCAGCGCGGCCGGGTACTGCCACACGATCACCGCGTCGATGGTGCTGCCGGTCAGCTCGGCTTGCCCCACGGCCCAGCGAAGCGCCGCTTCAGCGGATGGCGAGCCATCAACGCCCACCACGATGCGCGGGGCCGTTCCGTCCTTGTGTGCTGACATCTATATCTCCTCGGAACGTCATTACCGTTGTCCACTTCCAGCATCCGGTGCCGCGCCATCCGCTGCGGAGAGGCGTTATGCCCTCCCGAAGGGGACCTTCTGCCTGCTCGGATACCGGCCAGCTGCCTGCCCGGATACCGGCCCGCCAATCTGGGGAGATTTCCCTGGCTGACGTCCAGGGGCCATGACCCGGGCCCCCCGCCGGCGTACGATCGGCAGTGAGGAGGTGATCTTCGTTAGCGATCCGGGATCCTCGCCTACCCGGCCGGTCCTGCCTCAGCTGCGGCTTGATGACCTGCTCGGTGAGCTCCAGGTCAGGCTGACCGCCGCGGTCAAAACCCGGGACCGGGTGCACGCGCTGCTCGAGGCGGTTGTCGCGGTGGGCGCCAATCTCGAGCTGGAGGTTGTCCTCCGGCAGATCGTCGAGGCGGCGGTCACCCTGGTCGACGCCCGGTACGGTGCGCTCGGGGTCATCGGAGAGGGCGGCCGGCTGTCCGAGTTCATCCCGGTAGGCCTGGATGACGAGGCAATCGCGAAGATCCACCACTGGCCCGAAGGCCGCGGCCTGCTCGGTGAGCTGATCGCCCACCCCCGCCCGCTGCGCCTGCCGGAGATCTCCGCGGACCAGCGCTCATCGGGGTTCCCCGACGGCCATCCGCCGATGAAGACGTTCCTCGGTGTGCCATTGCGCATCCGCGAGGAGGTGTTCGGCAACATCTACCTCACCGGGAAGCGGGACGACGCCGAGTTCGATGACGAGGATGAGGCGGTCCTGACCGCGCTCGCGGCGGCTGCGGGGGTTGCCATCGAGAACGCCCGGCTCTATGACGAAGCGCGCAGGCAGCAGCGCTGGCTGCGGGCCAGCGCCGACGTCACCCAGCGGCTGCTGTCGGGGGCGGAACCCCGGGAGATACTGGCCCTGGTCACCGAGCAGGCACTGGAAATATCCGGGGCCGACCTGGTCGTCCTGGCCCTGCCGGCCGGCAACCGCCAGCAGCTGGTGATCGAGCATGCGGCGGGCGAAGGCGCGAAGGATGCCCTCGGCCTCGTGCTCCCGGTGCACAGCTCGGTGTCCGGGATGGTGCTGGACACCGGCAAACCGCTCAACGTGGACGACTTCAGCAACGATGAGCGGGCCGCTCCCACCGCCCGCAATCACATGCACCTGGGACCGGCGGTCGTGGTCCCGCTGGGCACTCCCGGCAACGTCTGGGGGATCCTTACCGCCGGACGGCGCCCGGGCGCGCTGCCGCTCGCCCCGCAAGCCGTCGAGGTGCTGATCACCTTCGCCGCGCAGGCCGGCATCGGCCTGGAACTCGCCGAGCACCGCCGGGATACCGAGCGCTTCGCGGTGTTCGAGGACCGCGATCGCATCGCGCGTGATTTGCACGACCTGGTCATCCAGCGGCTGTATGCCACCGGCATGTCCCTGGAGGGCGTTTCCGCGCGGATGGGTGACTCTGACAACGGCCGCCGGGTCAGCAGCGCGGTGGACGCACTGGACGAGACGATCAAGGAGATCCGGTCCGCCATCTTCTCGCTGCACGCACGGCCAGATCCGCACGAGGCTGGCCTTCGGTCCAGGATCCTCGTGGTCGTGGAGGAGGCGACGCAGTCCCTGGGCTTCGCCCCTGAGCTGCGACTGGCCGGCCGTCTCGATGAGGACGTGCCCGCCGCGACCGGCGAGCATCTCCTGGGCGCGCTGCGCGAGGCGCTGTCCAATGCGGCCCGGCACGCCGCCGCCAGCAAGGTCCAGGTGACGGTGGAAGCCGGGCCGGAGCTCATCCTGCTGGTCCGGGACAACGGCACCGGGATGAAGCCAGATGGCCGCCGGAGCGGGCTGGCCAACCTCGCGGACCGTGCGGAACTCCTCGGCGGGACGCTGCGCACGGACCCGGCTGACGGAGGCGGGACCGGGCTCACCTGGCGGGTACCGCTCTAGGCCGTGCCTCGGCCTGGCGGCACCCGCCGCCGGCACCCGCCGCAACGGCCCCAGGATCCTGGGGCCGTTGCGGTCCTAGAGCTGCGCGCCGACGATGGCGGCCAGGTCAGCCAGCCGGCAGGTGTAGCCCCACTCGTTGTCGTACCAGCCGAATATCTTGACCAGGCTGCCCGCTGCCTGGGTCAGGCCGGAGTCGAACACGCAGGACGCGGGGTCCCCGACAATATCCCGGGACACCAGGGCGTCGGTGCTGTAGCGCAGCACGCCGGCCAGGTCACCCGCCGCGGCCTGCTCGAAAGCGCCGTTGACCTCATCGGCTGTCACCTCGCGGCCCAGCACAGCGGTCAGGTCGGTCAGCGAGCCGTCCTCCACGGGGACCCGGACAGCGACCCCGTCCAGCCGCCCGGCCAGGTCCGGGATAACCAGCCCGGCCGCCTTGGCCGCCCCGGTGCTGGTCGGCACGATGCTGACGGCCGCGCTGCGGGCCCGCCGCAGGTCCTTGTGCGGCCCGTCGAGCAGCATCTGGTCGCCGGTGTAGGCGTGGATCGTGGTCATCAAGCCCTTGACCAGGCCGAAATTGTCCAGCAGGACCTTGGCCATCGGCACCACGCAGTTGGTGGTGCAGGAGGCGGCCGAGACCACGTCGTGCTGCAGCGGGTCGTACTCGGAGTCGTTGACCCCCACCACGACGGTGAGATCGGCGCCTTTGCCTGGCGCGGAGATCAGTACCTTGCGGGCGCCGCCCTTCAGGTGCGCGGCAGCGTCCTCACGGGCCCGGAATTTCCCGGTGGACTCGATGACGATGCTGACACCCAGCGCAGCCCAGTCGATCGCGGCCGGATCGCGCTTGGACAGCACCGCGATCTGCTTGCCGTTCAGGGTCAGCGAATCAGGGCCGTGCCCCACGGGAAAGCCGAGCCGGCCGTAGGTGGAGTCGAACTCCAGCAGGTGCGCCAGGGTCCGCGCGTCAGTCAGGTCGTTGACGGCCACGACCTCAAGATCGTCGCGTTCCAGGGCCCGGCGCACGAACGCGCGGCCGACCCGCCCAAATCCATTGATTCCCACCCGGATAGTCATCGCGGCCTCCTCGCTGCTGGTCTTCAGCCGCCCTCGTGGCGGCCAGCTCGCGCTAGCCCGCAGCCTCCTCACCAGGATCGTGGCCGCGGCGGGCCGGTGGCCAACGGCATTCGTCCCCGCTTTAAGGCCCTTGGTCCCAGGGCTTCCCGCCGACTTCCGGGGGGGCAGGACCTACGCCCCTGCCATGGGCCAGGGCGGGCAGGCAACCCTGGTGCTGTGACACAGTCAGAGAAACCTGACTCCTCGGGATCGACCCGCCTGGGGCACCTGTCCCAGCCGGTGATCGCCGGGATGCTGGACGCTGCCGTGCTGGCGCCGTCGATGCACAACACCCAGCCCTGGCGGTTCCGCGTGCTGCCCGACGCGGACGCCATTGAGCTGCTGGCCGACCGGGCGCGGCAGTTGCGGCACAGCGATCCGGGCGGTCGCGCCCTGCACATCGCCTGCGGCGCCGCCTTGTTCAACATGCGGCTGGCCGCCAGCGTCGCGGGCCGCCAGCCGGTAGTCATGCTCCTGCCCGATCCTGACCAGCCGTTGCTGCTGGCCACCATCCGCCTCGCCGGGCCCTGCAGTGCCCCGCAGGCCGAGCGTGACCTGCACGCGGTCATAGCCGCCCGGCACACCAACCGCCGCCCCTTCAGCCGCCGCGCGGTCCCGCCCGGCGTGCTCGCCGAACTCACCGAAGCCGCACAGCTCGAAGGCGCCATCTTGCACGTGCCCGGCCACCATGAGACTTTCCGGCTGCTTGAGCTGATCCAGGAAGCCGAACGCGCGCAGACGGCTGACCCTGGCTACCGCGCTGAGCTGGCTCAGTGGGCGGGCGGTGACCGTGATCGTGAGGGCATACCGGACAACGTGCTCGGCTCCCGCTCCCCCGAAGGTCCCACGCCGGTCCGCGATTTCGCGCCCGGGGGGCGCGGGGCGCCCAGCTACGAATGGTTCGAGGAAACCCCGCAGCTCGCCGTGCTGTCCATGCGCTCCAACGGGCGGGCGGACTGGCTGCGGGCCGGGCAGGCCCTGCAGCGGACGCTGCTGGCGGCCACCAATCGCGGGATCTCCGCGACCCCGCTCACCCAGCCGCTGGAGACTGGCGACGCCTGGCTGGTCCGCGACCCGGGGTCGCCGAGCGAGCAGCCGCAGATGATCCTGCGGATCGGCTACGGCCTGCCCGTGCCACCCACTCCCCGCCGTCCGGTCTCCGAGGTCCTTGATGAGCCACCGCCGGGCAGTGATCCTTAGCCAGGGCCCTTCGTCCCTACCGGCGGCCCACCAGGTACAGCCAGCATGGAAGGGACACCAGGCCGTGACAGTCACGCGGGAGGCGGAGGACCAGGCCGTGGACGATGCGACTGCGCCGGGCGGCGCGCTGGTGATGGAGGCGGCGGCCCTGGCTCACCTGTTCTCGGCGCTGCGCGACGCGGGTTACCGGGTGATCGGCCCTACGGTGCGCGGCGGCGCGATCACCCTGGCCGAACTTGATTCTGCTGACGAGCTTCCGTTTGGCTGGGGGGTCGAATTGGCGCCCGGCGGCTACCGGCTCCGGCAGCGCTCCGACACAGCCGCGTTCGCTCATTCAGCCGGCCCGCAGTCATGGAAGCAGTACCTGCATCCGCCGCGCGAGAAGGTATGGTCCGCGCACCGCACCGAGGACGGCTTCGAGTTCGACGCCGCCGACGAGCATCCGGACCGGCTCGCGTTCGTCGGGGTGCGCCCCTGCGACTTGCGCGCGATCCAGATCCAGGACCAGGTGCTCGGCCGGGGCCAGGCGGCGGATTCGCGGTACGCGGCGCGCCGCGCGGGCGTGTTCATCATCACGGTGAACTGCACCGAGCCGGGCGAAACCTGCTTCTGCACCTCGATGGGCACCGGGCCGCAGGCCGGGCCGGGCTACGACCTGTCCCTGACCGAGCTGGCCGACCAGGACGGGCACCGCTTCCTGATCGACGTCGGCTCGCCGGCCGGCCGGGACATGCTCGCCGGCGTGCCGGCCACCGCCGCCGACGACGCGGTCACTGGCCGCGGGCGGTCGGCGGTCGCCGCGGCGGCGGGCATGATGGGCCGGTCAATGCCCGCCGGCGGCCTGCGCGAGCTGATGGCAGGCAGCGAGAACGCCGCGCGCTGGGATGATGTCGCGTCCCGCTGCCTGTCCTGCGGAAACTGCACCATGGCCTGCCCGACCTGCTTCTGCAGCACCGTCGAGGACGAGACCGACCTGCGCGGCGACCATGCCGAGCGCTGGCAGCTCTGGGACTCCTGCTTCGATCTCGACTTCTCCTACCTGCATGGCGGCCCGGTGCGGTCCTCGCCGCGCAGCCGCTACCGGCAGTGGCTCACCCACAAACTCGGCACCTGGCACGACCAGTTCGGCAGCTCGGGCTGCGTCGGCTGCGGGCGGTGCATCGTCTGGTGCCCGGTCGGCATCGACCTGACCGAGGAGGTAGCCGCGCTCCGCGCCGAAGCGGCGCCGGACGGCTCAGATCAGAGCATGGCAGCAGGTGCCGACGGATGACCGATGTCGCACCTGCGCTGCTGGCCAAGCACGCTTTCCTGCACGGATTGCCCGCTCCGCAGGTAGCCGCGCTCGCCCGGGCCACCCGCCAGATCTGGGTCCCCGCGGGGCACCGGTTCTTCGAGGAAGGCGGCCGGGCCGGGCAGCTCTGGCTGATCACCGCCGGCCACGTCGCGCTGGATATTCAGGTGCCGGGGCGGGCGCGGCTCATCGTCGAGACCATCGGCGAAGGTGACGTGATGGGCCTGTCCTGGGTGTCCGCGCCGCAGGAGTGGCAGTTCGGCGCCGAGGCCATCCAGCCCACCACCGCGTTCGAGCTGGACACCGCCGCGCTCACCGCGCTCTGCGAGAGCGATCCGGTACTCGGTTACCAGATCACCCGGCGGCTGATCGCGGTGGCGGTGCGGCGGCTGCAAGCGACCCGGATCCGGCTGCTCGACCTGTACTCGGCGCCCAGCCAGAATCCGGTGGCGCCATGAGCCAGCAGGTGATGCCCGCCAGGTACCGGGTCATCTCGTCCCATGGCGAGACCCATGACACGGTGACGCTCGCCCTGCAGCCGGTGGGCCAGCCCATCCCGGCCTACCAGCCGGGGCAGTTCACCATGCTGTACGCCTTCGGCATCGGTGAGGTGCCGATCTCGATCAGCGGCTCCCCGGCCGGCCGCGACCTGGTCCAGACCATCCGCTCGGTGGGCGCGGTGACCAGGGCACTGTGCGCGGCCGGACCGGGGCAGATGATCGGCGTGCGCGGGCCGTACGGCACGAGCTGGGACGTGGCCGAGGCCGCCGGGCAGGACGTCCTCCTGGTCGCCGGGGGGATCGGCCTCGCGCCGCTGCGCCCGGCCCTGCTGGCGATGCTCGAGGCCCGCCCGATGTACCGCCGGATCACGGTGCTGATCGGGGCCAGGTCCCCCGAGGAGCTGGTGTTCGCCAGCGAGCTGGACGGCTGGCGGGCTCGCGATGTGCGCGTGCACGTCACCGTGGACCGGGCGACGGCCGGCTGGCCGGGCCACGTTGGCGTGGTCACCCAGCTGATCGACCGGGCGGACATCGACCCGGCGGCGACCCGGGCGCTGCTCTGCGGCCCGGAGGTGATGATCCGGCTCGCCGCCCGCGCCCTGTGCGCCCGCGGTGTCGGGCCTGAGCGCATCCGGGTCTCGCTGGAGCGCAATATGCGGTGCGGCATCGCCGAGTGCGGCCATTGCCAGCTCGGCCCGCTGCTGCTGTGCCGGGATGGCCCCGTCATCAGCTATCAGCGGGCGGCACCGCTGCTCGCGGTACAGGAGCTGTGAGATGACCCGCCCGAAGCTCGCGGTGTGGAAACTGGCGTCCTGCGACGGCTGCCAGCTCACCTTGCTCGACTGCCAGGATGAGCTGCTCGCGCTGGCCGCGGAGGTGGACATCGCGCACTTCACCGAGGCGTCGAGCGCGGTGGCGGACGGCCCGTACGACGTCTCGCTGGTCGAGGGATCGGTGACCACCCCCGAGGACGCGGCCCACATCCAGGAGATCCGCGACCAGTCACGGACCCTCATCACCATCGGGGCGTGCGCCACCGCCGGCGGCATCCAGGCGCTCCGCAACTTCGCTGACGTCACCGAGTTCGCCGCCGTCGTCTACGCCCGGCCCGACTACGTGCAGACCCTGGCCACGTCCACGCCGATCGCGGAGCACGTCCCGGTCGACTTCGAGCTGCGCGGCTGCCCGATCGACAAGCGCCAGCTCCTCGAGCTGCTGTCCGCGCTGCTGACCGGCCGTAAACCCCGGCTCCCCGCGCACAGCGTGTGCTACGAGTGCAAGCGCCGCGGCAACACCTGCGTCATGGTGGCCCACGGCACCCCGTGCCTCGGGCCGGTGACGCAAGCCGGGTGCGGCGCCATCTGCCCCGCGTACGACCGTGGCTGCTACGGCTGTTTCGGGCCGGTTCCCGCGCCGAATACCGGTTCGCTCATCCCCCAGCTGCGGCAGCTCGGCATGACTGAGGACGGCGTCGACCGGATCTTCTCGACGTTCAACGTGGCCGCGCCGGGCTTCTCCGCGGTCAGCCGACGGCCAGATCGCGGAGAACAGCCGAGGTGATGGCGTCAGCGGCGGCCGCGACGGCCGGGGTCAGGCCGACGCCCTGGGAAAGGTCGGCCGCCTCGACCGCATGAATGATCAGGCGGTCCGGCATCCGGTCGAGCACCTGCGCCAGGCCGATCGCCTCGCTCAGCCCGAGGCCGTGTGAGCTGACCGGCCTGACCTCGGGGGCATCGGCCCGGTCCAGGATGATCCGGTGCAGCCGGCCAGGGACCGGCGGATCAGCCCGGACCGCGTCCACCACGATCGCCAGCGACGCGCCGGCCCATGCCTCGATCATCCGGGCCGGCTCGCCATCGCTGAGCACCAGCCGCACGGACCGTGCCGCCTGACCGGACAGCCGGCTCAGCACCACGGGGCCGACGCCGTCGTCGCGCCGGAACTCATTGCCGACGCCGATGACCACGACGTGGCCGCCGGCCCGGCCGGGCCGCTGCCGGGGTTCCGTCATCCCCGCACCATCTGCAGGCTGAGGAAGTGCGTCGAGCAGGAGATGCACGGATCGTAGTTGCGGATCGCCTGCTCGCACTCATGGGTCAGCCGCTCGTCGTCGAAGTCGAGCCGGGCCTGCACGAAGCCGCGTAGATCATCCTGGATGGCGGCCTGGTTCTGGGACGTCGGCGGCACGATGCGGGCACCGCGCACGGCCCCGGCCGCATCGAGATCGTATCGCTGGTAGAGCACCCCGCGGGGGGCCTCGGTCACGCCGTGCCCGGTCCCGGCGCGCGGCTCGGCTTCGCAGAATGGCCGGTCGGGCTGCTGATAGGCGCCGATCAGCCGGAGCGCTTCCTCGACCGCGCAGACGATCTCCACCGCGCGGACGATGATGCTCTTGAACGGGTTGCGGCAGCCCGGCCCGAGCCCGGCCTCGCGGGCGGCCTGGGCCGCCACCGGCGGCAGCCACCTCGAGTTCAGGGTGTACCGGGCCAGCGGCCCGGTCAGGTAGCTGCCGTCATGGCCGGCCAGCCGGGCATGCAGCGCGGTGGAATGCGGCACCTGTTCCTCGATCACGTGCCGCTCGAAATCAGCCGCGGTGAACTCCAGCCCGCCACTGCTGGCCAGCGTGCCCCGCTCGATCGGGTAGACGCCCGGCTCCCGCAGCGCGAGCAGCTCGTGCTCGCAGGTGAAGTCCGGGAAGTCGAAGCCGGCCACCCAGCGCACGGTGTCCAGGGCCAGGTCCAGGGCCGCCCGTAGCTGCTCAGCCAGCGGCACGAGCTCGCGGGCGGACGGCACCCGGTAGAAGCCGCCGATGCGCACGTTGACCGGATGAATCGACCGGCCGCCAAGCAATTCCATGATCGCATTTCCGGCCTTCCGGAGCGAAAGTCCGCGCTCCACGATGTCCCGGTGGTCACGGGCCAGCTCCACGGCGCCCGGGTAGCCCAGGAAATCGGGCGCGTGCAGCATGTAGATGTGCAGCGCGTGGCTCGCGATCCACTCGCCGCAATACAGCAGCCGCCGCAGGTCCGCGAGCGGGCCAGGCACGATCACCCCGCACACCGCCTCGATCGCCTGGCAGGCACTCGTCTGATATGCGACCGGGCATATCCCGCAGATCCGTGCGGTAATGTCCGGTGGCTCGGTATAGGAACGGCCGCGCAGGAACGCCTCGAAGAATCGCGGCGGCTCATAGATGTCGAGGCGGACCTCCTCGACCTGCCCGGCACTGACCCGGACATACATCGAGCCACCGCCCTCGACCCGGGCAATCCCGGCGGCTGAGAGCGTGCGATCGCCCTTATGCGTCATGACCACCTCGCCAGCCTGCGGCGGCCGGTTGCGTCGGGCCGCCCGTTCCGGTAGCTACCTTCCCCCATGCAGGCTGCCAGCCGCACGGGATGGCAGCTAGGGACCAACGGCCCATGGCCGGTGATCAACGCCCTTGCCGGGGCGTGGCCGCGGCAGCGATGCTGGAACCGAGAGTCCGGCTGGCGCTGGTGTAGCGCCCCGGAAGTAAGGAGCAGGCTATGCGTGGGATTGTGGTCGGCGTCGATGGCTCAGAAAACTCCCATAGCGCACTCGAATGGGCAGTGAGAGAGGCTGCGCTCACCCATGCCCCGCTCACCGTGCTTACTGTGCATCAAGTGGCGGCCAGCCACTGGACCGGCAGCCCGGTCATCTACCCGGCCGACCAGCCCGAGGTGGAGACGTCCCGCACACTGGCTGATGAAGCGGTGCGGAAGGCAACCAGCCAGCTTGGTGAGGCACAGCCGTCCGCTGTCACGGTGCAGGCGGTCAGCGGCCTGCCGGCCATGGAACTGGTCAACGCCTCGCGCGACGCTGACCTTGTCGTTGTCGGCTCACCGGGCGGCGGCGGTTTCGCTAGCCTGCTGATGGGCTCGGTCAGCAACCAGGTCGTGCATCACGCGGCGTGCCCAGTTGTGGTCGTGCCAAGCCATCGGTAACCGCAGCAAGACGTCCGGACTGACGGCCCGCTAGCTACCAGGAGCGCACGAATGCCTGTCCAGATTCCAGCATGAGCGGGCCGCCGCGGGACGTCACCCCGCTGCCGGACCTGCTGCACGGACATGCCCGTTCCGGGCCGATCCGGGAGCAGCGTCCCGTGTACCTGGACCTGCTGCCGCCGTGTAACGCTGGCTGCCCGGCCGGCGAGAACATCCAGGCCTGGCTGGCGCACGCTGAGGTCGGCCACTACGAGCAGGCCTGGCGTCAGCTCGTGGCCGACAACCCGCTGGCGGCGGTCCACGGACGGGTCTGCTACCACCCCTGTGAGAGCGTCTGCAACCGGGCGAACCTGGACAGCGCCGTCTCGATCCACTCGGTCGAGCGGTTCCTGGGTGACCTGGCCCGGGAGCGGTCGTGGAGGTTCGATCCGCCGGCCGCCCGCAGCGGCAGGCGGGTGCTCGTCATCGGCGCCGGGCCGAGCGGGCTGTCGGCCGCCTACCATCTGGCCCGGCTTGGCCACGAGGTCGAGATCAGGGATGCGGGCGACCAGCCGGGCGGGATGATGCGTTATGGCATACCGGCCTACCGGCTGCCGCGCGACGTCCTGGACGCCGAACTGGACCGGATCGGCGGGATGGGTGTCCGGTTCACCGCCGGGCACAAAGTCGAGGACCTGGCCGCCGAGCGGGCCGACGGCGCCTTCGACGCGGTCTTCGTCGCGGTGGGCGCCCACCTGTCCAAGCGGGTGGACATTCCGGCCAAGGATGCCGCGCGGATCGTGGATGCCGTGTCCTTCCTGCGCAGCGTCGCCTCAGGCGAGCGGCCGGTGATCGGGCGCCGGGTGGCGATCTACGGCGGCGGCAACACCGCGATGGACGCGGCCCGGGTCGCCCGGCGGCTGGGCGCGGACGACGCGCTGATCGTCTACCGGCGCACCCGGGCCCAGATGCCCGCGCACGAAGAAGAGGCGCAGGACGCCGAGCGGGAAGGGGTGCGGATCAACTGGCTGCGCACCATCACCGCCTTCGACGGGCCGGAGCTGACGGTCGAGACGATGGAACTGGACTCCAGCGGGTACCCGCAGCCGACCGGGCAGTTCGAGACGCTCGCCGCGGACACCGTCATCCTGGCCCTCGGCCAGCAGACCGACACCGCGTTCCTGCAGCAGGTGCCCGGGGTGGAGTTCGGCCGGGACGGCACCGTGCAGGTATCGCCGTCCATGATGACCGGCTGCCCCGGCGTGTTCGCGGGAGGAGACATGGTGCCCGCCGAACGGACGGTGACCGTCGGGGTCGGCCACGGCAAGAAGGCCGCCCGGCACATCGACACGTGGCTGCGCGGCACGGCCCCGGCCAACCTGGCCAAGCACGAGGTCGCGTCGTTCGACATGCTCAACCTCTGGTATTTCGGCGACGCCGCACGCAGCCAGCAGCCAGAAGCCGAACCGGAGCAGCGCGTCTCGGGCTTCGCCGAGGTGGTCGGCGGCCTGTCCGAGCAGGAGGCGGCCTACGAGGCACGCCGCTGCCTGTCCTGCGGCAACTGCTGTGAATGTGACGGCTGCCTCGGCGCATGCCCGGAGGACGCGGTCATCAAGCTGGGCCCCGGGCACCGCTACACGTTCGACTACGACCGCTGCACGGGCTGCGGGACGTGTTACGAGCAATGCCCGGTCCATTCGATCGAGATGGTCCCGGAGACTGACTGATGCGCGCGACGATTGACGGCAACGAGGCGGCGGCATCAGTCGCCTACCGGCTCAACGAGGTCTGCTGCATCTACCCGATAACTCCGTCATCCCCGATGGCCGAGCACGCGGACGAGTGGTCCAGCCAGGGCCGGCCCAACCTGTGGGGCGGCGTGCCCGCGGTGGTGGAGATGCAAAGCGAAGGCGGGGCGGCCGGGGCGCTGCACGGCGCGCTGCAGGGCGGCGCGCTGGCCACCACGTTCACCGCGTCCCAGGGCCTGCTGCTGATGATCCCGAACATGTACAAGATCGCCGGCGAGCTGACTCCCGCGGTGCTGCACGTCGCCGCCCGGGCGCTGGCCGCGCAGGGGCTGTCCATCTTCGGTGATCATTCGGACGTGATGGCGGTGCGGCAGACCGGCTTCGCGCTGCTCGCCTCGGCTTCGGTCCAGGAGGCTCATGACCTCGCGCTCGTCGCGCAGGCCGCGACGCTCGCGACACGGGTGCCGTTCGTCCATTTCTTCGACGGATTCCGCACCTCGCATGAGCTGAACACGATCGAGATGCTTTCCGACGACGACCTGCTCGCGCTGGTGCCCGCGGAACTCGTCCGCGCGCACCGGGGCCGGGCGCTGACCCCGGAGCGGCCCGTTATCCGCGGCACCGCGCAGAACCCGGATGTGTACTTCCAGGGGCGCGAAACGGTCAACCCGTACTACGCCGCTGTGCCGGGCGCGGTCGAGGACGCCATGAGCCGCCTGGCTGAGCGGGTCGGCCGCCGCTATCACCTCATCGACTACACCGGGCATCCAGAGGCCGAGCGGGTCGTGGTGGTGATGGGCTCGGCGGCCGGGACCGTCCGGGAAACCGTGGCCCACCTGTGCGCGCGGGGCGAACGGGTCGGTGTCGTGCAGATACGGCTTTTCCGGCCGTTCCCGGCCCGGGCCCTGCTCGATGCGCTGCCCGCCAGCGTGCGCCGGATCGCCGTCCTGGACCGGACCAAGGAACCTGGTTCGGCCGGCGAGCCGCTCTTCCTCGACGTGGTCGCCACGCTGGCCGAATCGCATACCGATGGTGAGCGCGCCGTCATGCCGCTGGTGACCGGTGGCCGGTACGGCCTGGGGTCGAAGGAATTCACCCCCGGCATGGTCGCCGGGGTGTTCGCGGAACTGGACCGCGAGCGGCCGCGGCGCCGGTTCACCATCGGCATCACCGATGACCTGTCCGGCAGCAGCCTGCCCTATGACGGGTCGCTGGACATCGAGCCGGCCAGCTCGGTCCGCGCGGTCTTCTTCGGCCTCGGCTCGGACGGCACGGTCGGCGCGAACAAGAACACCATCAAGATCCTCGGATCCGAGGAGAAACTGCATGCCCAGGGGTACTTCGTCTACGACTCGAAGAAGTCGGGCTCGCAGACGGTGTCGCACCTGCGCTTCGGGACTGAGCCGATCTGCGCTCCGTACCTCATCCAGCAGGCCAGCTTCGTCGGCTGTCACCACTTCGGCCTGCTTGACCAGGTCGACGTGCTCGGCCGCGCGGCACCAGGGGCCACGCTGCTGCTTGACTGCCCGCACCCGCCCGGCGAGGTCTGGGACGCGCTGCCCCGCCCCGTCCAGGAGAAGATCATCGCCAAGCAGGTGGCGGTGTATGCCATCAACGCCGGCCGGATCGCCCGCGAGGTTGGCCTGGCCGGCCGGACCAACACCATCCTGCAGACCTGCTTCTTCGCCATCTCCGGGATCCTGCCCCGGGACCAGGCGATCGCCAGCATCAAGGCGGCGATAGCCAAGACCTACGGCCGCCGCGGCGCCGACGTGGTTGAGCGGAACCAGGCGGCGGTCGACCGTGCGCTGGAGGGGCTGCACCAGATCGAGGTGCCCGGCCTGGTGACCTCCAGCCGTGAGCTGCCTCCCGTCGTGCCGGCCCATGCCCCGGATTTCGTCCGCCGGGTCACCGCCGAGATGATGGCCGGCCGCGGCGACGACCTGCCGGTCAGCGCGCTGCCAGCGGATGGCACCTACCCGACCGGAACGGCCGCCTACGAGAAGCGCAACGTCTCGGACCTGGTCGCGGAATGGGATCCTGACCTGTGTATCCAGTGCGGCAATTGCAGCTTCGTCTGCCCGCACAGCGTGATCAGGTCCAGTTATTACGAGGACTCGCTGCTGGCCCCGGCACCGTCGGGGTTCCGGTCGGCGCCGCTGGATGCCCGCGGGCTCCCGGACGCCCGGTTCACCCTTCAGGTCTACCTGGAGGACTGCACCGGATGCGGGCTGTGCGTCGAGGCCTGCCCCGTCGCTACGCCCGGTGACCAGGAGCGCAAGGCGATCAACCTCTCGCCGCGGGAGCCGCTGCTGGCGGCCGAGCGGGACAACATCGCGTTCTTCGAGACGCTGCCGGTCGCCGACCGGTCCCGGGTGGATTTCGGCACGGTGCGCGGCACGCAGTTCCTGAAGCCCCTGTTCGAGTTCTCGGGCGCCTGCGCGGGCTGCGGCGAGACGCCGTACATCAAGGTCCTGTCCCAGCTGTTCGGCGACCGGCTGATGGTCGCGAACGCGACGGGCTGTTCCTCGATCTACGGCGGCAACCTGCCCACCACGCCGTGGACGACCAACGCCGACGGCCGGGGGCCGGCCTGGTCCAACTCCCTGTTCGAGGACAACGCCGAGTTCGGCCTCGGCTTCCGGCTCGCCGCCGACCGGCACACGGAGCTGGCTCGCACGCGGCTCGCCGAGCTGCGGGACACGGTCGGCGCCGAATTGACGGACGCCATCCTCGGCGCGCCGCAGTTGCGCGAGTCCGAGCTGGCCGCGCAGCGGGACCGGGTAGCCGAGCTGGCCGGGCGCATTGACGGCCTGGATGGGCCGGTGGCCGCCGACCTGCGCAGCGTCGCGGATCACCTGATGCGGCGCAGCGTGTGGATCGTCGGCGGCGACGGCTGGGCCTACGACATCGGGTCCGGCGGGCTCGACCATGTGCTGGGCAGCGGGCGGAACGTGAACGTGCTGGTGCTCGACACCGAGGTCTACTCCAACACCGGAGGGCAGGCGTCGAAGGCAACCCCGCTCGGCGCCGTCGCCAAGTTCGCCGCCGCGGGAAAGACCATGCCCAAGAAGGACATCGCCCTGCAGGCGATCGCGTATGGCTACGTGTACGTCGCCCGGGTGGCGATGGGCGCCGACCCGCAGCAGACGCTGCGCGCCTTCCGCGAGGCGGAGGCCTACGACGGCCCTTCGCTGATCATCGCCTACAGCCACTGCATCGCGCACGGCATTGAGATGCGGTCCGGGCTCGACCAGCAGTACCGGGCCGTGGCCAGCGGATACTGGCCGCTGATCCGCTACGACCCGATGCTGCGAGCGGCCGGCGGCAACCCGTTCCTGCTCGACTCGCCGCGACCGCGCATCCCGCTGACCTCCTACACGCAGCGCGAGCTGCGGTACCGCGCGCTCACCAACACCGATCCGGCTGAAGCCGAACGGCTGGGTGCGCTGGCCCAGCAGGCGGTTGATCAGCGCTGGGACACCTACGAGGAGATGGCGACCCGCGGTGCCTCGCGGTTCCCGGCGGACGCGCGGAAGGAGCACTGATGGACCTGTCGACCCGCTATATGAGCCTTGAGCTGCGTAATCCGCTCGTCGCCTCCGCGTCTCCGCTGTCCCGCACCGTCGAGGGCATCCAGCGGCTAGCCGATGCGGGCGTCGGCGCGGTCGTTCTCTTCTCCCTGTTCGAGGAGCAACTGCGCGAGGAGGCAGCACGCAGCGCGCGGCTCGCCGACGCCGGGACCGAGAGCTTCCCCGAGTCGCTGTCCTATTTCCCCGAGGGCGCGGACGTCGATCCGGGGCCGCGCCGGTACCTGAGCCTGCTGGAGCGCGGCGCGGCCGCCGTGGAAGTCCCGGTGATCGGCAGCCTCAACGGCGCCACCACCGGCGGCTGGACCAGCTACGCGCGGGCCATGCAGGACGCCGGCGCCGCGGCGATCGAGCTGAACATCTACTACGTGCCCGGCGATTCGCACATTTCCGGCCGCGACGCCGAGCAGCGGCACATCGACATCGTGCAGAGTGTCAAGGCGCAGGTGACCGTCCCGGTAGCGGTCAAGCTCAGCCCGTACTTCAGTTCCATGGGCGAGATGGCACGGCAACTGGACCAGGCCGGCGCCGACGGGCTGGTGCTGTTCAACCGGTTCCTGCAGCCTGACATCGACCCGGAAACCCTCGCCGTGGTGCCAGCCGTGGGCCTGTCCCACCCGGCCGAAGCGCGGCTGCCGTGCACCTGGATCTCCCTGCTGCGCCACCAGGTGCGGGCCTCGCTCGCCGCGACGACGGGCGTGGCGGGCCCGTTGGAGGTGGTCAAGTACCTGCTGGCCGGCGCGGATGTCGTGATGACCGCGTCCGCATTGCTCCGGCACGGTCCTGAGCATGCTGGCGTCCTGCTCGACGGCTTGTCCGGATGGATGGTCCGCAAGGGATTCACGCAGGTCAGCGACTTTCGCGGGCTGCTCGCCGTGCGGGCCGACGCTGACCAGGCCAGCTACGAGCGAACCGGGTATGTCCGGGCGCTGCGGGCCGCCGACGACAGCCAGGGTCCCTGGTAACCGGCCCGGTCACCCGGGCCGCCGCCAGCCCCGGGCGGGCATGCGGACGCGGCGCGGCCGGCGAGGGCTACCCGGCGGCCGGGTGTGCGGCCTGGCGGATGCGCCGGCCACCGATCCGGGTGGGGAAGATCCGGAGGAAATGGTCTTTCGCCCCGCCGGGCCATGGTTCGACCCCAGCGGCCAGCACCGAAGCGCGCTCGGATTCAGAATCCACGTGGTGCGCGGAGCCCTGGACGAGAACGCTCCATCCTTCGCGTGCGGCCAGGTCGAAGTCGTCGATCTCGAAGGCGACCTTGTACTCGGCGCTCGCTATCCCGGTGCGGAGATCTTCATCGAGCGGACTGTCCTGCGTGGTGCGGAACACGATGGATCCCTCATGCAGCTTGAAATTGACCGGGAGCACCGTCACGCCGTACCGGCCGGAATAGGCGATCCGGCCGATGCCGCCGGGTGAGATCAGCCGCAGGCACTCAGCCTCGTCGAGCACCTCCAGCGCTGGTTCCCCGGCTGCTGGTCCGGTGCTGCCCGCGGTTCCAGGCGCGCCGCCGCTCGTGTAGTCAGACATCAGTCATCCTGTTCATGATCGGGACGGACGATTCGGATCCAGCGAGACAACGGTACCGGCCTTCCGTTCGAGCAGTGCCTCCGCCTCATCGAGGCCGCCGATCGCCGCCATCCGGCCGGTCGCCTCAACGAACCGGCAGGCGGCATCCACCTTGGGGCCCATCGAGCCGGCCGCGAACGAGCAGGCGCGCAGCTCACCGGGGGTCGCGTGGTGGATCGGCCGGGCCCCGGGGGTGCCGAACCCGTCGACGACGGCGTCGATGTCGGTCAGCAGCAGCAGGGCGTCGGCGGCCACCGCGCGGGCCAGCAGCGCGGCGGTCAGATCCTTGTCCACTACCGCCTCGACGCCGCGCAGCGAGCCCGAGCCGTCCGCGACCACCGGGACGCCACCGCCGCCCGCGCACACCACCAGCGCGCCCGCGTCCAGCAGGGCCTGGATCAAGGGGAGTTCCACGAGCGCAACGGGTTCCGGAGAGGGCACCACCCGGCGCCAGGCGGACCCGTCGCGGCGGACCACCCAGCCCCGATCGGCAGCCAGCGCACGCGCCCTGGCCTCGGTGTAGACCGGGCCGACGAACTTCGCCGGACGGGCGAAAGCAGGATCCTGCGGGTCGACCAGCGTCTGGCCGAGCAGGCACCCGGCAGCCCGGCCCGGGACTGCGCCATGCAACGCCCGGACGAGCCAGTAGCCGATCATCCCCTGGGTCTGCGCGCCAAGCACATCGAACGGGTACGGACGGGACAGCGCCGGATCACCCGCGCTTTCCAGGGCCAGCATGCCGACCTGCGGGCCGTTGCCGTGCGTGATGACCAGATCGTGCGCCCGGGCCAGCGGCGCGAGGGCCTGCACGGCCCGCTGGACGTGCGATTCCTGGATGTCAGAGTCGGGCTTCTCGCCGCGTTCCAGCAGGGCGTTACCGCCGAGCGCCGCGACGACTCTCACGGCCGCGGCGGGATCGTCGCGACCATCACGGCCTTGATTGTATGCATCCTGTTCTCGGCCTGGTCGAAGACGACCGACGCAGCGGATTCGAAAACCTCGTCGGTCACTTCCAGCGCTTCCAGGCCCCGCTTGTCGTAGATCTGCTGGCCGATCCGGGTTTCCCGGTTGTGCAGGGCCGGCAGGCAGTGCATGAACTTGACCGAGGGGTTCCCGGTGGCGGCCATCATGTCCATGGTGACCTGGTAGGGCAGGAGCTGGTCGATCCGCTTGTCCCATTCGGCCGGCGGCTCGCCCATCGAGAGCCACACATCCGTGTACAGGAAGTCCGCGCCGGGCACCGCTTCCGCTATCTCGCTGGTCACGGTCATCCTGGCCCCGGACACCGCCGCGAGCTTCCTGGCCAAGCCCTGCACGTCCGGTGTGGGCAGGAGCACCGCAGGTGCGCAGATCCGCACGTCGAGCCCCAGCAGCGCGCCGGTCACCAGCAGGGAGTTCGCCGTGTTGTTCCGGCCATCCCCGAGGTAGCAGTACGAGACCTGGCCGAGCGGTTTGCCGGCATGGTCGCGCATGGTCAGGATGTCGGCGAGCATCTGGGTCGGGTGCCAGGCGTCGGTCAGCCCGTTCCAGACCGGCACCCCGGAGAAGGCGCTGAGGATCTCGACGGCTTCCTGGGCGGCCCCGCGGTACTCGATGCCATCGAACATGCGGCCCAGGACCCGGGCGGTGTCCCTCATCGACTCTTTGTGACCTAGCTGGGACTCCTCCGGCCCGAGGTAGGTGACATGTGCGCCTTCGTCATGCGCCGCGACCTCGAACGCCGAACGGGTCCGGGTCGAGGGCTTCTCGAAGATGAGCGCGATATTGCGGCCCGCCAGCCGGCGCGGGGCAAAACCCAGCCGCTTCTCGTCCCGGGCATGGCCGCCCAGCTCAACCAAGTAGAGGAACTCCTCGCGGGTGAGATCACTCTCCTTCAGGAGGCTTCGCCCGCGCATGCTCACCGTGTGCTTTTCATCGTCCATCCCACTACTGTGCGTGCTTCCCGCTGGGCACGGTAGGGACGTCTGGCCCCCGGCATCCGGCGAACGCCCCGGCCGGACTCCGCCCGTCCCCGGCGAAAGAGCGACTGTGCGGTACGTCTTTGTTGGCGTTTGTCCCGCCGCCCCGTGACCTATGTCCCTGGAGGCACATCTGCCCCATCCGGCACCGTAGGAAGAGATACCTGAGGTGATGGGATCCGCCAGATTTCGGGGCCCGGTGCATTCGGCAGGTCTATCCGGGCGCGCAGTCGGCGCGGAGCGGAGAGGAGCCCGTTATGTCTGGGACTGCTAGCTTCCGGCACGTGCTGCACCGGCCGGGGGGACCTACCAGGCCGGGGGGACCTAATAGGTCCGCTTCGCTGACCACGCCGGCGCCGCCGGGAGTCCCGCCGTCGAGAACCCAGCTCAAGGCCCGTGCCCTGGGCCTGACCTCGGCAACGGGGCTGGTGATCGGCAGCATCATCGGGACCGGGGTGTTCACGATGCCGGCCGTGCTGGCCAGCGCTGGCACCAGCTCGCTCCTGGTCCTGGCCGTGATCGCGGTCGGCGCCATGCTGCTGGCGGTCCTGTTCGGTCAGCTGACCAGGCGGGTGCCCAATTCCGACGGCGGCCTGTACGCCTACGCCCGTCATGAGTTCGGCGACTTCGCCGGCTATCTCACCGGCTGGTGCTACTGGATCCAGGCCTGGGCGGGCAACGCGGCCATCGTGGCCTCCTGGGTCTTCTACGTGGACGCGTTGTTCAGCATCAACCACCCATCGGCCATGACCAACTGGGGAATCGCCCTGCTCGGGCTATGGGTTCCCGCTGCCGTGAACCTGGCCGGCGTCCGCCAGATGGCCTGGTTCCAGAACGTCACGGTCGTGCTGAAGTTCCTCCCGCTGCTTTTCGTGGGCGTGGTGGGCTGGTTCTTCGTGTCGAAGGTCAACTTCGGTGCGTTCAACGCCTCGGGCGGCAGCCTGTACAGCGCCATCGGCATCGCCGCCGGGGTGGCCCTGTTCTCCTTCATCGGCGTGGAAGTGGCGGCCATCACGGCCAAGCGGGTCAAGGATCCCCGCCGGAACGTCGGCCGGGCCTCACTGCTCGGCACCGCCGCCAGCGCCATCGTCTACCTCGCGGTGTCCGCCGCGGTGATGGGCCTGGTCTCGCACCACGCGCTGGTCAACAACGGCGCACCGTTCGTCAACGCCTTCGGGGCGATCTTCAACCATGGTGCCTGGGCCGGCAAGCTGGTCGCCGCGCTGGCCGTGGTGTCCGGGATCGGGGCCCTGAACGGCTGGACGCTCGTCACCGCCGAGGTGTCCCGGGCACCGGCCAACGACGGCCTGTTCCCCAAGCCGTTCGCCTGGACCGACCGCAACGACTCGGCCTGGTTCGGCATCGTGGTGGCGGCGCTGCTGCCCTCGCTGCTCATGCTCTGGCGCTACAACAGCAGCTCGGGGCTGACGGTCTTCACCTACCTGGTCGACCTCACCGTGGTCACCGTGGCCATCCCCTACCTGTTCTCGGCCTGTGCCCAGCTCACCTACCTGGTGTCCCGGCGCCGCCGGGTGCAGGGCTGGCTGCTCGCCCGCGACCTGTCCATCACCACGGCCGCCGTGCTGTTCTCGCTGTGGGTTACCTTCGCCGCCGGTTACGCGGCCGTGTACCAGGCCATGGTCATCGTGCTCGCCGGGGTCATCGTCTACGCGTTCCTGAAGGCCCGCCGCGAACACCTCGGCCAGGCCGAGGCACCAGCCGACAACCTGTCCCCCGAGCCGGCCGCGGCGGCACCGGAGGCATCGTCATGAATCTCCAGGTTCAGTCAGAGGTCGGCCCGCTTCGCCAGGTCATCCTGCACCGGCCCGGGCTGGAACTGTCCCGGCTGACCCCACGGAACGCCGCCGGGCTGCTGTTCGACGATGTCATGTGGGCGAAGAAGGCCAAGGAAGAACACGACGTGTTCGCCGAGGCGCTCCGCGACCGAGGCGTCCAGGTGCACTACTTCGCCCAGTTGCTCGCCGAGACACTCGAAGTGCCCGAGGGCCGCAGGTTCGTGCTTGACCGGGTGTGCACCCCGGAGATCCTCGGCCCGACGCTGGTCAAGCCATTCCGCGGGCTGGCGGAGGGCCTCGACGGGGCCAAGCTGGCTGAGTACCTGGTCGGCGGGGTGCTGAAAGCTGACCTGCGGCCGCTGCAGGCCAAGAGCCTGAAGTGGGACATGCTGCGGGCTGATGACTTCCTGCTCCCCCCGCTGCCCAACCACCTCTTCCCGCGGGACAACTCGTGCTGGGTCTACGGCGGTGTCTCGGTGAACCCGATGGCCAAGCCCGCCCGGCAGCGGGAAACCCTGCACATCCGGGCCATCTACCGCTACCACCCCCTTTTCGCCGACGAGAAATTCGTCACGTACTACGGCGACGACGACGACAGCCACCTGCCTGCCAGCATCGAAGGCGGGGACGTGCACGTGCTCGGCAACGGCGCTGTCCTGATCGGCATGGGTGAGCGGACCACCCCGATGGCAGCAGAGATCCTCTCCCGCGCCCTGTTCAGCAGCGGCCAGGCCGACACCGTCATCGCTGTCGAGCTGCCCCAGTCGCACGCGATGATGCACCTGGACACGCTCATGACCATGATCGACCACGCCACGTTCGTCCTCTACCCCTATTTCGACCGGCACCTGCGGTCCTGGACGATCACCGCAGGCAGCCAGGAAGACGAGCTGCGGGTCAGCCACAACCAGAATCTCTGGGACACCCTCGCCGGGGCGCTGGGCGCCAGCGAAGTTACCGTGCTGACCACCGACGAGGACATCAGGGCCGCTGAACGGGAACAGTGGGACGACGGGAACAACTACCTCGCCCTCGCCCCCGGCGTCATAGTCGGCTACGAGCGCAACGTCGCCACCAACACGATGCTGCGCAAGCACGGGATAGAAGTGATCACCGTGCCTGGCAGCGAACTCGGCCGCGGTCGCGGCGGCCCACGGTGCATGACCTGCCCCATCGAACGCGACTCCGCGTAGCAGCCCACGAGCCGAGCGAGGAATACCCCGATGACCTGCCGGGACGCAGCCTCATGACGGAACCGGCGGGGACCGGGGACAGCCACGGGATGGCCGCCGCAGCCACGGGCCGGGGCAGCCTGAGTGCCGCGGGACCGGGCCCGGCCGCCAACCCGCTGGAGCCGCTGGCGCAGCTGTTCCGGGATCTGCGCAGCTCACCAGATGGCCTGTCCAGCCGTGAGGCAATGCGCCGGCTGGAGGTGTCCGGCCCCAATCAGCTGACCCGGCGCAGCGGCCGCCGCTGGCCAGCTGAGCTGGCCGGGCAGTTCACCCAGCCGCTGGCGGTGCTGCTGACGGTTGCCGGGGTGCTGGCCTGGATCAGCGGGACACCCCGGCTGGGGATCGCGATCGCGGCGGTGATCCTGTTGAACGCTGGTTTCGCGTTCGTCCAGGAGATGCAGGCCGAGCGGGCGGTGGAAGCGCTGGCCGCGTTCCTTCCCGAGCGGGCCAGGGTGCTGCGGGACGGGATACACCAGGAGATTGAAGCGCGGCTGCTGGTGCCCGGTGACGTGCTGCTGATCGAGGAGGGGGAGCAGATCTGCGCGGATGCGCGGATGCTGGCCGGCACGCTCGAGGTGGACATGTCGACGCTGACCGGTGAGTCCGTTCCGGTGACCCGCGCTGCGGGCATCCCTGACCCCGGGGTGCCGTTTCTCCAGGCCAGTGAGGTGGTGTTCAGCGGCACGGCGTGCACCGGCGGTGCGGCCCGGGCCGTGGTCACGGCCACCGGCATGGGCACCGAGCTGGGCCGTATCGCGGCGCTCAGCCAGCGGGCCGGGCGCACCGAGAGCCCGCTGGAGCGCCAGGTCACCCGGGCCGCGCGGCTGATCGCGTTCGTCGCGCTCGGGGCAGGAATCGCGTTCCTGCCGATCGGCCTGGCCGCCGGGCTGAGCATCGCGGCGGCCGCCAGCTTCGCGATCGGGCTGCTGGTAGCCAACGTCCCCGAAGGGCTGCTGCCCACGATCACCCTCGCGCTGGCCGTCGGCGTCCGCGAGATGGCCCGGCGCGGCGCCCTGGTCAAGCGGCTCAGCGCGGTCGAGACCCTCGGATCTACCACCGTCATCTGCACCGACAAGACCGGTACCCTCACCCAGAACAAGATGCGCGTCAGCACCGTATGGACCGGCGCGGGCGAGGTCAGCGTGCCACCCGGCGGCTCACCGGCCCGCCGCCCAGAAACTGGCGGCCACCAGTCCGGGCTCAGCCTGCTCGCCGAGATCGTCTCGGCGTGCAACAACGCGGACCTGGGTGGCACCCCCGGGCCGCCGGCCGGTGATCCGACCGAGCTCGCACTGCTGGAGCTGGCGGCCGGCTGCGGTCTGGACGTCTCCCGGGCCGGGCGGGAAGCGCGCCGCCGTCAGCTATTCCGCTTCGACCCGCGGCGCAAGCTCATGACGACCGTTGACGAGCAGGACGGCCGCCTGGAGGTGAACACCAAGGGCGCGCCGGAGGAACTGCTCGCCCGGGCGACCATGATCCATCGCGGCCAGGGTGAGCGGCCGATCACCGCTGCGGACCGCGCCGAGACGGCCCGGGTCATGACTGACTACGCGCAGCGTGGCCTCCGGGTACTGGCCGTCGGTCACCGCAGGCTGGCGGCCGGATCGGCGGTCCCCACCCAGCGCGCGGAGGTGGAATCTGACCTGTGCCTGACCGGGCTGGTCGCCATGCTCGACCCGCCACGTCCGGAGGTTCCCGAAGCGATTGAGCGGGTGCACCGGGCCGGCATCCGGGTCAACGTGGTCACCGGCGACAACGGGCTGACCGCCGCCGCGATCGCCCGGCAGGTTGGCATCGGCCGTGACGGCATGCTGGTCGTTACCGGCACCGAGCTGGACGCGATGACCGACCACCAGCTTGACCGCCTGCTCGGCACCGGGACCGAGGTGGTTTTCGCCCGCAGCTCCCCGGAAGCCAAATTGCGCATCGCCGACGCGCTGCGCGCGCTGGGCGAGGTCGTCGCGATGACCGGCGACGGAGTCAACGACGCTCCCGCGCTCCGCCGGGCCGACATCGGGATCGCCATGGGGCGTTCCGGAACAGACGTGGCCCGTGAGGCGGCCACCATGGTGCTCACCGACGACAACTTCGCGACCATCACCGCGGCGGTGGAATCCGGCAGGCGGGTCTACGACAACGTTCGCAAGTTCATCTGCTACATCTTCACCCACGCCGTGCCCGAAGTGGTCCCGTTCCTGGTCTTCGCCCTGTCCGGCGGCGCGATCCCGCTGCCACTGACCGTCATGCAGATCCTCGCCATCGACCTCGGCACCGACACTCTCCCCGCCTTGGCGCTCAGCCGGGAAGCAGCCGAGCCAGGGCTCATGGACCGCCCGCCGAGGCCCCGTACCCAGGGGGTGATCAGCCGCGGGATGCTGGCCCGCGCCTGGGGATTCCTCGGGCTGATCTCCGCCACCCTTATCATGACCGGGTTCTACCTGACGCTGCGCCGGGCCGGATGGCACCCCGGCGCCGCCACGGGGGCTGGCAGCCCGCTGAACCACTCTTACCGGCAGGCCACCACGGTCGCCTGGCTCGGCATTGTGGCCTGCCAGATCGGCACCGCGTTCGCGGTCCGCACTGACCACGCATCGCTGCGTTCGGTGGGCGTGTCCGCCAACCGCTTCCTGCTCGGCGGGATCGCGGTGGCGCTGGCATTCGCCGCCGCGCTGATCTACGTGCCGGCCCTCAACAGCGTCTTCGGCACTGCCGCGCTCGGCCCCGCCCAGCTCGCCACCGTCGCGCCCTTCCCGTTCATCGTCTGGGGAGCCGACGAGATCCGTCGCCTGCTCGTGCGCCGCCGCCGACGCTAGTGCCGCGTCTGACAACCTTTGCCCCGTCAACGGGATACTTGGGCGATGGAGGATCACCACGTTGTAGCCGTGATCTTGCGTCGGGGAGACCAGTTGTTGCTGTGTCACCGTTCGCCAGGCCGGCGGTGGTTTCCGGATGTGTGGGACTTCCCCGGTGGTCACGTCGAGCCTGGCGAGCGGCCCGAAGATGCGCTCCGGCGGGAGGTGGCCGAGGAGCTGGGGGCTGAGCTTGAGGGCGTCGATGGCGGCCCTGTGTTGCACCGGGTTGTCCCTCAGACTGGTTTGGACCTGACTGTGTGGGTCTCGTGGCGCTGGCGGGGGACCGTGTCGAACCTGCAGCCAGAAGAGCATGACGCCATCGGCTGGTTCGAAGAGGGGCAGCTTGATGGGCTCAGGTTCGCTGACCCTTCTTACCTGCCTTTGCTTCGCCGCCTTTTGAGCTCGTGAGCTGGAAAGCGGCCCGGAGAGGACGAGGTCCAGGGCGGTCTTGCCGACTGGGCCGGTGACGGAACGCCTGCGGGTTCGTGGGATCGATGACGATGAGGGCCGGCGGCTGGTGCGGATCGTGCGGCGGGGCAGCGGGTCGGTGGTGACGTGGCGGCGGGCGCAGATGGTGCTGCTGCCGGCGCAGGGCATGGACGCCGCGGGGATCGCGAAGGTGGCGTTCACCAGCGAGGACCGGGTCCGTGATGTGATCCGCAACTTCAACGCCGACGGGTTCGCCTCGCTGTACCCGAAGTACAAGGGCGGCCGGCCGCCGAAGTTCACCCTGCCGCAGCGGCGGGAGATGAAGAAGATCGCCAAGTCCAGGCCGGGCGACCATGGCCTGCCGTTTCCCACCTGGAGCTTGCCGGAGCTGGCGGAGTTCCTGGTCGCTGAGGGGGTGGTCGACGACATCAGCCTTGAGGGACTGCGCACGCTGCTCCGAGAGGAAGGCGTCAGCTTTCAACGGGTAAAGACCTGGAAGAGCTCGAAGGATCCGGACTACGAGGCGAAGAAGGCCCGGGTCGGGCACCTGTACGCGATCGCCGACCGCGAGGTCGTCCCTGACCCGGGCGAGCCGGAGGTGATCTTCTGCGTGGACGAGTCCGGGCCGCCAACCCGCAGCCCCGCCCTGGCCGGCAGTGGGCCGCCGTCAGCGGGAAGGGCGCTGAGGCGGGCCGGGCGCCGCGCCCGCGGATGCGCGCGACCTGCACCCGGACCCAAGGGGTGCGGCACCTGCTCGCCGCCTATGAGCTGGGTGAGGACAAGATGTTCGGGCACGTCAAGCCGCGCAAGAACCGGGCCCGGTGCCTGGAGTTCTGCCGCTACCCGCGCACCCTCTACCCACCGCAGGTCCGCATCGCGATCATCTGTGACAACTACAGCCCCCACCTGACCACCGCCAAAGACAGCCGGGCCGGGGACTGGGCGGCGGCGAACAACGTCGAAATCGCCTGCACGCCAACCAACTCATCCTGGCTGAACCGGATAGAAGCCCAGTTCACCGCCCCGCGCTACTTCGCGCTCGACGGCACCGACCACGCCAGCCACCACGAGCAGGCCAGCATGATCCGCCGCTACATCATCTGGCGCAACAACCACGCCTACGACGAACGCCTACGCCAGGTCGTCGCCCGGGCAAACGTAGCCTGAGGCGGCACTAGAGGCTTATTGCCAGTCGCCCGCGCCAGGCTGCTGGTCGGGCCCGACGAC
>CAYPQM010000050.1:0-39553 GCA_964412845.1 uncultured Streptosporangiaceae bacterium
ACGGCGCAGCCTATGACCCCGACCACGCCTACACCTTCGGGCTGCAGCGCGTCCTTGACGGCCTCGGCGCCCTCATCGACACCAGCGGCGCCTGATCCGCAACCGTTGGCCCCGCCGCGTCTCCGACCGCACCACCCGCAACCTTCGCTGGACGCACCAAACGGACTACGCCGCCTGATCGTCTGAGGCGCACCGCCCGCACCTGGCTGCCACAGGGCATGACCACAGCCCTCGATCCCTTGGAATCGATCGTCCAGACAGGCGGCTGAGAGGCATCACGGCGCTATCCGCAGCTGCCACCGGATTTCGCCGTCCTGCCAGCGGCCCGTCGGGGTGAGCCCGGCGTTGGCCGCGACTGCGGCGGACGCGTGGTTGTCCGGGTGGATGTGCGCCGCGACGGCCTCGATCGGCCAGTGCCCGAGCCAGCCGATCAGCCCGCAGGCGGCCTCGGTGGCGATGCCCCGGCCCTGCCACGGGGTGCCCACCACCCAGGCGATCTCGGCGATGGTGTCCGGGACGGCGCCGCTGATCGTCGCCTGGACCGTGCCGGCCAGGCGTTCCTCGTCGCGCAGCCGGATCACCCAGTTGCACCAGGACACCGCCGGGTCAGGTGACCCGGCGGCCCACCGCTCATAGCGCGCTCGCAGCGCGGCGGGCCCGGGCGGCGCACCGCCGGTGAAGGTGTACAAGGCTGGGTCCGACAAGACGCCGGCCATCTCAGTTGCGTGCTCGGCGGCCAGCGGCAGGAGATCGAGCCGGCCAGTGCCGATCAGCCCAGGCTCAACAATGCTCATGCCGTGATGCTGCCCCTCGACCGGGTCAACCACAAAGCGACCGCCCCGCAGCGGAAACGTGGATGTAATACCAAAACCGGATTATGAAAGCATGGCGTACTACTCCGCCGGCAACAGCCGCAGCCCAGGGGCACCGACCGGCTACCTGCCGATCGAAGAGCATGGAATCGTCGGTGACCTGCGGACCGTCGCGCTCGTGGGTACAGACGGCACGGTCGATTGGTACTGTCCGTCTCGTTTTGACGCTCCTTCGCTCTTCGGGTCCCTCCTCGACGCGCGCAAGGGCGGCTATTTCTCGCTGTCGAGCCGCAGTAACACGCGCGCGAAGCAGCTTTACCTTCCCGACACGAACATCTTGCTGACCCGGTTTCATGGCACGGAGGCGGTCGGCGAGGTGATCGACTTCATGGTGCCGGAGACCAGCGGCACCGGCAAAGCACGCGATCTGCTCGTCCGCCAAGCCCGCGCCGTCCGCGGCCGGGCGACGTTCGAGCTGGCCTGCCATCCCGCGTTCGACTACGGCCGGGCCCGGCACACCGTCCAGGTGGTGACCGGGGTCGGCGCGGTGTTCGAGTCGCCGGCCGGCCGCTTCGTGCTGCGGACCACTGTGCCGCTGAAGGTCGAGGAGGCCGGCGTCGCGGCGACCTTCACCCTGGACGAAGGCGAGACTGTCGACATCCAGCTGGAGTGGCTCGGCGAGGTGCGGCCGCTCGCGGCCGGCGAGACCGACGAGCTGTTCACCCTGACCTCGGACTTCTGGCAGGGCTGGGTCAGCCAGTCCCGGTATCGCGGGCGGTGGCGGGAAACGGTGCAACGCTCGGCACTGGCCCTCAAGCTGCTCGTGTACCACCCGACCGGCGCGCTGGTCGCCGCGCCGACCACGTCACTGCCCGAGGAACTGGGCGGCGGCCGCAACTGGGACTACCGGTACAGCTGGCTGCGCGACGCCGCGTTCACCGTCTACGCGCTCATGACACTCGGCTTCCTGGAGGAAGCGGCGTCGTTCATGGAATGGGTCCAGCGCCGCTGCGAGACAGCCACCCGCGAGCACGACATCATGATCATGTACGCGGTCGACGGCAGCGAGGAAATCCCGGAAACGGTCCTGGACCACCTGGAGGGCTATCGCGGGTCGCGTCCGGTCCGCATCGGCAACAACGCCGTGCGGCAGCGCCAGGTCGACGTGTACGGCGAGCTGATGGACTCGGTGTACCTCTACAACCGCGAGGTGCCGATCTCCTACGACCTGTGGATAGCGCTGTCCAAGCGGCTCGACTGGCTGGCCAAGCACTGGACCGAGCCGGACGAGGGCGTCTGGGAAATCCGCGGGCCGCGGCAGCGCTTCACCTACTCCGCGTTGATGACCTGGGTCGCCTACGACCGGGCCGGCCGCCTGGCCCGCGACCGCGGCCTGCCCGCACCGGTCGAGCGGTGGCGCAAGCTCGCCGCGGCCGCCCACCGGTTCGTCCAGGACTCATGCTGGGACCCTGAGCTCCAGACGTACGTGATGCACCCAGGCAGCAGGCTGCTGGACGCATCCGTGCTGGTGATGCCGCTGGTGAAGTTCGCCGGCCCGACTGACCCGCGCTTCTTGTCCACACTGGACCGGATCGGCACGGAACTCACCTCCGACAGCCTGGTCTACCGGTATGCCATCACCGGGCACGACGGCATCGCCGGCGGCGAGGGCACCTTCAACCTCTGCTCGTTCTGGTACGTCGAAGCGCTCACCCGGGCCGGCCGGGTGAAGGAGGCCCGGACAATCTTCGAGAAGATGCTCACCTACGCCAACCATCTCGGGCTGTACGCCGAGCAGATCGGCGCCTCCGGTGAGGCACTGGGCAACTTCCCGCAGGCCTTCACCCACCTGGCCCTGATCAGCGCGGCGGTCAACCTCGACCGCGCGCTCGACTATCGCTGACCTGCTAGCCGGACCCCCGGCAGCGGGCGCGGCTGGGTGGGAGCCCACGTCACTCCGCCCGGCAGCATGTCGAGAACCTGGTCCCAGCACCGACATCTGGGTGAGCGGCGTCACGAGGCGCCGCCTGACCAGGGAGGATAGAGCGATGCGATTCATGCTGCTGCAGAACTACGGAGAAGTTGAGTCAGACTGCCCGCCGATGACGGAGTGGAGCCCCGGGGACATCAGGGCGCACATCGAATTTCAGCAGGCGCTGAACCAGGAGCTCACTGAGCGCGGCGAGCTGGTCGACGCCCAGGGGCTGGCCGGGCCGGAGCAGGCCAAGTTCGTGGTGTCCGACGGGGCCAGCGCCCCGGTGATCACCGACGGCCCGTATCCCGAATCCAAGGAGCTGCTGGCCGGCTACCGGCTGGTCGACGTCGAGACCGCCGGGCGGGCCATCGAGATCGCCGCCCAGGCGTCGGCCGCGCCGGGACCGGACGGGGTGCCCATCCGCCAGCCCATCGAGATCCGCCAGGTGCTGGGCGCCCCCGACCATGAGGCGTGAGTACCCTGGGAAGCACCGAGGTCCTGCTGCGCGAGCTGGCGCCGCAGGTCCTCGGTGCGGTTGTCCGCCGTTACGGCGATTTCGCCGATGCCGAGGACGCCGTGCAGGAGGCTCTGCTGGCCGCCGCCACCGGCTGGCCGGCCGGCCAGCAGCCGGACAACCCGCTCGCCTGGCTCATCCGGGTGGCGTCACGCCGGATGACCGACAGCTACCGGAGTGACAGCGCACGGCGGCGGCGGGAGATTCTCGCCGCCTCGTGGTCGCTCGCCCGCACCGGCCCCGTCACGGGGCAGGACGACACGCTGATCCTCATGTTCATGTGCTGCCACCCGTCACTCACCCCGGCCTCGGCCATCCCGCTCACGCTGCGCGCGGTCGGCGGCCTGACCACCCGTGAGATCGCCAGCGCGTTCCTGGTTCCCGAGGCGACCATGGCCCAGCGGATCAGCCGGGCCAAGGCCAAGCTCAAGGCGTCGGACGAACCGTTCACGCTCCCGCCGCCCGACGAGCGCGCCGGACGGCTGCGCTCGGTGCTGCACGTTCTCTACCTCCTGTTCAACGAGGGCTACGCCACCAGCAACGGCCCCGACCTGGCCCGCGCCGACCTCTCCGGCGAAGCCATCCGGCTGACCCGGGGGGTGCAGGCCAGCCTGCCCGCCGATCCTGAGGTCGCTGGATTGCTGGCCCTCATGCTGCTCACCGACGCCCGGCGGGCCGCCCGCACCCGCAGTGACGGCGAACTGGTCCCGCTCGCCGAGCAGGACCGCGCCCGCTGGGACCGGGATCTCATCGCCGAGGGGGTGGCCCTCATCACCGGAGCCCTGCAGCGGGGGCAGGTGGGCGAGTACCAGCTGCAAGCCGCCATCGCGGCCGTCCATGACCAGGCGGCCCGGCACGCTGACACCAACTGGCCGGAGATCCTGTCCCTCTACAGCCTGCTGGAGCGGATGACCGGCAACCCGATGGTGACGCTCAACCGGGCCGTCGCCGCCGCCATGGCCGAAGGGCCAGCCGCTGGCCTGGCGCTGCTCGACGGTCTCGGCGAACGGCTCGGCGACCACCACCGGCTGCATTCCGTACGCGCCCATCTGCTGGAAATGTCCGGCGACACCGCGACCGCCATCACCGAGTTCCGGGACGCGGCCGCCCGCACCACGAACCTGCGGGAGCAGCACTACCTGACCAGCCAGGCGGCCCGACTCGCGGCCGGGCTGTGACCGGCCGCTGATCACTTTGGCGGCCGGATCGGCGGGATCGGCGCGGACGGATGACGGCGCGGCCCGGACCACCTCGCTGGGACCACGTCGAGGGCCAGGGCGACCGCGTAGGCGGCCTGCTCGTAATTGACCCGCCAGCCGACGAAATCCGGCCAGGCCTCGGCCGGGTCCCGCTCGATCGGGAAGTTGACCTCGCGCATCCGGTCGATGGCGCCGAGGAAGTCGTCGTAGCTGACGCTGATGCCCCGGCTCGGATCGGCCATCTCGGGGATGCTGGCGCCCATCGCGCGGGCGACCTCGCCGAAACACAGGAAGCCGCTGCGCAGGCAGAGCCGGGCCGGGACCGACGGCGCGGCCTTCGGGGACAGCGCGAGGTACAGCGCGGCGGAGTCCAGGACCGCGAGCAGCGCGGTGACCCAGGAGGACAGTGGCCTCGGGGAACGGAACCTGACCAGCGGCAGGTAGGTCGTGTGACTCTCCGCGATGTCGGCGGCCCAGCGTTCCCATTGCAGGTAGAGGTCGGGCAGGGTGTCAACGGTGGAGGTGCCCGACCCGAGGGCATAGTGCGTCCGGGCCAGCAGTTCCGGGCCCCAGGACGGGACGCCCGCCCGGGCGTTCAGCAGGGCGACGTCAGTCTCCCGGCGGTTGAACGCTGAATACAGGCTGGGCAGGTACGCGATCTGCAGCGTGATCGTGACCAGGCTGGTCACCGCGGCGCTGTACTGGATGGTGCGCTCGGCCGCCCCGTGCACCGTCGAGTTGCCGATCGCCCACAGCGCGGGGCCCGCCGTGTCGAACGCCAGGGTCACCCCGCTGGGCACAAGCGGCCACAGCAGCAGCGAGAAGCCCAGATAGAAGATCCCCAGCCACGCGATCAGCTGGCACACCAGCAGCACGGCGGCCTCCCCGGCGAGCAGCCGGTCCCGGCGCCGGTAGTCGGCGACCCGCGCGGTGAGCACCCGGTAGAAGCCGTCCACCAGCCGGTCCACCCACACCATCAGCCGCCCGCCGACCGGCCGCGGCACGATCAGTGTCCCGATCACGCTCCGGCCGGCCACGCCGACGAGCAGCAGGCCCACGGCCGCCGCGATGCAGCGGACATAGAACGGTACGGCCATGATTCTCCTCAGCGGATGGACGAGCGGTCCATTATCCCTGGGGTGGTGGCCCTACAGTGGGCCTCGGCCGCGAGCCGGGCCGAAACCGCACGCGCAGCGCCGCTCCGGGAACCGGATGCCGGGCTGCGGCGTCAGAAGATGCAGACGGGTGCGCGCGGTACCGGCGCGAGCCCGATGAGCGAAGGCAGGGACGTGGCGGACATGCGCCGAGGACGCGCGGCAGTGCTGCTGACCGCCGGGGTCGCGGCCGCGGCGCTGGCCGGCTGCGGCGCCGCCGGGACCGGGCCTGCGTCCACCGCGCCGCAACCCGGCCCGCAGCTGCGGCAGGCGCTACGGGCCTGGTCGGCCTTCCCGGTCAGCGCGTCACCGCGGCCGCTGGTGCTGCTCGGCAGCCCGGTCGCCGATCCGCCGGGCGGGTTCCCTGACGGGGCCGCCAAGCTTGCCTACCTGGAAGGAGCGGTCACCGTGCCGTCGGTGCTGCCTTCGGGTGCCGCCACGGCCGGCGGCTACCCGCTGATCAGCGCCAGCCAGGCGTTCGGGGTATTCAAGTCGGCCGCGGGGAAGGGCCCGCGGGCGGCGGTCCGGCTCACCGTCAGCGCCGTGCGCCTCGGCACCGGCGTCTTTGACACTGACCGTGGCCTTCGGCGGCTGCCGGCCTGGCTGTTCGGGCTCCGGGATGTGCGCGGCCCGGCGGCCGTGCTGGCCGTTGCCCCGGCGGCCATCTTCTCGGCACCTGGCACCGCGGCCCGCAAGGTCCCGCTGGTGAACGAGGCCCGGCTCGGCGGCAATGGGCGCACGCTCACCGTCTGGTTCGTGGGTGCGCCGTCCGGCACCGGGCCGTGCACCGCCGCCTACCACCTGGCGCTGGCGGAATCCAGGACCGCCGTTGCGGTCGCCGTGCACGAGCACGAGGGGCAGCCCGGCCCTGCCTCGTGCGCCGCGGTCGGGTTCCTGCGCCATGTCAGCACGGTCCTTTCCGCGCCGCTCGGTGCCCGCGTTGTCGTGGACGCGGCCAGCGGCACCGCTGTGGCCGTCAGCCAGGCCCGGGCCGGCCCGCTGAGCTGACTACGTCAGGCGGCGCTCGGCCGCCCACCGGGTGAGCTGGTGCCGCGTCGAGAGCTGGAGCTTGCGCAGCACCGAGGACACGTGGCTCTCGACCGTCTTGACGGAGATGAACAGTTCCCGGGCGATCTCCTTGTAGGTGTAGCCGCGGGCGATCAGCCGGAGCACCTCCCGCTCGCGGGGGGTGACCTGATCGAGCTCAGGATCGAAGGACGGAAGACCCGGGCCGCCTGACGGCATCGCGGCGAAGGCGTCGAGGACGAAGCCGGCCAGCCTGGGCGAGAAAACCACGTCACCGGCCGCGACCCGGCGCACCGCGTCCACCAGGTCGGCGCCGGAGATCGTCTTCGTCACGTATCCCCGCGCGCCGGCCCGGATAACGGCAATCACATCCTCGGGGGCATCCGACGCGGACAGGGCGAGAAACCGCACCTGAGGGTGCGTGACCTTGATCGCGGCAACCACGAGCTGCCCGCCGCCGCCCGGCAGGTGCACGTCGAGGAGGACAACGTCGGGGACGAGCTCGGCGATCAGGGCGATCGCGGGCTCGACGTCGTCCGCCTCCCCCACGAACTCAACGTGGCCGCCGAGTTCGGATCGGACACCGGAACGAAAAAGGCCATGGTCATCCACGATGAAGACCCTCGGCCGCCCGTCGTCCGGGGGGCGCATGCCGGGAGCGCTCACGCCGGGCTCGGCTGGCGTTCCCCGGCCGCGCGGGGCATCGTCAAGGACACCTCGGTGCCCTCACCCGGGACGCTGCGGACGGTCGCGGACCCGCCGCGGCGGGCCATCCGGGCGTGCACCGACTCGGCCAGCCCCTTGCGGTCCTCAGGCACCGCGGCCGGGTCGAACCCTCGTCCGCGATCCCGCACGAACAACGACACTTCCGTCGGCTCGACCTCAGCGAAGAGCGACACGACCTGGGCGCCGGACCATTTCACGGCATTGACTGTCGCCTCGCGTGCGGCGGCGAGCAGGGCTTTCAGATCATCATCGAGCTCGCAGTCGCCAACGGTGATGGCCTCGACCGCCACCCCATGCTGAGCCTCCACCTCCTGCTGGATGAACCGCACCCCCGCGGCGAGAGTCATGCCCTGATCGCCCATTGAGCCGGGCGCCCGGCCATCAAACAGCCAGGCGCGCAGTTCGCGCTCCTGGGCCCGGGCCAGCTGGATGACATGCTGGGGCTCGTCCGCGCGGCGCTGGATCAGCGCCAGCGTCTGCAAAACCGAGTCGTGCACCCGGGCGGCCATATCAGCCCGCTCTTCCGCCCGGATCCTGGCCTGACGCTCGACGACCAGATCGCGGGCGATACGCAGCCACCAGGGCCCCAGCACCACCACGATGGCCGAGATCACCAGGACCACCCCGCCCAGTGGCCGCAGCAGGGCATGGCTCGGGCGTCCGGACAGCAGGGTGGCCAGGCCGCCGGACAGCAGCAGGCCGCCAACCAGCGCGCGCGATACGGTCCGGGACCGGCTGGTGGTGCCGGCCAGGCCGCGCAGCGGCTCGGCCAGGCGCCGCATCACCGCCTGCTCGTCGGGCGGCGCGTTCCGCCAGATCAGCACCAGGCCAGCCACGCTGATGACCAGCGGCCAGGCCGCCGTGCCCAGCCAGCCGGCCCCGAGCGCGGAGGCGATGACCAGCACCACGACGAGCAGCGAGCTGAGACCGGCGGCCAGGGCAATGCCCCGCCGGTCGGTCAGCGCCTCGCTGGCAATGCTGCTGCTGCCGCCCGCGGCGGGCACCAGCAGCCAGGCCAGCACGTAGGCGGCCACGCCGAACCCGCTCAGCAGGGCGGTGACCAGGAACGCGATCCGCACCACCGTAATGTCGAAGCCAGTCCGCGCCGCGAGGCCGGCCGCGACCCCGCCGATCAGCCGGTCCTGCGGGCTGCGCCGCCAGGGCCCGCTGCCCCGCGGTCCGCGCGCCCAGTGGCCGAGGCCACGGCGCCGGAAGCGCCGCCGGGCCATGGGCCAGGGCGGGTCAGCGCAGGTTCGTTCCTCCACACCTCCATCATCGCGCCATGGCGCCCGCCCGGCTATCCGGGGGAACCCTGATCCTGCCCGGGGCTATCAGGGTCGGATGGGGGGTCTTCCCGATGGCCGGGCGCGGCGGGCGGCGGCACGCTGGAGCCATGAACACAACTGCCGAACACCCAGAAGCCCCCAGCCAGACCCAGCCGGAGCCGCTGAGCCGCCCCATCGAGAACCGGATGCTGGCCGGCGTCGCGGCCGGCATCGCCCAGTACCTCGGCGTGGACGTGACGGTCGTCCGGATCGTCCTCGCCGTGCTCGCCATCGCGGGCGGCGCCGGCCTGCCCATCTACCTGGCTGGCTGGCTGCTCATCCCCGAAGCGGGCGCCGAGCAGTCCATCGCGGGCGAATTCATCCAGTCCCGCCAGAACCGCTCACGCTGACCAGGAAGGCCGTTGCCATGTCAGAGCCGTACAGCCCGCCCTGGAAGCGCAGTTCCGCAACCCGCCATGCCAGTACTGCCCAGCCCCACCTCAGGGTCTCCGACGCCGAGCGTGCCGAGGTCACTGACCGCCTGTCCAAGCACTACAGCGAGGGACGGCTCGACCAGGCCGAGTTCAATGAGCGCCTCGACCAGGCGACCCGGGCCAAGACCCGGGCGGACCTGGACGGGCTGTTCGCTGACCTGCCAGACATCGACGCACCTGTGCCGCCCACCGCGCCTGCAGCGGTGGCACGCCCGCGGACCAGGCGCCCGTATCACCGCATCCTCTTCCTGGCCCTGGTCGTCCTGATCACCGCGGCCGCCGGGCAGGCCCTGGTGCACTTCTACGTGCCATGGCTGCTGATCGGGCTCCTCGTCTTCCTCTGGCTGTATTCCGGACGTTCGCGGCACCACCGCCTCTAGCGGAGCGGGCTTTCGGGATACTGGACGGCATGCCTGAACTGATCTCCGCACCGAGCCGGGTAACGGCCGCGGGCGAGCCACCGAAGCTGATTGACGAGTATGTGGGCCGGGTCAATACCGGCGAGGCCCGGCTCAGCATCGCCCACATGCGCAGCCCGTCCGGCTGGGCCGAGCCGCCGCAGCGCCCCGAGTTCGACGAGTTCACGGTCGTCCTGCGCGGAGCCATCGTGGTGGAGTTCGACGGCGGCCAGCTGACGGTCCAGGCCGGCCAGGGTGTGCACACCAAACCGGGCGAATGGGTCCGCTACAGCACCCTGGGAGCCGACGGGGCGGAATACCTCGCCATCTGCCTGCCCGCCTTCACCCCAGCGACAGCCCACCGCGACGGCTGATCCGGCGCGACGGCTGATCCGGTCAGCCGAGTGCCGCGTAAGCCGCCGCCTGGATGTCGCGGTGCACCTGCGGCAGCGCTGGTCCCTCGAACATGCGCTGGGTGAGCACGATGACGATCAGGTCGCAGGCCGGGTCGACGAGCCAGGAACTGCCGAAGCCGCCGTCCCAGCCGAAGGCGCCGCTGTCGAGCACCGACTGGCAGAACCCCCACGACCGTCCGGAGAAGAAGTCCGGCCCAAGACCGCCCAGCGCCTTCTGCGCCGGGGTGAGCTGATCGGTCGTCATGGCGCGCGCGGCATCAGCCGACAGCACCGGGACCCCGCCGCGCAGCAGCATCCTGGCGAAGGCCAGCAGGTCGTCCACGGTCGAGACCAGGCCGGCTGCCCCGTCACCGAACGCGGGCGGGTGGCTCCAGGTGCCGTCCGGCTCGTCCCAGGCGATCAGGCCGGCCGGGCCGGGGCGGTACGCGGTCGCGAGGCGCTCGGGCTGCGCCGTCCAGAAGGCGGTGTCGCGCATGCCGAGCGGCCCGAAGATCCGCGTCCGCAGCACGTCGGCGAACGGCTGGCCAGCGGCCCGGGCCAGCAGCACCCCTAGCACCGACGCGCCAGTGTTGTACAGCCAGCGCTCGCCCGGCTGGGCCAGCAGCGGCAGCGTGCCCAGGTTGGCGATCCAGGTGTCGGGATCGGGCTGCACGTCGGGGTTCGGGGGCCCGACCGTCGACAGGTTCAGCTCCTCGGCGGCCGCGACAACCGGCCACGGCGTCGGGGACATGAACATCTCCATGACCATGCCGAAGCCGAAGGTGAACGTGAGCAGGTCCCGGGTGGTGATCGCACGGTTCGCCGGCACGGTGTCCGCGAGCGGCCCGTCCATCCGCCGCAGCACCTGGCGCCCGGCCAGCTCCGGCAGCAGCCGGTCGACCGGCTCGTCCAGCCCCAGCAACCCCTCCTCGACCAGAGCGAGCGTGGCCGCCCCGGTGATCGGCTTGGTCGTCGACGCGATCCGGAAGATCGAATCGCGGGTCACCGGCTTGCCGCCAATCGCCAGCGTGCCCAGCGCGTCGGCGTGGACCTGGTCGCCGTGGGCCACCAGTACGACGAGCCCGGGGACGCGCTCATCGCCGACATGCTGCTCAGCGGCGGCACGCAGCCGGCCGGCGCCCGCGGCCGTGAGCCGCTCAGCCATCGGGCACCCCCGGCCGGGCATGAAGCGCCTGGTACATCTCCCAGCCTCCTCCGCTAAGGATTCACGAATTAAGACCGGTCCCGGTCCCCGAAGTCATCGGCCGGCGGATCAACGCTACGCCGGCCCGGGGCTCATTCGTTGGACAGCCGGAATGAGCCGGCCAGGCTGGCCCCGCGCAGCCGGAGCAGTGGCGCCCGCTCGCCGCCGCCACCGTCCTTGATCGCGCGGCGGGAGCCGAGGACGAGGACCTGATCCGTCACCCGCCATCCCGGCGGCACGGTGACCATGACCCGGGCCGCCATGCTGCACACCGTGAGGGTTACCTCGTCCTGGCTGAGACGGGCGGCCCGCAGGTCGAGTTCGAGGGTGCCAAAGACGGCGATCACCAGGCAGAACCGGCCGATCCGGAACCGGCCGGCCCGCTGCGCGCGCCCGCCGATCACGATGCAGCGGTACGGGTCGAAGGCGCGGAAGATCGCGCCCCGCTTGACTGGCCGGGCGGGCAGGTCGGCGATGACGGCGGATACCTGATCGTCGGTTACCGCCGCGTACAGGGCATCCAGCCGGGTGTTGTGCTCCGCCAGCGACAGCCGGCCGACAGCGACGGCGTCGGACAGTGTCCCGGCCGCCGCGTCCCGGCTGGCATCTGAGGCCCGGCTGCCGCCGGTGGGCTCCGTCACGACGGGTCTCCGGCCGGCCGCCCGGGCAGCAGCGCGGCGATCTCGCTGGACCAGTGCGCGTCATGGGCAACGCGGCCGGCCAGCGACCCGGCCAGCAGGCGAGAGCAGTGCCGCTGCGGCGCCGAGCCCAGGCCGGCGGCGGGCACGACGTCCGGCTGGAACCCTGAGTCGTCCAGCGCCCGGTTGATCGCGGCGAGCCCGTCCGGCCCGGCCGCCTGGTACACGAAGGTCGTCGGCGCGGGCTGGTTGAGGATCTCGAAGACCACCCGGTCCGCGGCGCGGGCCAGGACGAACGCGAGAACCGTGGGATCCTCCCCGGTGACGACCAGCGCCGTGAGATCCTCGGTCGCCGGCGTCAGCCGGCCCCGGGTCACATCCGGCCGCGGCATCATCGGGCGCTGCTGGCCCGTGGTGATCCCGGCACCAAGGGCACGGAACGCCCAGTAGCCGCCGTAACCCGCGTAGCCGTCGCCGAAGCCGAACAGCGGGCCACCGCCTGGCCCCATCGCGCCCGGCATCATCCCGGCGGCCATCATGCCGCCCAGCCCGGGCGCGAAGGATCCGCCCGGGCTCTCGTGCTCACCGATGTGCGTCGCGGCGGCGGGGTCAGACCAGGGTGTCACGCCGACCGCCGCCTGGCGCACCGACGCTACCTGCTTGAAGCCGATCGCCAGTTCGGCGCGGCGGCCCAGTTCGGCGGCCGGCTCCCGCCGTGCGGGCAACGCGGCGATCTGCACCAGGGCGTCAGCGATGCCGGGATGGATATCATTCAGCGTGCCCGAGGGCACGGCCACGCCGTCCCGGAGCAGGCTGGCCGCCTGCCGCTGCGCCATCGGATCGAGCCCGGGGAGCAGGGCACCCAGGAACGCCGCCGTCCGGCCGCGAGCGGCCGCCAGCCGGTCGGCGAGCAGGCCGGCAAACTCGCCGGTGCGGCGGCCGAGCCGCCGCAGCACCACCGGTTCCCCGCCGGCGACCTGCACCGTGACGGCGTAGTCCGCCGTCACGACGCCGCGGACGAAGGAGAAGCTGATCCGCTCGCTGGCGGCGGCCCCGGTGACCAGCAGGACATCGTCGTAGACCCGCAGCTCGACCGGCTCGTCCCCGCTCAGGGCGGAGAACACCGCCGCCTCCCCGACGGCTCCGGCGGCGGCCGCGGCGTCGTCGGCCCGGCCGTCGCGGAGTTCCGCCAGGAGCTGGGTGCGCATCACGCCGAGCCGGGAAAGCTCGATCACGGTCCCCTCGGCCAGCGCGATCTGCACCGTGAACGGCTCGGCCTCGCCGATGGAAGCGATCCGGCCGAACGGGACACGCAGCACGTCACCGGCTGACGGGGCCAGCACGAGGGCCCCGTTGGCGACCTGGACGTCGGCGCTGCCGTCCTCCGCTGCCCGGCCGGCCGGGGAGACGAGCCGGTAATGGGCGGTGGTCACCGGGTCAGCCGCCCCCCGCCGTCCCGCACTCGCCGCAGAACTTCGCGTCGCCGAGGGCGGTCCCGCAACTGGTGCAGAATCTGCCCGCCGCCGCGGGCGCCGCGGCCAGCCCGGCCCCGCAGTGCTGGCAGAACTTGCCGCCACCGCTCTCGGCGTGACAGGACGGGCACGTCGCGGTCCCCTGGTCGCGGTAGTTGATGTCCTGGGTCCAGTCCTGCTGCTGGATCTTCTCGTTGAGCTGCCGGACCTGCGCCGCGGCCTGCAGGCCGGCGATTTCCTGGTCCAGCTTGGGGGCACAGGACACGCACAGTCCCCGCTCGGTGTTCCAGCACACCTGCTGGCACACCCACTGCCCGCACCGGTGGCACTGGCTGAAGTGCGGCTTCATCTCGTCGACGGCCTTGGCCAGTGCCTTGTCCCGGGTCGAGCCGCGGAGGCCGTCGCGCATCCACTCGGCGTCCCAGCCCACCTGGCTCGCAGTCTGGCCGACGGTCCCGCCCACCAGATCGCCGCCGATCCGGAGCAGCCGGCCGCCGAATCCGCTGACCGAGTGCTGGAATGACGACATGTAGCCGTTGCCGCAGTGCCGGCAGAAGAACTCGAACTGGTACCCCTCACGCGTGCCGCGATCCTGGTAGTTATCCGTGAAGAAGATCATCTCGGGCATGTGGTCCCCATCCGGCAACGGCGGGCCGCCGTGGTCCGCTGCCGCGCGACCATATCGCCGCCGGGCCAGGCGGCGAATCCAGGAAATCCTGTATCTCCGCCGCGGACGCGGCGGCGGGCTCGGCCCCGCTCCCGCCCTAGCGCGCAGCCGCTGGGAGCAGCCCGTGTTGCAGCGCGTACCGCGTCGCCTGGGCCCGGTTCCGCAGCCCGAGCTTGCGGTAGATGGTGGCCAGGTGCCGCTCGACGGTGCCCTCACTGAGGTGCAGTTCGCCGGCGATGGCCTTGTTGGAAAGCCCGGCCGCGAGCTGGGCCAGCACCTCGGCCTGGCGAGCGGTCAGCGCGCCGGGTGGCCGGGTCGGCGGCGGCTGCCCGGCTTCGGCGAGGGCGGCCCGCACATCGGGCATCCGGTTGCTGTTCCCGGCACCGATCGCCCGCGCCTCGGCCTCACGCAGCAGCCGGGCTGATTCACCTGACTGGCCGAGATGATGCAGCGCGACGCCCAGGCCGCACAGCGCGAGCACCATGTCGTGCACGTTGCCACCCGCGGTGAAGCAGTCCAGCGAGCGCTGATAGTGCCGGGCGGCGCCCGCGAACTCCCGGCTGGTCCGGGCCAGATCGCCCTGGACGCACGCGATGGTACCGGTCAGCTGCAGGTCCCCCAGGTCGCCCGCGAGGTCAGCGGCCTCCGCCAGGGCCCGCGCCGCGTGGCTGACCTGGCCGGTCTTGACGAACACGTCAGCCAGGTTGGCCAGGCCAATCGCCACCGACCGCGGGTCACCCAGCTTCCGCTTGACCGCGAGAGTCTCCTCGAACAGCCGCTGGGCCCGGCCGAATTCGACCGCGTCCACAGCGGTCAGGGCTACATTGTTCAGCGCAGCGGCGATCCCGGGCTCGTCGCCGAGCTGCCGCCGGTGCGCCACCGCCAGCTCGAAGTGGCGGCAGGCCTCGGCGTGATCACCCAGGTACCGGTGCGCGGCGCCGAGCACGGTCGCAGCCTTAGCGGCGAGGTCGAGGGCGCCGAGCGAGTTGAAGGCCCGCAGCGCCCGGCTGGCCTGCTCGATCGCCGACCGGTAGTCGCCGTTCTCGGTGGCGAGCACGGCCGCGGCCCACCATGCCCGGGCCAGCTCAGCGCCGCCGCTGGCGCTGGCTCCGCAGGAAATGAATGCTGCCAGCCAGCGCCTGCCCTCGGCCACCCGGCCGGTCGTCAGCCACCAGCGCCACAGTGCCGCGCTGGTCTCCAGCCCCACAGTGAACTCGCCGGCGGCCTGGGCCCAGGTGAGTGCCGCTTCCAGGTCGGCGGTCGCCCGCTGCATCCTGGTCACCCAGGCGGCGCGCTCGCCGCCCGCCAGGGCTTGTTCGCTCGCCCGGGCCACGGCCGCGAAGTGCTGTGCGTGACGGGCGCGGGCGAGCTGCGTGCTGCCCGCCGCCTCGAGTTGCTCGGCCGCGTACTCCCGCAACGTGTCCAGCATCCGGTAGGCGGTCTGGTCGGTGTCGTGCCGGGTGACCAGCCAGGAAGAGTCAACGAGGCGGCGCAGCGGATGCACCAGGTGATCCGCGTGCTGCGCGGTGACGGCCACCGCGTCGGCCAGGGTGAACCAGCCCGCGAAGACCGACAGGACCCGGAGCACGGCACGCTCGTCCGGGCCGAGGATGGCCGTGCTCGATTCCGCGACAGCACGGAGCGTGCGCGCGCGGTGATCACCACCTGGCTGGGACCGGCCCAGCAGATCGAACCTCCGGTCCAGAATCTGGCCGACCGACAGGGTGCCCACCCAGCCCGCCGCGAGCTCGATGGCCAGCGGCAGCCCATCCAGCCGCCGGCACAATTCGGCCACCGGCGGCGCGAGCTCGGCGGTGATCTCAAAACCCGGCATCCGCTCCGCGGCCCGGGCGGCGAAAAGCCGGACGGCATCGCTCCCGGCAATGGCCGGCACCGACGCGCCTGGCGGCGGGCAGGCGAGCACGGGCACCGGCCAGACCTGCTCGCCGGGAACCCCGAGGACACACCGGCTGGTGATGACGATCCTGGCTCCGGGCACCTCGGCCAGGACCCGGCTGGCCAGGTCGGCCACCCCGGCGAGGACATGCTCAGCGCCGTCGAGCACCAGCACGCCAGGGCGGTCCATGAGCGCGCTGGTGATGGACGCGCCAGCGGGCGCGCCGGGACGGTCGCGAATACCGAGCGCTGCGGCGACCCTGGTGTCGACCAGGGCGGCATCGGTGATCATGTCCATCGCGACGAACGTGGCGCGGACCGGCTCGGCATCGGCCGGCGGGCGGCGCAGTACCTCCAGCGCCAGCCGGGTCTTCCCTGATCCGCCCGGGCCGATCAGGGACACCAGCCTGCTGGAGGCGAGCAAGGCGGTGACCGCCGCGATCTCGGGCTCGCGGCCGACGAATGAGGACAGCGGGATGGGCGGTGTGCCAGCGGGCGGATGCTGCGGCGGTTGCTCCTGGTCCAGGTCGTCGAGCTTCCGCCGGGCCATCGCCGACATGCCGTACCGCGCGTTCTCCCAGCGTCTGACGCTCACGGATGACACGCCGAGCCGGGCCGCCAGCTGCTCCTGGGTCAGCCCCAGCCGGATCCGGAGCGCCCGGACCCGCGTGGCCTGCGCGCCCCGGTCCTCGTCTCGCGCACGCGCGGAACTCATCGACCTCACATCTCCGCCGCCCCGCGAATACCGTCGCCTCAACCTATCGCCCGGTGGCCGGAAATGCTGGGCCGAGCCAAGGTTGGGCGGCGCTTGCCGCCGGTGCCGTGCGGCGCTGCTACCGTGCCCGTGGTGAATGGCCGCTGGCCACCGCGGGCGCCGATATCAACGGCGAGTTCGGACCTTTGCGGGGGTACCGTCAGTCCTGGCGCAGCAGCGTGTAGCGGACCGTCTGCACCCGGATCAGGCCGTCGCGGAACACGAACGTGTCGATGCCGTCTTCGACCCGGGTCTCACCAGCATCCGCGGTCCATTCCAGGAACAGGACGTCGCCTTGGTAGATCTGAGTTGGCAGCGCCCAGGCCGCGTCTGGCACGTCGCTGAGCAGCCGGGTGAACGCCGCGCGCACGCCGTCTTTGCCATGCTGCACGCCGGCCGGCGTGATGAAGACAGCATCGTCGGCGTAGTCGGCGACGATCTCATCCAGGTCACCCGCACCGAGCGCCTGGGCATGGTGGGCAAAGACTTCCTCGGGTGTGCGCGTCATTGCTCGTCCCTTCGGTAGCTGGCAGCTCAGGCTTACCGTACGGCCATCGGAGAACCGCCGGACAGGCCCCCCGCACCAATTCTGGCCGGCCCGGCCAGCCTGGCCCGGCCCGGCAAGCTGGCGTTGGCCGGCGCTCGCGCGGCGCTGCTAACGTGCCCGTCGTGACCGACGCATCCGCGCCTCATCTCGGGTACCGACCGCCCAAGGCCGGGGAACCGGCGCTGCACCGTGCTGCCCGCTGCGGCGATCGCGCCGCGATCCGGTCGCTGGCCGCCGCAGGCGCTGATATCAACGGCGAGTTCGATCTCAGCCTCGATCCCGATGGCCACCCCATACCGGCCACGCCGCTGATGGTCGCGGCCGTCTCGGGTGACGGCGCCAGCATCGAGACCTTCGACCTGTTGCTCTCATTAGGCGCGCTACCGCGCCAGAGGATGCGAACCCGCTCAGCCGCTCGCTTCGCCGCCGCCGGCCTGGGCTGGAACTACCAGCCTGGCGGGGATGCCCAGCGGCTGCGGCGCTGCCTGGAGCTTGGCTGTGACCCGGACGAGACAGATTTCCGCGGCGTCACGCTACTCGCGGACGCCGCCCGGACAGGCGACGTGGAACGCGTGCACGTCCTGCTCGCGGCGGGCGCCAGCCCGGATCCAGCCGGCCCACCGGGCACTGGTGATCCCGGTACGGCCGCGGGCCCGCGCTGGTTCCAGATTCCGGTGTTCGCGGCGGCCGGGCGGGGTGACGCGGAGATGACCCGGCTGCTGCTGGATGCGGGTGCGGACCCGGCGGCCACCGACCACCGGGGCCGCACTGCGCTGTTCGCCGCCCGCGGCCAGGCTGCCGTGCTCCTGCTGGTCGCCGCGGGCGCTGACCTCACCGCACGCGATGAGCAGTACTGGGCACCGCTGGACGACGCGGTGGCCGACGGCGACATCGAACGGGCGGCAGGTTTGCTGGCCGCAGGCGCGGACGTCAATGCCAGCCACGAGGGCGGTTACCCCGCGGTCCTGCACGCGGTCAGCTCGCACAGCCGATCCCTGCCGATGATGCGGTTGCTCATCGAGGCGGGGGCCGACCCGCACGCCGTGACCGCTCTCGGCTGGAACGCGTTTCACGCCGCCGTCGACGTCAACGGCTCCGCGGCCAACTCCGAGGAGTCGGTCCGTGACACGCTCGGCTTCCTGCGCCACCGTGGCGTGGACATCAACCACCGTGACCGGGACGGCAGCACGCCGCTGCAGCGTGCGCAGGCGTACGGGACCCCGACCGAGGTACGCGTCCTGCGGGAAATGGGCGCGCGATGAGCCGGCCGGCCAAGCTGGCAAGGAAGCTGGCAAGGAAGCTGGCAAGAAACGTCATATCTCGGCGCCCCACGATCCGTTCTCCTGGGTAACGGCTGCCCCGGCCCGACCGGGGCAGCTCCCGACCGAACGGAGTGACACCACACATGCCGCACCGACTTCTCGCGGCGAGCCTCTGCCTCGCCGGCATCGTGCTCGCCGGATGCTCCAGCCCGCCCGCCCTCTCCGGCGGGCCCAGCGCTCTGCCCTCCGCGCTGAGTCAGCTGTCTGGCACCGCGGGAAGCTCCGGGCCGCCGGATGCCAGCCTGGCCGGCATTCATGCTTGCAGGCTGGTCCCCGCCGCAGTCGTGACCCAAGTGCTCGGCCAGCTCGCTTCGCCCGCCTTCGAGTCACCTGGCGGGCTGGCCTGCTTCTACTATCCCGCCGTGCCGGGTGGCGTCGGCCCGAGCGTCATCATGACGGTGACCAACCGCTCTGCCTTCGAAGCGGAGCGGGAGTTCGACCAGGGTGTCTCACAGTCGGGCCAGATCCGGCTGCTCCCCGTGCACGGCATCGGGGATGACGCCTACGCGACGATGCTGCCGCAGGGCGAGCATCAGTTCGAGCTCAGCGCCGCGAAGGGCGGCAGAGCGATCCATATCTCCGTTGGCAGCACGAATCCGGCGGATCAGCAACGGGTCCGCGACCTGATGACCACGGCGATCGGGAATCTCTGAACGGGATCAGCCGACAGCCGGCAGGCGGCCCGGTTCCGGCCCGCGCTGATCAGGCGCCGGCCGGGGGCAGGGCCGCCGGGGACATGGCGATCAGGTGGTTGCGGCGCGGGTCCACCTGCACATGGACGAGAATGCCCGGCCGACTGCTCGCGTAGGCCTGGTACGCGACGCTGAGCGCCCAGGCCTGCTCCCGCTCTCCGTCATCGATCACAACGCAGTAGCGCGTCGTCTCGGAGTTCTCATCGCCTTTGATGATCATGGTTCGCCGCTGCAGGATCTGGCCGTCGAACTCGGCGAACGGCGGCAGCCGCCGCGCCCGCGCAGCGCAGCGGACGAGGATCCACAGGGTGCCCGCCCATACGCTGCCCGGCAGCAGCGCAAACAGCCCCGCCCACAGCAGCCCGGCCTGCAGCGCCAGGATCAGCGTCATGGTGACTGGCAGGACGCCAACGGCCGTGACCGCGCCGAGCAGGATGACGCCTGGCACGTACGCTTCGTCCGTCGTGCCGACGGTGACGCGGTGCCAGCGGCCACCATAAGACGACCACAGGTGATCGCCGTCCTCGGCGAAAGCCGCCACGGCGGCCGGGGCCGCGCCCAGTGCCGCGGCGTAGCCGATCCTGCGGTCTCCGTCGGCCGCGAGCAGCGCCGTGCCCGCCGTCGGCCGGGAGCGGCTGCCGGTAACCGCCATCCGGAAGCCGAGCCACTCAGCCGCGGCGGCCCGTCCCGCCCGGGTGAGCACGGTATGCCGCCGCAGCGCCGCGGGCAGCCTCAGGATCACCGCGTAGCCGAAGACCGGCCAGGCCAGGGCCAGCAGGACAGGTGCGCCGTGCCGGGCCAGCGCGGCGGCCGTCAGCACCGCGGCCGGGATGCCGGCCGCCGCGAGCAGTGCGTGCGTGCCTCGGCCGATGCGCCTGCGGGTCAGCCCTCGCCGGCTGGCGTCGGCCCGCACTTCGTCCGCGAACGCCGTGTGGAACTCGTTCTCATCAGGCTCAAAGCCGCTGCCGAGCGCGGCACCGGGCACGATTCCCGTGCCCGCCGCGCGGAACCCGAGGTGCGCGACCGCCGCGCGCTCATATGCCGTCAGGTTTTCCCGCTCATCCACCGCCGGCCCGTCCTGCGGCTCAGGCACCGGCAGCCGGCACAAGACCCGGCCCGGCTCGATCTCCTCCATCCGGAACCAGCCACGCGCGGCGAGGTCAAGCAGGGTAGCGGCGTAGCCATCGCGCTGGAGATCGCCGGCCAGCAGGCTCACCAGGGCCGGCGGCTCGCCGCGCAGCGCCAGTGATGCTGGCGCGGGACCGGGACGCCGGGGCCAGGTGCTGGCGGCAACCAGAGCGATCAGGCCCAGCCATCCGCAGGCTGCGGCCTCCGCGGCAGGCACGATGATCACGTGAGTCCCTCCGCTGCACGGCCATTGCCTCCTTGCTACGTGGCCAGGCGCGCGGGAACGTGACTTTTCTTGCCAGCTTCCTTGCCAGCGGCCGGGCAGGCCGCAGCACCCGGGCGGCGACGGCATCCCGGCGCGGACGTCAGCTTTCGGCGGCCACCCAGAGCAGCCGGGGAAGCACCGCCGCAGGTGTCAGGGCGCCCGCGGCCGCGGCCGCGATCGCGGCTGAGATTCTCCGCGCCGCCTGGCTGTAGCGGACGTCGCCCAGGTTGCTGGCCAGCCTGGTCATCCTGGCTGCGCCGGCTCGGGCGCTGGCCAGGTCCCCGGCCGTCAGCGCCAGGCAGGCGGCCAGCGCGGCGTGCTCGACGGCGATGGCCGCGTGCAGGCCGGCCGCGGCACCCGCGGCCCGTTCCGCGCAGTTCCCGGACAGCCTGGTCGCGGCCGCCAGATCGCCGGCGGCGAGCAGGGCAAACGCGCGGTGCACCCCGATCGTCGCGCCCATGCTGGGGTTGTCCACGGTGGCCGCGATGCTGGCCGCCTCGGCCAGATGGCGCTGCGCGTTGCGCTGATCGCCGTCGGCGAGATCGACCATGGCGAGTGAGTCGAGATAATACGCGCGGGCCTGGCGCTCCCCCAGCTTCCCCGTCGAGTCGAGGATGGCCGCCAGCATGGCCCGGGCCGCCTCGGTCCGGCCCTGGGACAGCAGGATCAGGGCCAGGGCGTGCTCGGAGTTCGCGGCCCCCAGGGCGTCGCCCATCCGCCGTTTCAGCGCACAGGCCTCGTCGAGCAGCTTGATCGCTTCGCCCGGCTGGCCGGCCTGGTTGCGGGCCATGCCGAGCGCGTGCAGGACCCGCGCCATGCCGTAGCCATCGCCGATCGGCCGCATCTCGGCCAGAGCTTCCTGGTAGTGCTGCTCGGCCCGGCCGATGTCGCCAAGCTCATGGGCGATCGCCCCGGTGTTGAACAGCGCGCGGCCCGCGACCTCGCGCAGGCCTGCGCCGCGCGCGGCGGCCGTGGCGCGGTCCAGCCAGCGGCCGGCCTCGGCTGGCTGGCCGCGCAGCCGTGCCGTGACGCCGAGCACCCAGTACGCCCGGGCCAGCACGGCGGCGGCGGCGTCGGGCGTGACATCGGCGATCCGTCCGGCCGTGGCACAGGCCTCCTTGGCGACCGCCACGGCCTCGCTGAACTCCGACAGCATGAGATGGGCCCGGCTGCGCACCACGCCGAGCTGGGCTCGCAGCACATCTTCGTCCCCGGTCAGCTCCGCGGCGGTGCCGCGGCACAGCTCGAGCGCCTCCGGCACCTTGCCCCGCTGCAGCAGGCTCTGCGCCAGCCGCCAGGCGATCCCGGCCCGCACCGCGAGGGGGGCAGGACGGGCCAGCGCGTCACGGTAGGCTTCCTCGGCCTCACCGGCTCGCTCCGTGTGCAAGAGCAGGTCGCCGCGCGCGATGAGCAGCTGACGTTCGGTGTCGCCGGTCATGTTGCCCGCGCCGAGCAGCTCGCCCGCAAGATCGGCAGCACGGCCGGAGCGGCCGCTGGCCGTCAGATCGGCGGCCCTGGTGGCGAGCAGATCGGCGGCCTCGGCCGGGTCTCCGGCGCGCGCATGGTGCCAGCTGGCTTCCAGCGGATCGTCGAGAACCTGCTCGCAGTGCAGGGCAGCCAGCTGGTGCAGCTGCCTGCGGCCGGATGCCGCGCCGACCAGGCCGGCGTAGACATGGTCACGGACCAGCGGGTGCAGGTCGGCCCGCGCCGGATGGTCGACCAGATGCCTGCGGCGCAACTCGTCCAGGCCGGCCAGCACGTCGTAGCGCCCCCCGACGGCCTCGCTGGCGTCGATCAGCCGTTCGTCGAGGAGGTCGACGGGATGGCGGAAGACCGCGATGAGCGAGATCAGCCTGCGGCTCGGCTCGCTGAGGTCGCCGAGTGTGGATTCAAGGAGATAGGCGGCGATGCCCGGCTCAGCTTCGAGGCGGTCGATAAGCGGGCCGGCTCCCGGACCGCCCGGGCGTAGCTGGCCGAGCGCCAGGCGGATCAGCATCGGGCTGCCGCCGGTCCGATCGATCAGGTTATCCGCGAGAGGCCCGGAGAGCAGCGGGCCGGCCAGTTCCCGGGCCAGCGTGCGCGCCTCGTCCCTGGCCAGTCCCCCGAGCCGGAGCGGGGCGAAGCCAGCGAGCGGCAGATCTTCCCTGCTGATCGCGAGGAGCCGGACCTGCGACAAGCTCGCGATGTGCTCGATCACCGTCCTTGTCTCCGGCTCGTCCCGCAGTAGCTGCGCGTTGTCCAGGCAGATCAGCGCACCGGTCCGGCTGAGCGCCGCCGTGATCAGGTACAGCTGCTCATCGCGCGGCAGCGGGCGCTCCACCTGTCCCGGGTCCCCGAGCAGCGCCGCCTCGCCGTGGCCGTGCCGGGCGAGAAAGCGGGCCAGTAGCCTGATAACTGCCTCGGCCGGGGTGGTAATGCCGGCGGTCAGGGTCACCCAGCAGACCGGACCACCCTGCGCCCGCTCCCTGGCCACGGAGGCGGCCAGGCTGGTCTTCCCCGCTCCGGGCAATCCGCACATCACGACGCGCTGCTCGGCCTCCAGGCGATCACCTAGTTCAGCCCGAGCCCCGGCGCGCTCGACATAGTGGCTGGGCGGCGCTGGGATGGCAGCCAGGTCACCGGCATGCGCACCAGCCGGCCGAACGACGGCAGGCGGCTCCGGCCCGTGGCCCGGCCGGTCAGCGCGGGCCAGGACGGCGAGCTCGTGCAGCCGGGCGGCCAGCTCCGGCTCGGCCCCGAGGCGGAGGGCAGGCAGGAAAAGCGCGGCCACGACGGCCGGGTCAGGCCGCCGCTTGTGCTGCTCGAGCCGGCAGATCTGCGCCTCGCTGTAGCCAACGGCGATGCCAAGATCTCGCTGGGTGAGCCGGGTGCGGCGGCGCAGCACCCGCAGCAGGGTGCCGAAGTCGGTGAACGACGAGGCTGACAATGCCGCACGCCGGGTCACCATGGGCGCCGCCATTCCGCTGACGCTCGGCGCCGACTGGGCTCGGCGCCCCTTGCAGCCTAAGCCCTCCCGCGGCCAGCGATTACGCCGCAGAACTGGCCTTCCGGGGGGTTACCGTAACGACCTCCTGTTCGCCGGTTGTGTCTTTGGATTCTGTGTAGTTAATTTCGTGTGCCGCCTGAACCACTTCACCCTGAGCGGGAGAATGGGACGGTGCTGGCAGAGGAGGGTCCGGAATGGTGACCACCGCCGTGCCGACCTCGGGGGATCCGGGAGTGTGCGCCGCTGTGGCCCTCGGGTGGCAGGTGGCTCAGCTATTCCACTCACCCGTACACCGAGGCCCGGCCGCCGAGCCGGCCCGGGGCGAACAGTTGCCGGGGCGTTCCGAGTTCCCGGGCGCCAGCCAGTCGGCATGGCTGGCCGAGCAGATTCAGGGCCAGGCGTGGGCACTGCTGAAAACGCTGCCCAGCGCCGTGCTGGACGCACTGTCGGAGGTCAGCAGGCTGCTGGCTGACCCCGGCCGGAGCCGCGACGCGACCCTGGATGCCGTCTTCACCCTGCATTGCAAGCTCTTGGAAGCACTGACCGTCGCGGACTTCCGGCTGGGCAAGGCGTACGGCCTGGGCCGGGCCATGGCGGAAACGGCCATCCTGCCCGCCGACGCGACCAGCGATGAGCAGAGGGCACAGCAGTTCCGCAGCATGCTCGACAGCGGCCGGCTGATCACGATCAAGGACTGGCTCACCGACCTGAAAACGCTGCTGCCCAGTCACACGGCCTACGCGGTGAGCCGCAGCCTGCATGACTGGCAGGCGTGGGTGGCCGGAAACCCGCCAGTGGCCGGCTGGACGGCGGGCCGCTCCGCGATCCGGGTCCAGGGCCGGATCTGGCGGGAGCTGCTCACCGGCGAGAAGGCCGCCCAGGACATCCTGCGGCTGTCCGACTACCTGGCCGCCGGGCGACGGGCCGCCATCCAGGTCATCACTCGCTTCTGGTGGGTGATCCTGGTGGCCGCGCTGCTCATCGCGGGCGCGATCGCGGCCGGCTCGTACCTGCACAGCATCCCCTCCCCGGTCCGGGTGGCCGCCGACATCGCGTGGCTGGCGGGTGCGGCCGGCATTGGGCTGAAAGGGCTCGGGGCGTTCCTTGGTCCCGGGCTCACGCAGGCTGAGGGCTGGCTCTGGCAGTCGGAACTGGACGGTGCGGTAGCAGTGGCCGCCACCTGCTTGCCCCCGGGCATGAGCCCCTCCCGGGAAAGCGGTGGTTCCGTCGGCGAACTCTCCCCCGACCGGGACCGGAGCGCTGAATTCCAGCGCCGCGACGCACTGCGGCGTGCGGCCGACGAGAACCCGCCGGGCTGATCTTCAACGCGGCGCCGCAGGCTGGCACGATGAGCAGATGACAAGCGAGCGGCTGGAGGTCCAGCGGACGATCGCGGCGGACCCGGCGACGATCTTCCGGCTGCTGTGCGACCCGCAGGGACATGTGGCGATCGACAGCTCAGGGATGCTGATGGACGCCACCGGCGAACCGGTGACCGCGTCCGGGGACAGTTTCGTTGTGCACATGGATCGCGAGGCGCTGAACGACTACCCGATGGGCCGCTACGACGTGACCGTCACCATCACGACGCTGATCCCTGACCGCGAGATCGCGTGGACCATCGCAGGCGAGATCCGCCCGCCGATCGGGCACGTCTATGGCTACGCGCTCGAGCCCGCCGGGGACAGCACCCTCGTCACCTCGTACTACGACTGGTCATCGGCCGGCCCGGACTGGAAGAAGGCTGGCATCTTCCCGGTCATTCCAGAAGGAGCGCTGCGGGCCACCCTGGGCATCCTGGCCCGGACGGTGGCCCGGGGCTACCCCGGCTCGCCGGGCTGACCCCCAGGCTCCCCGCGGCGAGGATCAGGGCGCAGCGGGCCGCCCGGCCTGGCGCGTCCGGTAAGCGGCGACGTTGGTGCGGTTCGCGCACGAGGTGCCGCAGAACCGCCGGGACCGGTTCTTGGACAGGTCGACGTGCACGTTGTCGCAGTCGGCCGCGGCGCACAGCCGCAGCCGGTCGAGCTGCCGGGTCCGGATCACGTCGGTGAACGCCATCGCCGCCTCGACGGCCATCCGGTCGGCCAGCGGCACGTCCGGGGCGGTGGCGTGCAGGTGGTAGTCCCAGCTGTCGTGCTTGACCAGCTGGGGCAGGGCATTCGCCTCCCTCAGCAGGGTGTTGACCAACTCGGCCGCGTCGTCCTCGGTTATCTCCCACAGTCGTTCCAGCCGGGGCCGCAGCCGGCGGACAGCGTCGAGCTCGGCCTGGTCGTGCGTCCGCGTGCCGGTCCACTGCCATGACACGGCGAACCGGTCGAGGGCAGCCGGGTCGGGCAACTGCTCGGTGCCGCCCCGGCCGGTGTTGACCAGGGCCGCGGCCGCGGTCAGCGCGACCTCGGTGTCATGGGCAAAAAGCACCTTGACTCCTTTCGCCTCCGGCGGCTACTGTCACTAGCGTAATCCATTTTTACCACTTACACCCTTGCGCTTACAGGAGTAGTACCGTGACTGTCCGCCCGATCAGTGCCGCCCGATCCGGCCCGGCCGGCACTGGCCTGGCTCTGGCCGTGCTGTCAGCGGCAACCTTCGGCACGTCGGGGACATTCGCCTCGTCGCTGATCGACGCCGGATGGAGCCCGGGCGCCGCCGTGCTCACCCGGATCTCCGCGTCAGCGCTCATGCTCACTGTCCCTGCCCTCCTGCAACTGCGCGGCCGGTGGTCCCTGCTGCGCCGGGGAGCGGCCAGGATGGCCGTCTTTGGCCTGGTCGCGGTCGCCGGCTGCCAGCTGTTCTACTTCAACGCCATCGAGCGGATCCCGGTCGGGGTCGCCCTGCTGCTGGAATACCTAGGTGCCATTCTGGTGGTCGGCTGGCTGTGGCTGCGGCACGGCCAGCGCCCCCGGCGGCTTACCGTCGCCGGCGCGGTCGCGGCGATCGCCGGGCTGGCGATGGTGCTCGACCTGGGCGGCTCGGCCCGGCTCGACCCGGTCGGGGTGATGTGGGGGCTGCTGGCCGCCGTAGGCCTGGCGATCTACTTCCTGCTCTCGGCGGCCGAGCATGCGGAGCCGCTGCCGCCTGTCGTGATGGCGTGGGGTGCGATGTGCTGCGGCGCGGCCGTCCTCGCCGTGCTCGGATGGACCGGCGTGCTGTCCATGATCGCCGGGACCAGCGACGTCCATTTCCTGCGCTACCAGGTCAGCTGGATCGTGCCCGTGCTGGGGTTGTCGCTCGTGGCCGCGGTCATCGCCTACGTGGCCGGCATCGGCGCCGCCCGCCGGCTCGGCGCCAAGCTCGCCTCGTTCGTCGGGATGTCCGAGGTGCTGTTCGCGGTGCTGTTCGCGTGGCTGCTGCTCGGTCAGCTGCCGTCAGCCATCCAGCTGCTGGGCGGCGTATTCATCCTCACCGGGGTCACCCTGGTGCGCATTGACGAACTGCACCGGCCCCCGTCACCGGCCGGGCCGCAGGAGACCGCCGCTCGCGTCCCGGAACTCGCCAACGCGGACAGCGGCCACCGCTGATCCGACGAGGTGCTCAGAACGGCCCGGGCAGCTCGCCGAGGGCATCGGTGAGCCGCAGGTTCTCGGTGTAATCCACCGGGCAGGCGATCACCGACACGGTGTCGGCGGCCAGGGCGTCAGTGAGGGCAGGCAGCAGGTCACCGGCCGAGCGGACCTGGTAGCCCCGGGCTCCGAAGCTCTCCGCATACGCCACGAAGTCAGGGTTCGAGAAGCTGATGGCCACGTCGTGGCCGAGCTCCAGGTCCATTTTCCATTTGATCAGCCCGTAAGCGTCGTCCGGCCAGATCAGCACGGTCAGCGGGATCTGTTCCCGCAGGGCCGTCTCGATCTCCTGCGAGTTCATCAGGAATGCCCCGTCCCCCATCGCGGCCAGCACCCGGCGGTCGGGCGCGGCCAGCTTGGCCCCGATGGCCCCGGGCAGCGCAAAGGCCATCGTGGACAGCCCATTGGAGACCAGGCAGGTGTTGGGCTCGTAGGTGGGATACAGCCGGGCCATCCACATCTTCACGGCCCCGGTGTCAGCCAGCACGATGTCCGAGCGACCCAGGGCGGCCCGGGTGTCGGACACGATCCGCTGCGGCTTGACCGGGAAACTGTCGTCGGTGCCGCCGCGCGCCAGCTCGCCCGCCAGCAGCTGCCTCAGCGGCGCCGACCGGTCTCGCGAGATGCGGCTGGCTGCCGCGAGCCGTCACCAATCCGTCACTACTGTGCGTCCTTGAAGTGACATAGGCTCAGCCGGTAGCGTTTCCTGACGCGGGGTGCCGATGTCCAAGGGCTCGCCAGTCGCCGCCAGCCGCGCTGCGGCAGTAGTCACGGCGGCGCATGAAGCGGTGACGCGGCCGATCAGCATGCCGGCCCAGGCAGGCCGCCGTAGCCGCCATCCGGTCCGTCGTGCCCTGGCGTGGGCGTGCAAACTGGCTGTGCTCGCCGCCTTCGTGGCTGGCGTCTACCTGGCGGTGGCCGTCGGGCTCGGCGCGCTGACTCCCTGGTCGGCGGGCTGGCGAAGCGCCCTGCGGCTAGCCGCCGTGGCGATCACCGCGGCGGGATTCATCACCGTGCGCCGCCACGCCGACGTGGCGGTGAACCGGCTCCTCCGGCCTGGCCCAAGCCGCTATGAGGTCTTGACGGGCCTGGCGAGCCGATTGCGGGCGGCCGGCCCGCTTGACGAGGCGCTGCCCAGCCTGGCACGGCTGCTGGGCGAGGGAACTGAAGCCCGCCAGGCCGCGGTGTGGCTGCGGTCGGGTCCCGGGTTCGTGCGGGCCGCCGTCTGGGCCACGTCACCCGCCCCGCTCGGCCACCACGCCCTCGCGGACCCGCCCGACCTCAGCGGGCGTGACGACATTGACGTGTTCGCCGCAGTGCGCGACGGCGGTGAGACGCTCGGCGCCCTGAGCATCGCGCTGCCGGCCGGCCGCGGTCCCGCCCCGCCAGACATCCAGCTCGTGACGGACCTCGCCAATTCCGCCGGATCCCTGCTGCGGAACACCGTGCTCACCGCCGAGCTTTCCGAGCGGCTGCGGACCGTCTCCCGGCAAGCCGACGAGCTGCACAGATCCCGGCGCCGCCTGGTCATGGCGCGGGATATCGCGCAGCGCCGCCTCGTTCACGAGCTCGCCGGGAGCGTGCAGAGCACGCTCGACGCCATCCGCGCGGTGATCGCCGCGCTCCAGGCCACTGTCCGGGAGGCGTCCGGGGACACGGAGGCCCTGCAGAAGGCCACCATCCAGGCCCGCGCCGTCATCGGCGCGGCGCGGGCCGAGACCGACGCGCTGATTACGCGCTTTCGTTCGGTGGTGCATGGCATCTATCCGCCCGCCCTGTCTGATCACGGACTAGGCACCGCCACGGAGAGCCTGGCCGCGACCCTGCCGCGGGCGACGCGAATCGCTGCGCACGGGCTGCGCCGCTACCCGATAGAGCTTGAATCGACCGTCTATTTCTGCGCCGCGGTGGCATTACGCGCTCTCGCGGCACGGGACCACCCCGTGCCGCTCCGGATGCGGGTCGCCGACACGGGGCGCAGCCTGGTCCTCACCATCATCGACAAGTCACGTTACGGCGACCTGCGCCCTGCCGAACATGCGCTGCTGGACGAGATGAGCGACCACGCGGGCGCGCACGGCGGCACAGCCAGCGCAGCCGAGATCGGCGGCAGCCTCTGGCTGCAGGCCGTCGTCCCCTGGCACGTGCCCGCAGCGAACCACCTGATGTCCGATTCGGCCCCCGGCGGACCGCTGGGCATCGGCAGCGGACCCGACGACCGGGAAACGGACGACCCGGAAACGGACGACCCGGAAACGGACGACCCGGAAACGGACCCGGAGAACGACAAGACGGGGACTGACGACACGGGGAACCACGACACGGGGAACCACGACACGGGGAACGGTGCCGATCCGGCCGGGGAAGCGGTCAGCCGTGACGTAGCGGCCGGGGCGACGGCCATCGGCGGCCGCGCCGGTCCAGCAGATGACCAGGCCAGGGAGCCCAGCAAGCGGTGGTCACGCGCGTTCTGGGCCTTCTTCGCTGGGTACTCGGCCCTGACGGCGGCCTGGCTCGCGCTCGGGCTCGTGATCGGGATTGCCGCCAACGTAACGGCGGTCCGGCACACGGTAGGACGGCTGGCCCAGGCCGGGCATCCGCCCTGGCTCGCGGACGTGGCGGCAGGCCTGCTAGCTGGGCTGCCCAAGAGTTACCCGGCGGGCGAAGTCGTGCTCGACTATGCCTTCAGCGCCATGAACATCGCGATCGCGGTGGCACTCCTCTGGCTGGCCCGCCGTGACTGGGCCGTGCGGCTGCTCGCTGTCGGGATGGTGGGCTCGGCGGGCGCCTTCAACCTTCAGGCCCACGCCGACATAGACGCGGTCCAGCGGATGGCCGGCATCGGCATCGGCTGGTGGCACTCGCTGCTGCTGCACGGCGTGGGAGGCGTTGCCTACGTCTTCGCCCTGCTGCTTTTTCCCACGGGCGGACGGCACGGCGGACGGGCCCGCTGGACCGGGGGCGTCCTTGCCTTCGTCGGTCTCGCGGGGGCCGTTGCCCTGCTGAGCGAGTCCACCGCGCAATACCCGCACACCGTCAGTTTCGTCGTGTTCTTCGGCCTGCTGACACCCGTTGTCGGCATCACGGCACAGTGGCGGCGTTATGCCGACGCAGCCACCGCGGAGGTACGCCAGCAATCGGCGATCCTGCTGCGGGCGCTCATCCTCGCGTTCGGCGCCGCGGTATTGCTGAGTGCTGGCGGCCTGGTGATCCGGGTGGCGCAGGTGCCGGGGTTCACGGTGGACCCGCAGGCCCTGGCGTTCTGGATATTCCGCGCCGTGTTCGCGGTCATCCCCTGCGCGCTCATGGTGGGGGTGCTGCGCTTCCGGCTGTGGGACGCGGCCCGGCTGTTCAACCGGGCCCTGGTCTACGGCCTGCTCGCGCTGCTGGCCGGTGTCCTCTACGTGGCGCTCGTGCTCGGGGCCGACATACTGCTCGGCCTGCCGATGCGGCAGAACCCGCTGATCCAGGTCGCGGCGACGGCCGCCGTGGTGCTCGCCCTGGCGCCCGCGCGGACGATGCTGTCCCGCCTGGCCGACCGGCTCGCCTACGGGGAGCGCCCGGCCCCGGACCAGGTGCTCGCCCGGTTGTCCGCGCTCTCCCAGGCCACCCTTTCCGGGGTGGCGATCCTGCCGTCCCTGGCCAGCATCGTCGGTGCCGGCCTCGGCGCCCGCTCCTGCGAGATCCGGCTGATCCGCCCAGATGGACGGCTGGAGATCCGCTCGTGGCGCGCCGTGGCCGGCCATGGCGCGCCCGGTGCTGGCGCTGCGAGCGATGCCGCGGCCGCCCGGCCGGCCCCGGTGATCATCTCGGTCCCGGTCGTTCACCGCGGCAGCACAGTCGGCGAGGTTCGCGTTGAGCCCCCGGCCGGCGGGCTCGCTCCCGCTCAGCGACGCCTGCTCACCCATCTCGCCCACGGGGCGGGGCTGGTCCTGCGCAATGCGCGGCTCGCTTTTGAACTAGAGCGGCGCCTCGCTGTCATCAGCGAGCAGGCGGCCAGCATTTCGGCTTCACGCGGGCGCATCGCCGCGGCCCAGGCTCAGGAACGGCAAGCGCTGGAACGAAACCTGCACGATGGCGCGCAGCCCCACCTGGTGGCCGTTCGCATGTCGCTCGGCCTGGCAGCGCACCGCATTTCCTCGGGCCCGGCCACCGGCACGACCGCGGACCTGGCTGCCGTCCTCCAGGGAATCACGGCTCGCCTGGACGACGCGAGCGCGAGCCTGTCCGAGATCGCGCACGGGCTCTATCCGCCGAAACTCATGGAGGGCGGGCTGCGCGCCGCTCTCCAGGCCCACGTGGCCGCCATGCCAGGCGAGATTCGGCTGGAGTTCGGTGACGGCACAGACCAGGCGCGTTTCGACGTCGACGTCGAGGCCGCTGTCTGTTTCGCCTGCCTTGAGGCGCTGCAGAACGCCCGCAAACACGCGCCAGCCGCCCGGATCACGTTGGCCCTGGCCAGGGAGGCCGACGGGCTGCGGTTCACGGTCGCGGACACGGGCCCGGGAATCGATCCGGAGACAGCACGCGGCTTCGGGCTGCAGAGCATGGACGACCGGGTGGCGGCGGTCGGTGGAACCCTGGAGTTCCGGTCACAGCCAGGTGAGGGAACGACCGTCTCGGGCTGGGTGCCCGCCGAGCCGGTCAATGCGTGCGCCGCACCGCTGGCGGCGGCGTAGCACCCTGCTGGGGCCCGGCTAGCGAGACACGCCCTACGGGTGGTCCGCGCTGCGGGCATCGAGGAAGCGCAGGACCGCGGCGACCCGGCTGTCGAGTTCCGGGCTTTCGCTCAGCCCCAGCTTGCGGAACACGGAGTTGATGTGTTTCTGCACCGCCCGCTCGGTCAGGAAGAGGGCGCCTCCGATGGCCGTGTTGCTTCTCCCTTGGGCCATCTGCTCCAAGACCTGCCGCTCTCGCGGGCTCAGTGCCCCGACCGGCGTGTCACCCTGGCGCTCGCGGCGGATGACCAGAGCCTCGATGAGCTGGGGATCAAGTGCAGTTCCGCCCGCCGCCACCTGACGGAGCGCCCTGGTCAGCTCGTCGATGTCCGCGATGTGGTCCTTGAGCAGGTAACCGACTCCGCTCGCACCGCGCCGCAGGAGCTGGTAGGCATACTCGGGCTCGGCGAACTGGGTAAGCAGGATGACCCCGGTGCCTGGGTAATCGGCGCGGATCCGCTGCGCGGCGGTCAGGCCCTCGATGGCATAATCCGGCGGCATCCGGATATCCGTAATCACGACGTCTGGCCGGAACTGGCCAACGGCCGCGAGCAAACTGTCGAGATCGTCAGCGCTCGCCAGCAGCTCTACCTCTGGCACCGCGGTGAGAAGGGCCGCAGTCCCTTCCCTGAGCAGGTAGTTGTCCTCCGCGAGCACGACACGAATCGCCACCTGTCACCTGCTTCCATCGCCGGGACTGATCGCGAATATGTTCCAGATTAAGCTGTCCGGACAAAATGCGACGCCATTCAAACGGCACGGCCGGGCCAGCGGGCCGCCTCCGAACTGGCTGCGACTTCGCGGATGCGACCCTGGCGGCCGGCTTCGGCGGGCACCCTGACCGTCCGCCGTGGGGCGGCAAGAGGTCTCATGGCACCTGTGTCGGCCAAGATGTGCCTGTGCAGGGCCCGCAACTGCGCGCCCGGCTCCAGGCCGAGTTCGCGGGTCATGATCCGGCGCCCCTCACGGTAGAGGTTCAGCGCTTCGGCCCGGCAGCCAAGCCGGTACAGCGCGATCATCAGCAGCCCGCGCAGCCGCTCACGCAGAGGCAGCCGGAAGAGCCACGGCGGCAACTCGGCCGCCACCGCCCCGCAGCGGCCAATGGAGAGGTCCGCTTCCGCCTTGGCCTCGACGGCTAGCACACGGCGTTCCTCAAGCGGCGCTGCCGCGGCTCTAATCGCAGGCGCCGTGACATCGGCGAACGGCGGCCCGCGCCAGAGGGCGAGCGCACTCGCGAACAGGTCTGACCCGACGGCTGGGTGACCGGACTCGTGGATGGATCTGGCCCGTTGCATGGTGGAGTCAAACTCGGCCAGGTCAAGCCCGGCGGCGTCCCCGGACAGCATGTACCCGGCCGCGTACGTCACCAGCGGCCCACGCTCGTCCCGGATGGGCTGCCCCATCGCCTGGCGTAAGGCAGAAACGTGCGCCTGAAGCTTGGTGCGGGCGGTCGCCGGGGGCGCCCCGGTCCACAGAATGTCGATCAGCTGATCTACCGGCACGACCTTGCCGTAATCCAGCGCCAGGGCGGCCAGCAGTGTTCGCTGACGCTCCGCCAGGTGGACCACGTTGCCGTCGCGGGTCACCTCAACTAGTCCCAACACGTTGATGCGCACTAGGTCACTCCCCGCGCGTTGCATGGACGTGCCACCTGAACCAAGGTAACTGCCGTATCACGTCCGCCGGTACTACGGTCCGGGTTTTTCCTTCCCCGGCAGCACCGGTTCGATGCTGATCTTGCTGGTCAGCCGCGACGGCTCGAAGTTCTGGCGAAGCCTTATCAATTGCTTACGTTTTTCATTGGGTAAATGGTTCACGAGTCCTGTTGCCGGACCGGTTGCCCACTCGGCAGGGCCGCACTTTCGCTGCGCTTACGCTCCGCTATCGATCATTTGGCCAAACGATGCGGAAATGGCATCGTGTGCAGCCCAGGCGGGGCATTCCTGCGCAGCAGCCATTGTGTTTCGCAAGGCCGTCGCCCCGGGCAGTTGCCGGTCACCAGGAGACGCCAATCATGAGCAACAGGACAAAGGCCACGGGAGCAGGCAGGCGGCACATCCCGCAGCATCGCAAGGACCCGTCGTGGACGGTAGCTGACCTGGCCGCGGTACCGGGTGGGCTGGGCACGAAAATCGTTGTCGCCGGGATGGCAGGCGCGACGCTGGCCATCCCGGCCACGTCAGTACTGGCCTCGCCCTCGTCGCTCCCCCCGAGGCCCGGCTCAGGCGTGCTCGCCTTCAGCCACCTGACTGGCCAGGGAACTGCGCTTCGCACCCATACCGGCTTCGCGCCGGGGCCGAAGACGCACCCAGATGGCCAGGTCCGACGGCATCACCGGGTGTCGGAGCCGGCCGATTCGGCGTCCCGCGGCCCCGGTCTCTTGCTCGAACCTGGCGGCACCTTCGTGACGCTGGCCCAGTCGAGCAGCAATGTCCACACGGTGCCCGCCGGAAGCCTGATCATCACGTCTGACGGGACCATGATGAGGCCGCTCGCTGGCACCTACTCGACGATCTACGGCCTGGTAACCGTGGCCCAGCCTGCTGGCAGCGGGACGCAACCGGCGGTCGGCGCACCGCCGGCCACCGCCACGCCCAGCCCGACAACACCGGCCACCGCCACCCCCCTGCCCCGGCCGACGGCCGCAGTCGCGGCACCGGTTGCCGCGCCCGCTACCGCCCAGCCCGCGGTGCAGATTGTCAGCGCCATGGGCGGAGTGACCGTTGCTGACAACGGGACCGTGACGCCCACTGGAAACGTGAACCTGGCCTTCCCAGGTTCCGGAATCGGCGGCAGCCTGCCGCTGTCCTTGCCCTCCGCCGCCCCGGCCGAGCCTGCTCAGCCAGCCTTCCCGGCAGCCGATCCGAACGCGGCCCTGGCAGATCCGATATTCCAGGGCCTGGCGCAGAGCCTGGGCCGGCCGGCGCCGGCGAGCCAGCCTGAGCCGATCATGGCTGATGCGGGTCCGCTTCCGGTTCAGCTGGCGCAGACTCAGGCACCAGCGCCGTCGCTCAGTCCTGGCTCCCTCACGGTCATCCTCCCGGACGGCACTCCGCAAAGCTTCCCGCTGGGATCCAGCAGCAGCCCCGTCGCGCCTCCGATGTTCGGTCAGGGCAGCGAGATCCTCGTCCCGCTGGGCACGCAGGTCCCGCTCCCCGGGGGCGGATCGACCACTATGGACAGCCCGACCACGCTCACCTTGCCCGATCGCTCCCTGCCAGCAATCCACGCGGTTCCCGCCATGCCGACCTCGGACAATTCCCCCGCTAACAGCACTGCCGTGGCCATGAACACCGTCGACGCGCCGACGGGTGCCCCGGTCGCTGGCGACGCAGGGGGCAGCATTGCGGGCAGCGGCGTGAGCACGGCCCAGCCACCCGCCGACGTGGCCCAGCCACCCGCCGACCCAGCCCAGCCACCCGCCGACGTGGCGCCGCCACCCGCCGACCCCGCCCAGCCGCCGGCTCCCGCTACCACGGTCAGTTCCGGCGGTTTCACCAGCAGCGACCCGACCACGGCCAGCGACCCAATGGTGGTGGCCAGCTTCGGCGGCAGCGACTTCGGCAGCAGCTTCGGCTGAGGCCGATGCCGAGGTGCCGCCCAGGGGCCGCCGCGCACCTCCCGCCGGTGTCCCGGGGACGGCCAGTTCAGGTCTCATCAAAGCTCAGGTAACGGCGGTAGCCGGACCAGAAAGGCGGCCAGTCATGCAGGAGCCCGCGCCACGTTCGACTGACGTGACACATGCCCTGACGAGCGGGCTCACCGACCCGGCGGCCACGGCGTCCCTGTCCACGCTGGCCGGGGCTCAGCTGGACGGGTTGATGAACGGGGCTTCCCAGGGGGGCGGGACCGGCAACGATCCGGTGTTCGTGCTGTGCTGCGGCCGGTCCGGTTCCACGCTGCTGCGGTTCCTGCTTGATGCCCACCCAGATCTCGCCTGCCCACCAGAGACCAACCTGTCGGCGCTGTGCGCGCACCTGGCGGGCGTGTGGTCGCTGCTGGCGGGTGCACCGGTTCCGGCCGAGCCGCACGACCAACCGCCCCTGATCCCGGAGCCGGCCATCGCCGGGATCCGGCGCAGCCTGGACATGATGGTCGGGCCGTACCTGGCGCGGCGCGGAAAGAGGCGGTACTGCGACAAGAGCCTGGGCGCGGCCGAGCACGCAGACCTGCTGACGCGGCTGTTCCCGGGGGCGACGTTCATCTGCCTGTACCGGCATCCGATGGACGTGATCGCCTCCGGGATCGAGGCGTGCCCGTGGGGACTGAAGGGCTTCGGGTTCGACCGTTACGCGGCGGAGTCCCCGGGCAACGCGGTGCTGGCCCTGGCCCGGTTCTGGGCCGACCACACCGCCGCGATCCACGCTGTGGAGGAACGGTACCCGGGCCGCTGCCACCGGGTGCGCTACGAGGATCTGGTCGCCGATCCTGAGGCAGTCGCAGCCGGGATATTCGGGTTCCTCGGCGTGCCCGCCCAGCCCGGGATCTCGGGCCGGTGCTTCACGCCCGAGCGTGAGCGGGCCGGCCGCGCCGACTACAAGATCTGGCACACCTCGCGGGTCACCGCCGGCTCGGTGGGCCGGGGGTGGTCCATCCCGGCGAGCCCGATCGAGCCTGCGGTGACCGGCCGGCTGAACGAACTCGCGGACACCCTCGGCTACATCCGGGTCGATGAGAAGTGGGGCGTCGCGGATATGCCCCCGGACTTCCGGGTGCCCGCGCACGGTGCACCGGCCCCCGGCGCCCCGGCCCGCAATGGTGCCACTCAGGAGATGCCGCGCGCGTACCTGCTGATCGGTGATCTTCTCCAGGCCGGGCTGTTCCGGATCAGTGATCGCTTCATCCGCGAGTGGGGCTCATGCGCGCAAGAGTCCTTCCTGCTCATCGCCACCTCGTCCGATGCCGGCAGCTCGGCACGCTGGCGGGTTGACCTCGCCGCCCGGACCGTGGCCCTGGCCAGCGGCAGCCAGCCCGCCGACGGCCCGGGGAACGGCGCCGCCTGGCAGATCGTCGGCAACGCCGGCGCCTGGGAACGGGTGCTCCGGGGCAAAGCCAACCTCAACGTCGCGCTGCGCCGCCGCGACCTGCGTTACTGCTGCACCGGTGCGGCCGCGGCGGCTGGCGCCACGAGGACGAGCATGCTCGCCGACCTGCTCGGCCTCACCTCGTGGCGAACCACAGAGCCAGCACGGCAACCGCAGGCATCATCGGCCCGGTAAAGACGGGGGTGTTCGCAGTGCTGATGCTCAGACCGCTCCGGCAGGCTGGTCCCGCCCCGGTCAGCTTTCGACGGCCCGGGCCAGCCGGTCGAGGGTCTCGCGCATGCCTTCTCTCGTCTGGCTGGGCAGCGAGCTGCGCAGGAGGAAGAACCTCTGCTTGTCCTTCGACACGTCCCAGGTCTCGCGGACCAGCGTGCCCGCGCCGGAGGGGATGAGCTCGTATCGCCAGATGCGTCCGCCGATGATGCCCATCTGCGCGGTCGTCTGCCAGGCGATCAGCCGGTCTTGCTCGAACTCGACGATCTCATTGGTCGTCCGGTACGGAACGAACAGCGACGCGGCCCGGGCTTTCATTGACATGCCGAACTTCGTGCCCAGGCAGAGCGGCTGGTTCTCTCCGTGGATGCCGCGCACCGTGTCGGACCCGTCGAAACTCGAATGCCGCCCAGCGTCGGCGAGAAGCGCGAAGATGCGGCTGGCCGGGGCGTTGATGATGCGCTCGACGCTGATGGTGGGCGACGTCATGGCCCAGAACCTATCGTGAGCCCGCGTCCGGACCCCGGCCCGGCCACCGGCCAGGGACCGACGCGGCGGCCGGCGGTCCGCGGACCGCCGGCCTGCCTTCCTACCAGTACTGCGTCGTGGCGCCGGAATTCCGGGTTACCGCTCCGACCATCTCAGGACGTTCGAACACCGACTGGACAGCTACCCGGCCCGGTCCCTGCAGGGTCAGCCAGATCGACTTGGCCTGCCAGCGCGCCGAACTGAACCAGTAAGCACCCCGGGGGTACTCAAAGTGCAGGAACATCGCGACCGACTGGTCCTTCCAGATCAAGCCGCCCGGTTGCACCAGGATCCGCTGGCCCGGTGCCAGGTCGCGGATGAAGGTGTTGCCGGGGGCATGCAGCAGGAGGAGGCCGTTGCTTCCTACGGCCGTGAAGGTGTCTATGGTCTGGCCCACCGGGTAGTGCGTCTCCGTGTCGTCGCCACTCCCCGTGGTGAACCATACATTGGGGTTTTTCCAGTCATAGCCCACGTTCCCGGTCGCGACCAGGAAGCGATGCTCAGCCACATCAATGGCCTGGCCGGGGCGGAGCGGCACGGCGATGGTCTCGCCGGGCGCGTCGGCGCTGAAGGCGATGTGCCCCGGGCCCTGCGCCCGCATCATGATCAGCGGCAGGCCGGCCCGCATCCGCTTCCAGCCGCCCCGCATGGGGAGGTTGCCGAGGCGGACATTGGCATCGGTGTGCAGCAGCGAGTGGTGGGAGAAGTAGACCCAGTCGTCATCATGCAGCCCCATGTCCGCCACGGGCACGTACATGCCGCTGATCTGGCAGGTGGAGCGGCTGAAGCGGATCCGGGCCATGTCCCGGATCGGCGGCTGCTCGATCCATCCGGAATCCGAGACGCGCAGCCGGACGTCGACCGGCGCACCGCAATGCGGGCAGGTCCCGCTCTCCCCCTGGCCCGGCATCCGGCAGTACGGGCAGGTGTAGGCGCCTTCGGCAGGCGGCATCGACATAACAGTCCCCTACTCAGAGCCGTGGTGAACGTACATGGACTGGATGCCGACCCGGCCGGGACCGGTCATCTCGGCCAGGTACATGCCGTGCCGCATCAGCCCGGTCTTGACGTTCTGCTGCACCGCGTTCATGGCCACCGTGGAGTCCTTGTACAGAAAACCACCCGGCTCCACCATGATCTTCTCGCCCGGCTGCAGCGTCTTCTGGAAGACGTTGCCATTTCCGTGCAGGAGCAGCAGTCCGGGCTCACGCTGCGTGACGAAGCGGTCCATGTACATGCCCCCGCCGCCGTGCAGCACGTTGGCCAGGCCCTTGATCCGCACGAACGAGTAGGTCAGCGAATGGGTCCCGGCCAGGAAGGCATGCTCACGCACGTCGAGTTCCATCGACGGGTGCAGCGGCAGCACAACGACCTCACCCGCGGCGTCCCGGGAGAATGCGATGCGGCCTGGCCCGTGGGCGATGCTCAGGATGTGCGGCATGCCGCCGAGCATCCGCTTCATCCCGCCGCCGGTGTTGAGCGCCGACATCGGCACACCGGGCTCCTTCCAGAGCATCACATGGTGCTCGAAGAACACCGAGTCTCCATGCGCCAGGGCTAGCTCGGCCACCGGGACGATCTCGCCCTCGATCTGGCAGGTTGAGTTGGAGAAACGGAACTCCGTCATGTCCCGCAGGCGAGGCGCCTCGCTCCAGCCGGAGTCGGTGACGAGATCCTTCTTGTCAAGCGGCGCCCCGCAGGTCGTACAGTTCGTACGGCCCGATTCGTTCTGGGCTTTGCACCACTGGCATTCGATCCGGTCCATTCGTACAACCTTTCGTTTTGCACCCCGTATGCCGCCACGACGGCGACTGAGTGAATGTGATGGCAGGCCGGGACCGGGCCGACCGCCCCCGGAGGAGGGCGGTGCGAAGACAGGGGCCGGCCGGACGCGCCCGCTACGCGGACGGCGGGTTGGCCGGCGTGCCGCACTCCGCGCAGAACTTCGCGGTGGCGGCCAGAT
>CAYPQM010000051.1:0-26175 GCA_964412845.1 uncultured Streptosporangiaceae bacterium
TCTACCGTTGTTGAGCGAAACGTGTATAGTTGGCTCAACAAGCGATGAGTGAGGTTGGGCCTGATCCGGGGCCAGACCGTCCGCTGATAGCGCCGCGGCTCGCACTCGAAGACCTGAACCCGGAAGGACACCACGATGAAGATCATCGCGATCGAAGAGCACTGGAACAGTGCCAGCATCCGCGACGCGCTCGACCACCTGCCAGACGGGGCGCGCGACGAAAGCGTCGCCTTCAACTCCATGGGCGACAACCAGGCCCGGCTTGAGGACACCGGCCAGGGCCGCATCGAGGCGATGGACGCCGCAGGGATCGACGTCTCGGTCCTGTCGGTCGTCACCCCCGCCACCCAGGCCCTCCCGGCCCGGGTGGCCGTCGCGCTGGCCCGGGACGCGAACGACGAGGCCACTGATTCCGTCCGCGCGCACCCGGCCCGCTTCCGCGCCTTCGCGACCCTGCCGACCAGCGATCCGCAGGCCGCCGCCGCGGAACTCGAGCGGTGCGCCACCCGGCTGGGTCACGTCGGCGCGATGGTCCACGGGCGGACCGGCCCCCGCCCGCTGGACGACCCCGCCTACGACGACCTGCTCGCCACCGCGGCCCGCTTGCGCCAGCCGATCTTCATCCACCCGCAGATCCCGTCGGACGAGCTGCGCGATGCCGCCTACCGGGGCCTGGACCCGCTGATCGACCTCGGCCTGGCGACCTTCGGCTGGGGCTGGCACATGGACGCGGGCCTGTCCGCGCTGCGGCTGATCCTGCGGGGCACGTTCGACCGCCACCCCGACCTTCAGCTCGTCCTCGGCCACTGGGGCGAGATGCTGCTGTTCTGGATGGACCGCGCCGACAGCCTCTCCGGGATCGCGAAGCAGCTCGAACGCCGGGTGTCGGATTACATCAAGACCAACATCCACATCACCAGCAGCGGGATGCTTCAGGAGCGGCTGCTGCGCCACACTCTCGACTTCACCAGCGCCGACCAGGTGCTGTTCTCTACCGACTACCCCTTCCACCAGCCCGGCGCAGCCGCGGTCAGGCAGTTCTTCGACGCCATCCCCGACCCCGCGGACCGCTCCAAAGTCGCCAGCGGCAACGCCGAAGCCCTGTTCCACCTGACCGGACCTGCTCCCGCAACCCGCCACCCAGCATCGCCGTCGGCAGGATGAACCGGCTGGCGGTGCCGATCGGCCGACTCGCCAGCCGCAAGAGGGCGGTGATGATGATGGGCGCGATGACCGCCCGCACCTCCACAGCGTCCAAGAACGCCGGGTGACCTACCCGGCGAGGCCCGAGAGGCGCACCGTGCGCGACCGGCCGCCGGGTCGATGACCCGGCGGCTCTGCGGCCGGGACTGCAAACACACTCAACGAGATGATCGACTCCATCGTGAAGGGAACAGGAATGACTTCTCCGCGAAATGGTTCACCAACGCGCGCTCTCGTCCTCGGAGGCGGCGGCGCCGTCGGTGTCTGCTGGCAGACCGGTCTGCTCACAGGGCTGCGCGAGGCCGGTGTCGACCTGGCGGGAGCCAACGCAACCGTGGGAACATCCGCAGGCGCCCTCGTCGGCGCGCTGCTGTCAAGCGGCCGTGACGTCACCGGTGCACTCACCAGCCTGGCAGCGCTCGGGCAGAGCATCGACCCCGACGGCCTGGCGGCAGGCGATGAAGCCTTCCGAAGCGCAATAAGCCAGGCGAGCCTCGACACCGACCCGCGGCAAGCGCTAAGAGCGATCGGCCGCGCGGCGCAGGAGGCGAGCACGCCCGCCGAAGACGTCTACCTCGGCCTGTTCGGCACACTCGACGGCACCGCCTGGCCTGCAGGCTTCCGATGCACCGCGATCGACACCGACAGCGGCGATTTGGTCGTGTGGGACCAAGGATCCGGCGTGCCGTTGCTGAACGCTGTCGCCGCCAGTTGCGCCGTACCGATGCTGTTCCCCATCGTCACCATCAAGGGCCGCCACTATATGGACGGCGGCATCCTCAGCCACTTGAACGCCACGGCGGCGCCGCCGACCGACGTTCTCGTGGCCCTATCCTGCCACCCCCTCGGGTCCCAGGGCGCCGGAGTCGACAGCGCGCCGGCCTTCTCCGAGGCCACGGCGGACGCTGAATTGGCACAGTTGCGCGAAACCAGACGGCTGGTAGCGGTCGAACCCGATTTCAGCCACGTCGAGGCTCCGGCGAATCTTATGGACCCGAACTTCGCCATCCAGGCTTTCCAGATCGGCAAGCGGCAGGCGGAACGCGAAGCCGCACCGATCCAGGCCGCCTGGAACTTCTGAGAGGGCGACAGGTTGGGATGGCCTCCTGCGGTGCGGCCGACCAGGTCGACCGCACGCGCGGTGGCGGCCAGTCGCCTTCCCTATGCGCGGCCGTCCCGGAGTGCTTCGTCGATCACGTGCGGAGGGACTAGCTCTGACCGGCGGTATTCGGGGATGAGGTCAAGCAGCCACGCGGTGGCCATGATCTCCCAGTCCTCGGTGTCGGGCGCGCAGCCGGTCCGCCTCAGCCCGGCCAGCCTCTTCCCTGCGCCTGAGTTCCTCGATCAGCGACCCCATCCGCGGTCTCCTTCCCCTGCACACGACGGTAGAAGACGAAGGAGTCAACGCACTCGGCGGTACCGCAGCACAGGCCCCAGGAGCCGCCGACACCGGGAGATACGGAGAAGTCGATCTCCCAAATTCCTCCCAAGCGCCCAGAAAGCATCACCCAGGCGCTTAGAGTGGAACCAGTTCTGAGAGCTTCTGACCTGGCCAGATACCAGAAATCGGCGAGTGGAGCTAAGGGGACTCGAACCCCTGACCCCCTGCTTGCAAAGCAGGTGCTCTTCCAGCTGAGCTATAGCCCCAACGCGCACGGGCGACCGCTCGCGAAGCGAGCGACGTGCGACCAGAACGCAAGCCTACCCGTGCTGCCGGTCAGGGCAGCGCCGCCGTGGAACCGGCTGCGGTAGCTGCGGATGACTGCCGGTCCGCCTCGGCCTGGCCGGCGAGCAGGGCAGGCAACTCGGCGATGCTGTCCAGCAGGTGCGTCGCGCCCGCCCCTTGCAGTCGTCCAGCCGTGTGCCCGCCGGTCAGGATTCCTGCGACGATCCCGGCCCCTGACCGTTTGCCGCACAGGATTCCGCTCTCCGTGCCGTCGGCGAACACCGCATCACGGACATCGGTCACGCCGAGCCGGAGCATGGCGGTCAGCATCAGGTCAGGCCACGGGCACCCCCGCGGGACGTCCTCGGGGCATAGCACGAGGTCGACCCGGCGCCACCAGCCAAGTGTGTCGAGCACCAAGCCGAGCAGGCCCTTGGACAGACCGGTGACCAGGCAGACCCGCGCTCCGCCAGCTCGGATTTCGGTGATCGCCTGCTCCGCGCCGGGCATCGGCGCCAAGCCGGAGCGATCAACGGATGACCGGTATGACCGGTCAAAGGCGAGGGTAGCCGCTTCCGCCCGGCCAGGTGCGTCCGGGAACAGGCTGCGGAACACGTCGACCGCCGACTGCCCCCGCGATTGGTGCACCCGGACCATGCTCCGGGCGTACGCCGCCGTGCCGGGAACGATGCCCTGGGTGGCGAACGCCTCGGTGAATGACCGTTCTAGGATTCCGCCGTCGTCAGCGGTGATTCCGATCAGGCCGCAGCACACCACCGAAACCGGCGGCACGCCCCGTACCTGATCGCCCCCGTCTGTGGCCCCCAATGGACTTACCGGGGCGTCAGTCGTCGCTGGTGGTGGCCTCAGTCCACAAGTCGAGCTCCGCGCGATCGGCCTGGACCTTCCTCCAGACAGCGAACACGCCAAGCCCGGCGAGGGCTAGCAGAAGAAGCTTCTTCACCGTGAGGACCCCTTCACATCGGCTACCGCGGAGCCCTGAGCACAGGAGGGACTGCCGGGCTCCCTAACGCTCCATGCAGCCTAGCAGCGCACTCATCAACGGGGCCTGGCCACGCGAGTCTCGTCCCACACCGGACCGTCGGATTCGTAAACGGTCCCGGTGCCCCCGAACACCACAAATCGGTCGAACGACCGGGCGAACCAGCGATCGTGGGTGACCGCCAGCACCGTGCCCTGGTAGGACTCAAGACCCTCCTGCAGCGCTTCGGCGCTGGCCAGATCGAGGTTGTCGGTTGGCTCATCGAGCAAGAGCAGGGTGCAGCCGGCCAGCTCCAGCAGCAGGATTTGCAGCCGCGCCTGCTGCCCTCCGGACATTGAGCCAAACGGCTGACGTGCGCACTGCGCGAGTTCGTACCGGGAGAGCGCGGCCATGGCTTCGTTACGCAGCAAGGCGTGCTCGGTCATGAGGATTTCCTCTGGCCACCGGCCGGCCAGATCGGGGCGGGTGTGGGTCTGCGCGAACAACCCGGGCACCACGCGCGCCCCGAGCCGTGCCACCCCGTCATGCGGTACGTCCTCGCCGCCGAGCAGCCGCAGGAAGAATGACTTCCCTGAGCCGTTGGAGCCGAGCACGGCAACCCGCTCGCCGTACCAGACCTCCAGATCGAACGGCTGCATCAGGCCGGTCAGCTCCAGCTTCTCGCAGATCACCGCCCGCTTGCCGGTCCGGCCGCCGCGCAGCCGCATCCGGATGTCCTGGTCCCGGGGGGCCAGCTCGGGCGGGCCAGCTTCCTCGAACCGGCGCAGCCGGGTTTCTGCCGCGTGGAGGCGTGAGGCCATAGCGTCGTTGTAGGACGCCTTCTGCCGGTACATCCGCACCAGCTGCTTGAGCTTCTCGTGCTCCTCGTCCCAGCGGCGGCGCAGCTCGTCGAGGCGGTCGTTGCGGTCGCGCCGGGCCTGAGCATAACTGGCGAACCCACCGCCGTGCACCCAGACGCTGCCGTCTTCGACGGTGACGATGCGCTGTGCGCTGTTCGCGAGCAGCTCCCGGTCGTGGCTGACCAGGAGCACGGTCTTCGGTGTGTCAGCCAGCTGCTGCTCGAGCCACTGCTTGCCGGGGACGTCCAGGTAGTTGTCTGGTTCGTCGAGGAGCAGCACCTCAGCCGGCCCACGCAACAACGCTTCCAGGACGAGGCGCTTCTGCTCGCCGCCGGACAAGGTGGCGAGGTCCCGCCAGCGGCATCTGTCGTAACTGACACCAAGGGCGGCCACGCAGCATGCGTCCCAGAGGACCTCGGCGTCGTAGCCGCCCGCATCGCCCCACTCAGCGAGCGCGGCCGCGTAACGCAGCTGCGCGGGCTCGTCGTCCCGGTCCATCATGACCAGCTCGGCGGCGTCAAGGCGCGCCGCCGCGTCTCGCACCCGGGGCGGTGCGACGGACACGAGCAGGTCGCGGACCTGCGATTTATCGTTGATGCTGCCGACAAACTGGCGCATCACACCCAGGCCGCCGCTGCTGCTGACCGTTCCGGACTGCGGTGTGAGGTCGCCGGCGATGAGCCGGATCAAGGTTGTCTTGCCCGCACCGTTGGGGCCGACCAGCGCCGCCTTCGTGCCCTCACCCACCCGGAAAGAGGCGTCGTCCAGCAGCACCTGGCCATCGGGTAGCACATGGCCCAGGTGCGCCACCTCGACGTGACCCACCGCTGGCCCCTCTCCCCGGCTCTGCCGCCATGGCCGACAATAGTCCCGCGACCCCGGTGTAAATCAACGCGTTTTCCTACTCACCTGACCTCCCGCAGCACTTGGACGCCGGTGTCCGGCCGGGCCGCGCGGCAGGCCGGGCCGCGTGGTCCTGGCCCAGGGACATTGCTGTCCACGTAACCTGCCGGCCTGTCCACCTAACCTCCCGGGCCGCTCACATAACCTCCCGCAGCGCCTGTCGGCCGACGCCGGGCTGGGCGGGATTGCAGGTCGGGCAGCGCAGACCGCGGCCGGGAATGTTGAGCCAGTATCCATCCACGGCCGCCCGGGTGGCCCGGATCGCCGCCGTTAGCTGCCCTGCGTCGACCCGGGCACCGGGCGGGTTCGCGGAAAGCCCGGCGAGCACGGTCACCCGCGGATTAGCCGCCTGAGCCTGCCGCGCGGCAGCCCGGACGAATTGGGCGTAGGTGGAGCTGCTGCGCTCAAGGCTCTGCGCCTGCAACTCGATGACATCGGCGACCGGGGCGAAGGCGGCCGCCAGGCGCAGGTCGAGGAACTGCCGCCAGCGCGGAGCGGTCGACCCGGCTGCCACCGTCACCAGGTTGAGCGCCGGCGCGACGATGAACTGCAGGCCGTGGGTGTGGGCCAGCTGAGCGGCGCGCTTCGCGGCCTGCACCGGCCGGCGCTGCTCGGCAACGGGGGTGACGGGCCAGACTTCCGGGTCGTAGAGAACAGCACGCGTGCCCGCGGGAAGCTGTCCCCGGGTTATCGCGTCCTGCAGTGCCGCAACCGCGGAGAAGGTCACCACCGGCACAGAATTGGTCCCGGCCAGTGGCTGCTGGCCGGGTTGCAGGAGCTGGTATACCCGTGAGCGTCGCAGCCCGGCCGCAATGGCGGGGTCGGCGACCATCTCGGCCAGGGCCGACCTGGTCAGCAGCCAGACTGGCCTGCTCGGCGACCCTGCGGATGCCGCGCCGGCGGTCCGGCCGGCTGAGGCGTGGCTGCCGTCGCCCGGTGCGGCCGCGTCCCCGGTGGCGTGCGCAGTACAGCCGGCCACAAGGCAGCCAACGACGGCCGCCGTTATCGCCGCGGTCCACGCCTGGCGGACCGCTACGGCAGTCACGAACCCAGCTGGACGTTGGCCTGCATGCCATTGAGCGGCGGGACGGAGTGCTGGCCGAGGACGGTGATCAGCACCTGGTAGCCGACGCCTTGTGACGTGCGCACCGGCGTGGGCAGCAGGCTCTCGATCCGCCCGTGCACACCTCTGAGGTGATCCGCGGGCACATCGATGGTGACACCGTGGCCCGGCTTGACGGCAAATGTCGAGTTCTGCGGGACGACCATTTCGACCTGCCAGTTTCTCGACGTGCGCAACATGATCACTGGCACGGCCGCTGGGGACGTGACGCCGGGCTGAGATCCCTGGGAACCGGCTGGCTGCTGCAGCGCTCCGGATCCCTGTGACTGGGCCGCGAAATCCCTGACCCCCCCGGCGGTCACCGTTTCGCCCGGCTGGCCGTTGACGGCGATCACCGTGCCGCCCATCGGAGCCACGATCCGCATCCCGGCTACCGCGGCCTGCTCAACCGCGAGCTGTGCCTTGTCCTTCGCCAGCTTCGCCTGCGCCGCGGCCAGGTCTACCCCGCTCTGCACGGACGACTGCTGATAGACCTGGGCCACGGTCGCCTGGTCAGCTTGGATGGCCGCCTCATCGGCGGCCACGACAGCCCTGGCGGCGGCGGTCACCTCGGTCGCGAGCACCTGGCCCTTCCTGACCTCCTGGCCGACGTGCGCGGAGACCTTCGCGACCTGCCCGGCTCGGCCGAAATTGAGGCTGATGACGCCGTTGCCCGACACGGCGCCGGTGAACGAGCGGCCGTCATTCGCAGCGACCCCGGCCACATACCAGGCGGCGCCGCCGAGGCAGGCCGCCGCCATCAGCATGGCCACGGCCTGCTGCTGGCGGGTGATGTGCTGCCTGCGCAGCCACTCGTTGCCCCGGCGCGCTGGCCAGTCAGCCCAGCGAACCAGAGCTGACCACCCCGGCCGTCCCGGCCGGGCCGGGGGCCCGGAACTCTCCTGATGGGAATGACTCCAGACACGCGGGCGGTGCTCGGCGTCCCCCCAGAACGCGGGATCAGGAGACTCGTCGGGTTCAGGCTGGATCAGGGACAAGCTCATCTCGGTTCACCGCCAACGGTCAGCTGCCCACGTGGGCTGAATACTCCCGCCGTGGTCCCCAGGGATCTCCCGGGCACCATCGCGCGAGTCCCATCCCCTTCCATCCTTCGATATACGCTGTCCAGGTCCGCCGCAGTGCGGTCCCTCACGGCCTGGCTCACTACGGCCTGGCTCACCAATGTACGGCCGGAGCAGCGCAATATTCGGCTATTATTTTGACTGCCCGGGGGGCGCGGTAAGTGCTACATTTGTGCGAGGCGATTCTAACATGTCGGCCGCCGCCAATATCAGGCATCAAAGATTGCTTAATTATTCCGTAATAGCGCCGTGATAGAGGCGGCGCGGTCGCTTGTTCCCGGCGTCCAGGCCTGCGGCCGGAGGCAACGGCACACCCTGCGCCACGACCTCAGATATACCCGTCCTACCAGGGAAAACATGACTGGATCCGTCGCGACCGGGGTCGGCGCCAAGCAGGTGCCCGCCTAGTGCCCAGGCGAGCTCCCGGTACCCGCGGCATGACCGGAGAGTCTCGGCCAGCGGCCTGATACGTCAATTCTGGACATGGCATCTGTCAATCATTTACCTCGACACGATCATGCCTGGTAGGTTCACTCTCCCGACTCATCAAGCCGTTGGGGGGAGCCTTGGAAGTAGCGCTGCAAGCGCTTGCGGCTGTGCTGCTTTTGGCATTGCTGGGGGGAACAGTACTGCCTTTTTTCACTGACAGCGCCGATGATCGCGGCGACGGGCGCACGGACGTCATCATCCCCCGGCATGTCCGCACACCGCCCCGCCGCCCGCGCACCTGGGTCTTCCTGGCCCTCGTGGCCACGCTCGGGCTGGTGTTCCTCGGCTGGCAGCACCCCTCACTGCCCGGCCTGTACGCACACGCGGTGAACAGCGCGGCGGTGGCTCTCACGCACAGTCCCGCCATGGTGAACGCCTATGTCGCACGACTGCGGCCGGCCAGCGTGTTCTTCGCGGTCGCCTACATCTCCGGGATCGCGCTGGTCATCCGGGCCAGCCCGGCGCGGCGCGTCGCGGCATTGGCGCACGCCCTGCTCTACCTCGCCCTGATGCTGCTCACCCACGTGTCCCTGATCACCGTCGGCATCGCGACCAGGATGCCGGCCGCCCCGTTCAGCGTCGAGGCAACCCTGGCCAACCTGTTCGTCGGCGGACTGGTGATCATGCGCCTGACGTTCACGTCCTTCGTGCTGCCGCGGTCGACCACGGTCCCGGTCAGCCGGCACCGAAGCGGCTGGGACAGCATCCTGGCGGCCTGCGCGCTGATCACAGTCATCGCCACGATGATCGCGGGGTATGCGTTCATATCCGACCGGTCCACGCTGACCGCGACCTGGCGGAACTTCCTGCCCATTTACACCCTGAGCCTGTTGTTCGTGCTCATCTTCGCCCCGCTGTGGGCCCTGTGGTGGACGAACCGCAGGCTGCCAAGCCCAGGTCCCGACCGGCCGCCCGTTGATGTCATCGTGCCCGCCTACAACGAGGAGGAGAACATCACCCGGCTGCTGCGTTCGGTCGACCTCGCCGCGGCACGCTATGGCGGCCCGGTGCGGGTCATGGTCTCCAACGACGGATCGGTCGATAACACTGCGCAGGTCGCCCTGCGCGCGATCGCGCGCATGCGGCACGCCAGGGGGGAGGTCATCAGCGCCCCGAACGCGGGCCAGGCCACCGCGCTGAACCGGGGGCTGGCCATCGCCGAGGCCGAGATCATCATCCGCATCGACGCCGACTGCGTGATGGGCCGCCGCGCGCTGGAGTACTCCGTGCCCTGGTTCCGGGATCCGGACATCGGCAGTGTGGGAGCCATGGAGGAACCCCGCACCGACACCGTCACCTGGTTCCACCGGCTGCGCGCCTTGGAGACCCTGTTCCAGTTCCGCTTTGCCCGGCTCGGGCAGAGCATGGTCGATGGGATCGTCGTCATACCCGGCACGTTCACGGCGTTCCGGCTCGGGCCCGCGAAGGCAGCGGGCGGGTTTCCCATCGGGATGAACGGTGAAGACGCGGATCTGACCATGCAGATCGGACGGCTCGGCTACCGAGTGGTCGTCGATCCACGAATCCGGTCCTATGAGGACGTGCCGCGCTCCGCCGGGGAGTTCGTCGAACAGCGAACCCGGTGGGCGCGGGGTGGCTTTCATGTCTTTGCCAGGCACCTGCCGTTCCGCTGCGGATCGGCCGGACCGCGGGTCTGGTTCTGGACGCTGCGCCGGGGCTTCTCGTGGTTCTCCGCCGAAGCTGGCCTGGTCGCCCCCATCTTCCTGGTGGAACTGGTGCTCACCCACCCCGGCTACCGGCACAGCGTGGCGATCCTCGCCCTGCTGTACGTGCTCGGCGGGACGCTGCCGCTGGCCATCAGCCTGCCGCTGGCCATCAAGTACGGGTACTGGCGCAGCATCCTGTGGGCGCCGACCTGGTTCGCCTACGCGTTCTTGCGCCGGCTGGCCACCCTGGAAGCGATTATCTCGCTGCCAACCCGGCCATTCCCCGCGGTGACGCCGTCCCGGTCGCCTGGTGCATCCCCCAGAACCCAGACCAGGCCCCTGTCTGTGGTGACCGATCCCGGCCGGGATTGGATGCACGTCCCGGATGATGACGACTACTAGCAATCCTTTGGGTCGCTGGGGTGCGCCCCGTGGATCTTGGCGAGTGCGGGCGGTGATCCAGGCGGCGAGCGGCCGTCCGGGGTGACGGGCCTAAGGGGCGGCCTGGGCCAGATCCCGGCCCGGGACTCGCGAGCGACGGCGCGCCGGGTGGGCCAGCGCGTCGGTGAGTTCGCCGAGCGCATGCAGGGTATGCGCGCTGACCACAGCGTCGCAGTACGGCCAGGCGGCCGCCATGCCGCCGGCCAGCGGCTGGTACTGATCGCTCTTGGTCCGCGGGTTCACCCATACGATCCGGTAGGCCACCCGGGAAAGCCGTTCCATCTCGCGGCGGAGCAGCGCGGGATCGCCGGTGTCCCACCCGTCTGAGATGATGACGATGACTGCGCCGCGGGCTAGGCCGGCCCGGCCACGAGTGTCGTTGAACTCCTTGATCGAGGCGCCGATGCGCGTCCCGCCCAGCCAGTCGGGCGCGGTCTGGCCCGCCCGCTGCAGGGCCAGTTCCGGGCGGATGTGTGCGAGCGTGCCGGTCAGCCTGGTGAGCCTGGTAGCGAAAGTGAATACCTCCGCTTGCGCCCCGCCCGCCGCGCAGTACAGCAGCTGCAGCATGGCCCGCGCATACGGCTCCATCGAACCCGAGATGTCGCACAGCACGACCAGCCGGCGGGGCTGCCGGGACGGCGCCCGCCGGGCTAGCCGCAGCGGGTCGCCCCCGGTCCGCCGCGCCTGGCGCAGCGTGGCCCGCAGGTCTGTCCGTTTGCCATGCGCAGTGGGCTGGTGGCGGCGAGACCGGCGGAGCGGCACGGCCAGCGTGAGTTTGCGCATCAGACCGGCCAGCGTCAGCAATTCCTCCGGCGTCAATTCGGCGAAATCGGTGCCCGCCAGGCGTTCCGCTCCGCTGGCCAGCATGGGGAGCCCGGCTGCCGCGTCGGCGGCCGACTCCGCGTCATCGTGTTCACCTGGCTGCAGCGAACTGGCGCGCTGCTCCGCGGCCGGCGGCTGACCCTGCTGCGGCTGCGCATCGCCCGGCTCGCCGTCATGCGCCTTGGCCGCGCGGGCAGCCGCCGCGAGAATGTCGTCCGCCGCTGGCCGGAAGCTTTCCCCGCGCAACGGGAGCGCTTGCGGATCGCTCCGTGTCTCTACCGGGTCGGCCAGACCGCCGAACATCGCGTTGAAGACCCGGGCCAGGGTTTCCACCTGTGAATGCCCGGAGACCAGCGTCGCCAGCGCACACAGGTACAACTCACGCTGGGTAGCCGGCCGCGCGACGATCACGGCCCGGGCGAAACGCTCGCACCGGGCCGGGTCGGCCGGCACCCCAGCCTCGCGCAACGCGGCACCGAACCGCGCGGCGCTGCGGGCCAGATCCTCAGTCATCATCACCCGCCAAACGACCACGCCTGGTCCGGCCGGCCGGGGCCAGACGCAGTACCGAACCGCGCGGCGGCGCGACCTCGATCCTCAGTCATCATCACCGGCTGCGGCGTTGCTGCCCGCCGCGTTGCTGGCCGCGGCATGGCTGGCCACGGGGGTCAATCCAGCCAGCCGGACCGCCTGGAGGTCTTCCTCGTACTTGATCACCGCGCCCACCGTCCGGGCCGCGGACGCCTCGTCGAGGCCGACGGCTCCCAGCACACCCAGCGCCTCGGCCCAGCTGATCGCTTCCGCGACCCCCGGCGGCTTGGCCAGGTCCAGGCCGCGCAACCGGGCCACGCCCCGCGCTACCTGCCCGGCGAGCGGGCCAGCGGCGGCGGGCACCCGGCGCCGGATGATCGCGGCGACCCGCTCCACGTCCGGGTACTCGATCCAGTGATAGAGGCAGCGCCGCTTGAGCGCGTCGTGCAGATCGCGGGTGCGGTTGGAGGTCAGCACTACGACGGGCGGGAACACGGCCCGCCTGGTGCCGAGTTCCGGGATGGTGACCGCGGACTCCGCGAGAAGCTCGAAAAGGAACGCCTCGAACTCGTCGTCCCCTCGGTCCACCTCATCGATCAGCAGCACCGCCGGGCGTGGGCCCGGATGATCGAGCGCGGCCAGCAGCGGGCGGGCCAGCAGGTATTCCTCGCTGAACAGATCGGCGTCACGCAGGGTCTCACCCCTCGACTCGGCCAACCTGATCGCCAGCAACTGGCGCGGGTAGTTCCATTCGTAGAGCGCCTCGGCCGCAGTGAGGCCCTCGTAGCACTGGAGCCGGATCAGCGGCGTGTCGAGGACATGGGCAAGCGCCTTGGCCGCCTCGGTCTTGCCGACCCCCGGCTCACCTTCAAGCAGGATCGGCTGGGCCATCCGGGCGGCCAGGAACAGGGCCGTGCCGAGTGGCTCATCGGCCAGGTAATCGGCCGATTCGAGGGCGTCAAGGAGCGTGCCGACGTCGGGCAGCCGCTGCGCGAGATCACTCATCCCTGGGTCACCGCTGTCCATCCCTGGGCCACTGCTGTTCATCCCTAGATCCCCACGGGCCTAGATCCCCACGGGCCATCCCTAGATCACCACGAGCCCCACTCATGGTATGGCCAGGTCGGTCCGCAGCGGGTGGCCCTGGATGGCGCACCACACGTTAGCCGGGGTAAGCGGCATATCGGCGTGCCGGACCCCGAAGGGCTTCAGGGCGTCGATGACCGCGTTGACCACCGCGGCGGGCGAGCCAACGGTGGCCGACTCCCCGACACCCTTGGCCCCGATCGGGTGGTGCGGGCACGGGGTCACCGTCTCGCCGAGTTCCCAGGAAGGGCATTCCATCGAGGTGGGCAGCAGGTAGTCCATGAACGAGCCGCCCAGGCAGTTGCCGTCCTCATCAAACGCGATCACCTGCATCAGGGCCATGCCCACCCCGTCCGCCAGGCCGCCGTGGATCTGGCCCTCCACGATCATCGGGTTGATCCGGACCCCGCAGTCGTCCACCGCGATGAATCGGCGCAGCGCTACCTGACCGGTCCCGGGGTCGACGTCGGCCACGCAGATATAGGCGCCGTAGGGATAGGTGAGGTTCGGCGGGTTGTAAACGGCTTCCGCGTCCAGGTGCCCCTCGATCCCCTCGGGCAGTTCCAGCGCCGAGTGTGCCGCCATGGCGATTTCCGCGATGGTCCTGCCCTGTTCGGGGTCGCCACGGACCTGCCACCGGCCGTTATCCCATTCCAGGTCGTCGGGGGACGCCTCCAGCATCGCCGCCGCCACGATGCGGGCACGTTCGCGTACCTTGCGGGCCACGACGGCCGCGGCCGCCCCCGAGACGGGTGTGGACCGGGAGCCGTAGGTACCGAGGCCGAACGGGGTGCGGTCGGTGTCGCCGTGCACAACTTCCACATCGTCGGGGGAGATGCCCAGTTCCTGTGCCACGATCTGGGCGAAGGTGGTCTCGTGGCCCTGCCCCTGGGTCTGGCAGGAGATCCCGAGGACCGCCGTGCCGGTCGGGTGCACCCGCAGGTCCGCGCCGTCGGCCATGCCCATGCCGAGGATGTCCATGTGCTTGCGCGGGCCCGCGCCGACGCCCTCGGTGAAAAAGCTGATCCCGATTCCCATCAGCTCGCCGCGAACGCGTTTCTCCTGCTGCTCACGGCGCAGGTCGGCGTACCCGGCGAGATCCAGGGCCACCTGCAGGGTGTGCGCGTAGTTCCCGGAGTCGTACTCCCAGCCGGTCGGCGTGGTGTACGGGAACTGCTCCGGCCGGAGCAGGTTCTTCATCCGGAGCTCCGCGGGATCGGCCTCCAGTTCCAGGGCGAGCACATCGACCAGGCGCTCGACGAGGTAGACCGCCTCAGTCACCCGGAACGAGCACGCATAGGCGACGCCGCCCGGCGCCTTGTTCGTGTACACCCCAGTGACCTGGCAATGCGCGGCCTGCAGGTCGTAAGAGCCGGTGAAGATATGGAAGAACCCGGCGGGGAACTTCGATGGCTGCGCGGAACCATTGAACGCGCCATGGTCGGCCAGCACAGTGGCCCGCAGGCCCAGGATCCTGCCCTCCCGCGTCGCGGCGATCTCGCCGTGCATGTGGTAGTCCCGCGCGAACGAGGTGGACATCAGGTTCTCGGACCGGTCCTCGACCCATTTGACCGGCCTGCCAGTCAGGATGGAGCCGATGACAGCGCACAGGTATCCCGGGTAGATGGGGACCTTGTTGCCAAATCCGCCGCCAATGTCGGGAGAAACAATCCGGATCTTGTGCTCGGGAAGGGCGGCGACGAGCGCGTACAGGGTGCGGTGCGCGTGCGGCGCCTGTGACGTGGACCAGACCGTCAGCTTCCCGCTGACCGTGTCCATATCGGCCACCGTGCCGCAGGTCTCCAGCGGAGCCGGATGCGAGCGCGGGTAGAGCATGTCCTGGGCTACCACGACATCCGCCGCGGCAAAGACCGCATCGGTCGCCGCCTTGTCTCCGGCCGCCCAGTCGAAGATGTGGTTGTCCTGCTTACCGGCCACGTCATCGCGGATCACCGGGGCGCCATGATCCAACGCCTTCGTGGCGTCGATCACCACCGGCAGCCGCTCGTACTCGACATTGATCAGTTCCAGCGCGTCGCGGGCGGAGTACCTGTCCTCAGCGACGACAAAGGCGACCTCCTGGCCCTGGAAGCGCACCTTGTCGGTGGCCAGGACCGCCTGGACATCATGCGACAACGTGGGCATCCAGGCCAGTTTGCGGCCCTCCAGCAGGCGCCCCGTGATGACGGCCTTGACCTTGGGGTGGGCCTCGGCGGCTGCGACGTCGATCGAGACGATCCTGGCGTGCGCCAGTGGGCTGCGCAGGATCGCACCATGCAGCATCCCGGGCAGGTGAATGTCATCGACGAAGGTGCCCTTACCGCGGATGAAGCGGGCGTCCTCCTTGCGGAGCATCGGCCCGTATGCGCCGTTCATCCCGCGCCCGCTGGTAGCGGTCATCCGGGCCCGCCGTCATGCTCGGCCTGGTTGCTGCCGTCCTCGCCCGAATCGTGGTCCAGGCGCTGGTCCGCATCCGCATGCTCCGCGGCCCAGCGGACGGACCGCACGATGTTCTCGTAGCCGGTGCACCGGCAGATCTGCCCGGACAACGCTTCCCGGATCTCCTCGGTGGACGGGTCCGGGACGCGATCCAGCAGCCACCGGGCGGTCAGCATCATCCCCGGCGTGCAGAACCCGCACTGCAGCCCATGGCACTCCGCGAAGCCCTGCTGGATCGGATCAAGCACGCCATCGCGTTCGAGATCTTCCACGGTGCGCACCTCGTGCCCGTCCGCCATGGCGGTGAGCACCGTGCACGATTTGACCGGGGTGTCGTCCAGCCAGACCACGCAGGCTCCGCAATTGGACGTATCACAGCCCCAGTGCGAGCCGGTCAGCCGCAGCTCGTCGCGCAGGAAGTGAATCAGCAGCAACCGCGCCTCGACCTCCCGGGTGTACTCGGCGCCGTTGACGTTGACGGTGATCTGCATGTCAGGCGTCCTGCGGCCGGGCCCGGCGCAGCGCCTTGCGCAGCGCCCGCACAGTGAGCTCCTGGGCGAGATGCCTCTTGTAGTCGGCCGGGCCACGCTGATCCGAGCTGGGCCGGCAATGCTCGGCCGCGATCTCACCGGCCCGGGCGAAGCTCGCCTCGGTGGCGGGCGCCCCGCGCAGGAACTCCTCAGCCTCAGCCGCGGAGAAGTGCTGCGCGCCGACGGCGGTGAGGCCGACGCCCGCCTCCGCGATAGTGGCACCGGCCAGCCAGATAGCCGCGCCAGCCGCGCCGACCGGCCAGTCGCCGACCCGGCGGCCCACCTTCTCATAGCTGCTGCCGCCGCCCGGCCTGATCGCGATCCTGATCTCGGTCAACAGCTCGCCGGGCGCCACCACGGTCTCGTAAGGCCCGGTGTGGAACTCGCGGGCGGGCACCGTCCTGCTGCCCGCCGGATCCTGGATGACCATGGTCGCCTTCAGCGCGGCGAACGTCGCGGACAGGTCCTCCGACGGGTCAGCCTGGCAGAGCGAGCCGCCGACGGTGCCCCAGTTGCGGACGATCGGGTCAGCGATCACCTTCTCGGCGTCATGCAGGATGGCGAAGTGCTTCCCCGCCACCGCCGAGTCAAGCAGTTGCGCGTGCCGGGTCATCGCGCCGATCCGCAGCTCGCCATCGGTCACCTTGATGTAAGAGAGCTCACTGAGCCCGTTGATGTCGATCAACGTCTCCGGCTGCGCGATCCGGAGCTTCATCATCGGGATCAGGCTGTGCCCACCAGCCAGAATGCGGGCCTCGGGACCGAATCGGGCCAGCAGGGCCAGCGCATGCTCGACGCTGGTTGCCTTCTCGTACTCGACGTACGCCGGAACCTGCAATACGCCTCCCTCGCGGTTCGCCACGAGTTTACGAGGGGATCAGGGCGACGGCGACGGCCGGGAACGAGGACCGGCGGGTGGCTGCTGACGCCAGGCCGACGACGGCCGCCGTTTCGCCGCAACCTCGGACAATGCCCAGCTGGGTAAATTGCACGTAAATTAGGACTGCCATGACCCTTACCCAGCTCAACGCGTTTGTCCTGGTCGCCCGGCTCGGCTCGGTTACCGCGGCCGCGAACGCACTCGGCGTCAGTGAGCCGGCGGTGTCGCAGGCGCTGACCGCCCTCCGGCAGCACCTCGGCGACCAGCTAGTCAGCCGCGGACCCGCGGGGATGACGCTGACCGCGGGCGGGTCCAGGCTGCTGGCCACCGCGTCGCAGATCGTCGTGCTCGGCGCGGAGGCTCATGCCGCGGTGCGTGCCGCACAGGGCGCCCCGGAGCAGATGCGGGTGGTGGCCACCTCCACGATCGCCGAATTCGTGGTCAGCCCGCTGATGGAGGCGTTCACCCGGCGCTTCGCGGGCTCCGTCGAAGTGTCGGCCGGCGTGGCGGTCAGCAACGAGATGGCCGTGCTGGTCGCCAACCGGCTGGCCGACGTGGCCATCGGCCCCAGCGCGACCCGCGACCCGGCCCTCCCCGTGGTGAGCGAGCCGATCTTCCGGTACCGCCTGGTCGTGGTCACCGCCGGGCAGTCCCGGCTGCGCGGCAACGCCCGTCAGTGGCGGTGGCTGGTCGATCCGTCGGGCACCGACCCCGGCAGCGACACCGGCCAGTTGCTGGCCAAGCTGCGGATACCGGAGAACAGGATCGGAGTGTTCCCCAACCAGACCGCCGCCTGGGCTGCGGCGGCGGATGGGGCCGGGGTGGCGCCAGCGGTCGAGCACCTCGTCACCCAGCAACTGCGCCGGGGTGAGCTCTCCCTGGTCGACCTGCCCGGATCGCGGGTTGACGCCTGCTGGCATGCCACCTTGCTGGAGCGCCAGCACCGCAGCATGGCCGCGAGCGCGCTGCGGCGCTTCCTCAGCACCCCGGAGGCCATGCAGCTGATGCGCTCGCCAGCGGCTGGCGTGCCGCCCTCACGGTTCCGGCCACCCGTCTATGTCACAATCTGGAGTTAAGCCCCTACAGGCTGATCGGCTTCGCAAAGCGCGCATACTGAGTGGAGCCGCAGGCCACGGGCTGTTGGGCCCGACTTAAGCAAGAGCTTATTCGCGCCTTGCGGGTCGGTCAGGGCGGGCGGATTATGCGGATTATGTGGTTCTCATCACAAGTGTCGGCGCCCCCTGGGCCCGTCCAACGGCAGGAGCGTGCGGCATGCGGATAGAGTCCAGCGGCCACAGCCAAGGAAATCCGCGCCTGTACGAACTGGTCGAGCATGCACCAAAGACCGGGAAGAGCCCGACCGTCTGGGCTTGGCCGGAGTTGATGGACTACCTCAAGATCGCTGGTCAGCCCGTCGCCGGGCCGTGGCCGCCACACCAGGAGCCGCGCCCGGACCCCGAGGAAGACTCGCTTCCGGTGGCCGTGGCTGACCCGGAAGGGATACCTGCCCGGCCGCAGCCCGAACTGGCCGCGCCCGAGCAGGTCGGGCCCGGACCCGAGCCGCTCGGGCCCGAAGAACGGCCATAGCCCGATCCCAGTCTTTCCGACGAGCGCTGACCTGCGGCTTCGAAGTCCAGGCCGGACACTGACGTCCAGACAGGACACTGGAGGACCCGTATGTATCCGTCTCGGTTCCGCTACGAGGCACCGCATTCGCTTGACGAGGCGATCACACTGCTGCGCGAGGGCGGGGACGAGGCCAAGGTGCTGGCCGGCGGCCAGAGCCTGGTCCCGCTGATGAAGCTGCGCTTCGCGTCGCCGGAACTCATCGTCGACATCAACAACCTGCCCGGGCTCGCCTACCATCGGGCGGATCCGGATGGCACGCTGCGCATCGGCGCCCTGTGCCGCCACGTGGACTTGGAGCGCTCGTCCCTGCTCTCCAGCACCCAGCCCACCATGACCGCGGCGGCCCCGCTGATCGCCGATCCGATCGTGCGCAACCGCGGCACCCTGGTCGGATCGCTCTGCCACGCCGATCCGCAAGGCGACTGGGCCTCGGTGGTACTGGCCCTCGGCGGCTCGGTCATCGCCCACGGACCAGGCGGCCGGCGGACCATCCCGGTCGCGGACTTTGTCACCGGGCCTTTCCAGAACGTCCTGGAGCCGGACGAGATCGCCGTCGAAGCCTTCATCCCGCCCCCGAAGGGGGCCCGCACCGGCGGCTACCTCAAGCTGGAACGCCGGGTGGGCGACTTCGCGACGGTTGGCGTCGCGGTGGCCCTGGAGACCTCCGGCGAGACTGTGGTCAGGGCGGGAATCGCCCTGACCGGAGTGGGCGGCTCCACCATCGACGCGGTCGCGGCGCGGGAAGCCCTGGTCGGGAAGCCGTTGTCGGCGCAGGCCATCGAGCAGGCCGCCGGACTCGCCGCTGATGCCTCCCGGCCCAAGACCGACCATCGTGGCAGCGCGGAATACAAGCGGCATATGGTGCGCACTTTCGTCGTGCGCCTGCTGAGCCGCACCGACACCGCCGCGGAAAGGGCAGCCTGACATGACGACCGTCTATGACGACCCGGGCGAGGCGACCAGCGACGTCCCAGTACGCCGGATCAAGTTCACCGTCAACGGCGCGAAGAAGATCGCCGAGGTTGAGCCCCGGCTGCTGCTGTCGCACCTCATCCGCAGGGGGCTCGGGCTCACCGGCACGCACATGGGCTGCGACACGACCAACTGCGGCGCGTGCACCGTGCTGGTGGATGGGCGGGCCGTGAAGTCCTGCACCATGCTGGCCGTGCAGGTGGACGGGCGCGAGATCAGCACGGTTGAGGGCCTGGCCACCGCCAGCGAACTGCACCCGCTGCAGGAGGGCTTCAAGGAAGAGCACGGGCTGCAGTGCGGGTTCTGCACACCCGGCATGATGATGGCCGCCAAGGCACTCCTGGATGACAACCCGGATCCCAGCGAGGAAGACGTGCGCTGGGCCCTGTCCGGCAACCTGTGCCGCTGCACCGGCTACCAGAACATCGTGAAGTCGGTGCTGTGGGCCGCCGACAAGCTCAAGTCCCAATCCGCCGGCTGACACTGGCGCTAGCTGACCAAGACGCGAGGAAGCACATGTCGCAGGCACTGGACGAGATCAAGATCGGCGGGCTGGGCGCGAGCCGCAAGCGCGTTGAAGACAATCGCTTCATCCGGGGCAAGGGCAACTACACCGACGACATCACCCTGCCCGGCATGCTGCACATGGAGATTCTGCGCAGCCCGCTGGCGCACGCGCGGATCATCTCGATCGACGCGAGCAAGGCGTGGGAGATACCCGGCGTGCACCTGGTGCTCACCGGCGAGATGATGGCCACCCGCAACCTGGCCTGGATGCCGACGCTGTCCTACGACACCCAGGCGGTGCTGGCCACGGACAAGGTCCGTTTCCAGGGCCAGGAAGTGGCCTGCGTCATCGCCGATGACCCGTACATCGCCAAGGACGCGTGCGAGGCGATCGTCGTGGAGTACGAGCAGCTCCCGGTCATCGTCAACCCGCTGCAGGCCGTCGCCGACGGCGCGCCGGTGATCCGCGACGACAAGGAAAACCAGCACGACAACGTCATCTACGACTGGGAGGTCGGCGACTCCGCGGGCACCGACCGCGCGTTCGCCCAGGCGGACACGGTTTCCAAGCTCCAGCTGCACTACCCGCGCTCGCACCCGTCCCCGATCGAATGCTGCGGGTCGATCGCCGACTACGACCGGGCCAGCTCGAAGCTCACGGTGTACATGACGACGCAGGCGCCGCACATCATCCGGGCGGCGGTGGCTCTGGTGGCCGAACTGCCCGAGCAGATGATCCGGATCATCTCCCCGGACATCGGCGGCGGATTCGGCAACAAGGTGCCGATCTATCCCGGGTACGTCTGTTCCATCCTGGCCTCGATCCTGCTGGAACGGCCGGTGAAGTGGATCGAGGACAAGTCGGGCAACCTGATCTCCACCGGGTTCGCCCGGGACGTGTACCTGGAAGGCGAGATGGCGCTGCGCAAGGACGGCAAGATCCTGGCCGTCCGGATGCACACCGACGCCGACCACGGTGCGTTCTTCGCTGATGCACAGCCGAGCAAGTTCAAGATCGGCCTGATGCACTCGGCCTTCGCCGCCTACGACATCCCGGTCGCGCACCTGACCGCCCGCGGCACGTACAGCAACAAGGCACCCGGCGGGGTCGCCTACCGGTGCTCGTTCCGGGTCACCGAGGCGATGTTCTTCCAGGAGCGGATGGTCCAGGCCGCCGCCGACGACCTGGGCATGGACCAGGCGGAGTTCCGGCGGATGAACTTCGTGCAGGATGACCAGTTCCCGTACCGCACCCCGTTTGGCTTCCTGACTGACTCGGGCCAGTACACCAAGTGCCTCGACGTCGGCCTGAAGGCCGTCGGCTACGAGGACTTCCTGCGTCAGCAGCAGGAGGCCAAGGCGAACGGGAGGCTGCTCGGCATCGGCATCTCCACGATGACCGAACCGCTCGGCGCGGGCAACAGCCGTGAGTACGACATCCTCGGCATCAAGATGTTCGACTCGGCCGAGCTCAAGATTCACATGACCGGCAAGGCCATCGTCCGGACCGGCGCGCGGGGCCAGGGCCAGGGCCACGAGACCACCTGGGCCCAGATCGTCAGCCACGAGCTCGGCATCCCGGCCGAAGACATCGTCGTGGAGGAGGGCGACACCGACACGGCCCCGTTCGGCATGGGCACCTACGCCTCACGCAGCACCCCGGTCGCCGGGGCGGCCATCTCGATGGTGTCCCGCAAGATCCGGGCCAAGGCCCGCAAGCTGGCCGCGCACCTCCTTGAGGTGTCCGAAGAGGACATCGAGTGGGAGCTCGGCCGGTTCTATGTGCGCAGCGCTCCCGACCGTGGCGTGACCATCCAGGAATGCGCGATGGCCGCGTACAGCAACATGCCGGATGGCATGGAGCCCGGCCTGGAGAACACCGCCTACTACGACCCGCCGAACCTCACCTGGCCGTTCGCGGTCTACATCGTCACCGTCGAGGTAGACCCGGAGACCGGGGTCTGGGACGTGCTGAACATGGTCGCGGTCGACGACTGCGGCGTCCGGATCAACCCGATGATCGTCGAGGGACAGATCATGGGCGGGCTGACCGAGGCCTACGCCATGGCCAACATGCAGTTCATCACGTTCGATGCCGAAGGCAACTGCGTGGGCGCCAACTACATGGACTACCTGCTGCCGACCTCCTGGGAGACGCCGGGCTTCGAACTGCACAGCGAGGTGGTCACGCCCTGTCCGCACCACCCGATCGGCGCCAAGGGAATCGGTGAGTGCGCGGCGGTCGGTGGCCCGGCGGCTTTTGTCAACGCGGTGATGAACGCCATCTCCGGCACTGGGGTCCGCAACATCGACATGCCTTTGCTACCGGACCGGGTCTGGGAGGCGATCAAGTATCGCCACGACGTCTACGGCGGGCCGCCGGTACGCACGGACGACGACTGACAGGAGCCACCAATGGACGGCTGGCGTGTCCTGGAGCAGGCCGACGAACTGACGCGGCGCGGTGAGGCGTTCGCGCTCGCCACCGTGGTCTGGCGGCAGGGCCCGTCATCGGGCCAGCAAGGCTCCCGGGCGATCATCACGGCGACCGGGGAGCTGCGCGGCTGGATCGGCGGGGCCTGCGCGGAGCCGGTAGTGATCCGCGAAGCCAGGCGAGTGATCGCGGAGGGCGTGCCGCGCCTGCTGCTGCTGGGCACTCCCGAGCAGTTTGCCGGCACAACGCAGTTCGCCGGCACCGGGCCGTCCGCTGGCACCGGGCCGTCCGCTGGCACCGGGCCGTCCGCTGGCACCGCGCCGTCCGCTGGCACCGCGCCGTCCGGGCCGGACGGGATGATTTTCGTGCCCATCTCCTGCCAGAGCGAGGGCGCGCTGCAGGTCTATGTGGAGCCGGTACTGCCGACACCACACCTGGTGATCGTCGGTCGCTCGCCGATGGCGCACACCCTCGCCGACCTGGCCGGGGCGCTCGGCTGGCGCGCCGCTCTCGTCGACTGGCCGGACTTCTCCGCAGCCGACGCGGACGAACGCTCCATGGTCGTCGTGGCCACTCAGGGTCATGGCGACGAGGAAGCCATCGAACAGGCGGTCGCAGCCCGGCCCGCCTACCTGGGCCTGGTCGGGTCACGTCGGCGGGGCGCGTCGGTGCTCGGCTACCTCGCTGAGCGCGGCCTGCCCAAGGACCATCTTGACCGGGTCCGCGTTCCGGCCGGGCTTGATCTCGGCCGCACATCACACCGGGAGATCGCGGTCGCGATCCTCGCGGAACTGGTCCAGTTGCGGGCTTCCGGGGCGCTGGCGGCCGGCGCTGCGGCTGAGCTGGCCACCGCGGCCGGGCCAGCAACCGCGGCTGGGCCAGCAACCGCGGCCGCGGCGGCCGAGGTCGTGGACCCGATCTGCGGGATGACTGTGGCAGTGGGGCCGGCCGGTCGCCCGCTGGACCATGAGGGCGTCATGTACTACTTCTGCAGCGCCGGCTGCCGCCGGGAATTCGAGCAGGATCCCGCTGCCTACGTGAAGAGAGAGACCCGATGCTGATCAAGAATGACTTCGAGGTCGCGGAGCCGGTCGAGAAGGTATGGCAATTCTTCGAGAACATCCCGCAGGTAGCGGCGTGCCTGCCGGGCGCCGAGCTGACCGAGGACCTCGGCGATGAGAAATACAAGGGCCGGGTGGCCATCCGGATGGGGCCGGTCCGGCTGCAGTTCGCCGGCACCGCCGATATCACCGAGCGCGACGAGGCCGCCAAGCGGGTGGTGGTGCAGGCCAGCGGGGCTGACGAGAAGGGCCGGGGCCAGGCCAGCATGGTCATCACCGCGACGCTGGCCCGGGCCGGCCGCGGCACCAAGGTCGGCGTCACCCAGGACCTGCAGCTGTCCGGAGCTGCCGCGCAGTACGGCCGGGGAATGATCTCCGACGTCACAGCCGTGCTGATGCGCGATTTCTCGGCCAACCTGCAGGACCGCATCGACCGCATCGAGCGAGGCGAGTCCCCGGAGCAACTTGCGGCCGCCCGGGAGGCGAAGGGTTTCACCCTGGGCCTGCGGGCCGCACTCATGGCGCTGAGCCGGGTTTTCCGCCGGTTCTTCGCCCCCTACCAGGCCACGAGCTGAGGAGACGAACCATGGTTTTGTGGTGGATCGGCAACGCTGTCCTGTTGCTCGTGATACTTCCCGTCGTCATCTACCTGCTCAACCGCGTGCTGGCCGCGGTGGAGCGCATCCGGGGAGCGACCGACGAGATTCTCACCGGCGGGGTGGCCCTCATCGGGGAACTGAACGGCGTTCCGGACGGGCTGGCGAAGACCGACAGCACCGTCAACGAAGTGGCTGTCGGCGCGGTCCGGTATGCGGGCTCCGTCGCCAAGCTTCTCGGCTGACTAGAAAGGAGCACGGCATGCCGGCAGCCGCCTGGGTGACACTCATCATCGCAGCGCTGATCATCGGTATTACCGCTATAGGCCTCTTGCGGGTCATCTTCCATCTCCGGGCGGTACGCGCGACGCTCGTGTCGACCACCGGGGGGGTGCAGGCCGTCGCCCAGCTCACCAGTACCGTGCCGGAGCGGCTGACTTCGGTCAACGCGAGCCTCAAGCCGGTCAGGGACTTCTGCGAAACGGTCTGAACTGGCAAAGGAGCCACTCATGCAACCACATGTCCTCGCCGCCGGGACCAGCACTACTGGCTGGGTTGTCGGCTACACGATCGGGATCGTGATCGTCCTGGTGGTCGTCGCGCTGGTGGTGCCGATCCTGCTGCTCGCCCGCTCGATCGGCCAGGAGGCACCCAAAATCAACGACGCCCTGACGGAGGCGGTGCACAACACGGCACCGCTCGCGGCACTGCGCACGACGATCGAGCACGCCACGATCATCATTGGCGGACTGCAGCGCGGCCGCGCCAGGCTGGGAGGCTGACGATGCGTACCGTGGCTATGTCATCCACCGAGCACACCCTGTGGGTGTGGGCGATCATCCTCGGCTTTGTCGTGGTGCTCGCCGTCGCGGCCCTGCTGAGCCTGCTCATCTGGCTGGTGAAGATCATTGACCGCCGCGTTGTCGAAGTGCGGGACACCCTCAAGGCCGCCGCGGCGAACACCGCGGACGCCGCGCTCATCCCGCAAGTCGCCGGCGGTGTGGAGGCGGTCCTGGCCGAAGGCCTCCAGCACCACCTGTTCCTCGGCCGTGTGCTCGGAAAGGTGAAGTCATGACCACATTGGTCATCCTGACCGTCGTCGACGTCGTGCTGCTCGTCGCCGGCCTGGCGGTCTACCTGTACTGGGTGGGGACGCTGCTCACCCGGATCGCGGGCAACCTCGAGGAGTGCGCGGACACGGTACGGACGATCGTGGGTCACGCCGAGCAGATCATGCCTGGGGTCGACCACATCAACCGGACCGGCGGGGTGGTGGCGGGCGCGCTGCCGTTGCTGTACGGGATGGCTGAGGAGATCGTCGCCGACGTCACCCCGATTCCCGCGGCACCGGAGCATCCCGAGCCCGCACGTCCCGCGTCCGGCCGTCGCCGGTCCCGCTTGCACGACGCAGTCGGATTCGCGCCGCACCGCTAAAGATCCAGCGAAGTCGCTGGTCAGGTCCGCGCGGGACTGGCCAGCGACTTTTCGTTAGGTATGGTCTGGGCGGTGTGCGGGTCGGTCAGGCCTGATCTGGGTCACGCCGGGCGACCGGCCCGGTGGTCGGGGCCGAGTACTCGCCGATCCATTCGTCCTTCCACGACTGGTCGTACTGCTGGGTATTGCACCGTGGATGGTAGACCGTGATGAGCTCGCGGGCGATCTGCTCCCGGTGCGGGCGGTTACCGCCAGGTACCTCGTAGGTGCAGACGTAGACCTTCCAGCGCGATCCGGCTCGCCGTACCCAGCAGTGCGCGCGCGGGTGCTGAAAGGGGAAGCGCTCCGCGGCGAGGTCATCGGAGTGGCCCACGTAGATGACGGCATACCGGTCCGGCTTGGTATCCGGATCCGGCTTGTACGCGATCGCGTAGACAGCAGGCACGGACGGCGGTGTCCACCCGCCGAGCAACCGCGGGCCCTCGAACGGATAGCCGGCCAGCGACCCGAGCCGAATCATCCGCCGAGGTCCTCGTCCTCGTCCTCGCTGATGGCTTCGGTCCGCACTATCGGGCCGGCCGGAAGGCCAGCCTCGGCCACGGCCTGGGCGAACACCTCGGTGGCCTTCTCGATCGCCTCGTCGCGGCTGGCGGCCTGCACGACGAGTTGAGCACCGTAGCGGTTCGTGCCGATCCCGGTGGCGATACCAGCGCTCGCGGCGACCGCGTCAGCCAGTTCCACCACCTCTTCGCGTGACAGCACGCGGTCACCTTCGGCCTCGATGCCCACGCTCCATCTCACCGGATACTCCTCACTCACCGTCAGCCGCTCGGTTCGGCTCACTCGGTTCGGCTCACTC
>CAYPQM010000051.1:26275-37498 GCA_964412845.1 uncultured Streptosporangiaceae bacterium
CTCGGTTCGGCTCACTCGGTTCGGCTCACTCAGCCTGGCTCACTCGGTCTGCTCACTGGGCTCGGCTAATCCAGGCCGGCTAATTCAACGTCGGCAACAGCATGGCCAGCTCTTCCAGGCTGCTGAGATCGTGGCCGGACAGCAACAGGTCGATGTGCGGGGCGGCCACCATCATGCCAAGAGTGCTGGGCCGGAAGGCCGGATTGTCACCTTTGTGCGGGTTCATCCATACGATCCGGTGACTGAGCCGGGAAAGCCGGTCCATCGCCGTGGCCAGGACGCCAGGGTCACCGCGGTCGAGACCGTCCGAGCAGATCACCACGATCCCGCCTCGGCACAGTCCCCGGCGTCCCCAGTCCTTGACGAAGGCGTCCAGCGAGTCGCCGATCCTGGTTCCGCCTTCCCAGTCGAACACCGTCTTCGCGGCGAGTTCCAGCGCGTCATCCGGCCTGCGATGATCCAGTGCCCGGGTGACCCGGGTGAGCCGGGTGCCGAAGCAGAACACTTCAACCTTCCCCGCCGCACGTTTCGCGGAATACGCGAATTGCAGGAGGTTGCGCGAGTAATCCGCCATCGAGCCGGAGACGTCGAGAATCAGGATCAGCGGCCGCAGCCGGAGCTTGCGCTGCCGCCAGAACAACTCGGCCGGCTCGCCGTGCATGCGCAGCGACTCGCGGACCATCCGGCGCATGTCGGGGGACCGTCCCGAAGGCGCCTTCCTGGTCCGGCGGGTGCGCCTTTTCGGTGGGGTCAGCCGGAACCTGGCCATGATCCGCCGGACCGCCGCGAGTTCCGCCGGGGTACAGGCGGTGAATGACTTGTGTCGGAGAGCCTCGGCATCGGACGCCATCAGGCCGAGCGTGGCCTCCTCCTCGTGCCCCGCACCGGCCGGGTCGGTGGCTGGGACCTCCAGCACAGCCTGGGACTCGGCCGTCACCTGCGCCTTGAGCGTCAGCATCTCCCGGAGCGGATCAGCGGCGCCCAGGAAGAACCTCCGGAACACCGCGTCATAGACGGGAATGCTCTCGCGACGGGTGACCAGCGTGGTGCGTCCCGCCCAGTACAGGTCCAGCAGGTCGGACGGGTCCAGCGGTGCCATGGCCGCGGCGTAGGTCACTATGTCGCCGGAACCCACCGCGATCCCCGCCACTCGAAGCTCGTGGGCGAAACCAACCAGCACGTCGACGAACGGAGCGTGCTCAGCCACCGGACGCGATCTCTTGCAGGTTGTCCCGGACCAGGTCAAGATCATCGCGTTCCTTGACCACCGCGCCGAGAGTGTCCTCGGCAACCTGGGCAGTCAGCTCGGTTTCACCGAGAAAGTCCAGGGTGCGCACCCAGTCGATCGTTTCAGCGACCCCCGGTGGCTTGGCCAGATCCAGCTCACGCAGCCGGTTAACGGCCGCGACCACCTTGCGGGTCAGCGCTTCGGACACGCCTGGCGCCCGGACGAGCACGATTTCCACCTCGCGTTCGGCGGGCGGGAAGCCGATCCAGTGATACAAACAGCGTCGCTTCAGCGCGTCGTGCAACTCGCGCGTGCGGTTGGAGGTGAGCACCACGAGGGGCGGGCTCTCCGCCTTGATCGTGCCGATCTCAGGAATGCTGATCTGGAAATCGGAGAGCACTTCGAGGAGGAAGGCTTCGAACTCATCGTCAGCCCGGTCCACCTCGTCGATCAGCAGGACGGCCTGGTCACCTGCCCGGACTGCTTCCAGCAGGGGCCGCTCCAGCAGGAATTTCGGGCCGAACAGCTTGTCGACCGCCGCGTCGTCCGCGACCTGGTGCGCCGACAGCGCCCGGATGTGCAACATCTGCCGGGCGTAGTCCCACTCGTAGAGAGCCTGGTTGGTGTCGATGCCCTCATAGCACTGCAACCGGATCAGCTTCCGGCCGAAGACGGACGCCAGCACCTTGGCGACCTCGGTCTTGCCTACGCCGACCTCCCCCTCCAGCAAGATCGGACGCTGCAGGGACAGCGCGACGAACAGCGCCGTGGCCAGCCCACGGTCGGCGAGGTAACCGCCGTGGCGCAAGATCTCGGTGAGCTTACCGACGGTCTCCGGACAGTCCATCCCGCCCTCTCCTTGCCGTCGGCATCCTCGGTGTCAGCGGACCTCCGCCGAGCCGAGGATCAGGTCCCGGACACTGCCCGGCTTCAGCTTGCCCTCGCGCTCCAGCCTGGCCCGCCACGCGGTGCGCAGATCCTCGTCAGCGCCCGCCAGTCCGTCAAAACCAACGCCCGCCATCTTCTTGCATGTCTTCGTCGTGCCGCAGTCCTCGTCAAGATCCGCGCTGGTCTGCCCCTGAGCGCTCCATACCCCGCGAAGCACGTCGAGGGCGTCATCCGGCTGACTCATCTCCAGGTACCTTTCGGCCGACGCTACCTTCGTAGGGCCGACTCTAATTCCTGCTGGTCATTCGGGCGACAGCGGATTAAGGGTTCTCTTATGGGGCGCACTGTGACCGGCGTCACACTGTGGTCAATATCAGTGCGGCGGGTGATGCTCCCGAGCACAGAGATCGTAGGCCGTGTTGCGCAGTTCCCTGATGGCCTGGTCCAGTCCGCCGATGGCGTGATGGATCGTGCCGACCGCGCGATGATCTCCGATGAGCCCCAGCGCGATGTGCAGTTCCAGCCCCGCCGCGAATAGCCGGCCCGTTGTGACATCGTTCATGTCCCGCGCGATCGGGGCGTGATCTCGGGTCAGGTGCCGTATCGCAGCCGCCGAACTGTCGGCCTCATCCGCAGGAATCTTGGCCCCAGCCATCCCAGCCGCAGGAACCCCAGCCGCAGGAACCCCCGCCCCAAGAACCCCCGCCCGAGGCTTTCCGGGCGCCGCACGGAGTTGGGAGTCGTAGCTAGTGGAAGGCGAGCGCGGTGAGCCGCCCATCGCAGACGCTCCTCAGATCCGTACCCGGCCGGGAGTTACCCGCTGAAGCCGCCGGGGTCCAGAGCGGCGTAAGGCGCACCGCAGACTGCGTCCCGGTGCAAAGCCATACACCAACAACGTACACCGGTGCATCCCGGTCAGGTAGCCTGGCCGTCACCAGCACGTGGACATGGCTAGGAGGTGAGCCCCATTACCGCCAGTTCAGCCCGGGCGCTCTCGCCGTACTGCCGTGCGGTCCATCGCCTGACGTAGGTGACCGAGAGAGTGCCCATCGGTGTACCGAAAGGCGCTGCTCATGTCAGCTTCCCCGTCGCCTCATCGTCGATCTGTCATCATCGCCAGGCTGCGGACAGCCGGCTGTGTCTTCGCCGAGGACGAGGCGCAGTTGCTCATCTCCACGGCACCCAGCCCGGCCGACCTCGACGCCATGGTGGGCCGACGAGCCGCTGGCATGCCACTGGAACATGTCCTCGGCTGGGCCGATTTCTGTGGCCTGCGGATGGCCGTGGACCCCGGAGTCTTCGTCCCCCGCCGCCGCACTGAGTTCCTCGTCCGCCAGGCCGTCGCCCTGGTCCAGCAGGCCATCGCTCCGGCTGGCCAGCCGGCCAGCCCGGCCGACCAGAACCCCGCCCCGCCACGCCCGGCCGGCCAGAACCCCGCCCCGCCACGCACTGTTGTCGTTGATCTGTGCTGCGGGTCGGGCGCGGTGGGCGCCGCGCTGGCCGCGGCCCTGGGCCAGGTCGAGTTGCACGCCGCCGACATCGATCCCGCCGCGGTGGCGTGCGCCCGCCGCAACGTCGCCGCCGTCGGTGGTCAGGTGTACGCAGGTGACCTCTACGACCCGCTGCCCGGCACGCTGCGCGGCAGCGTCGACATCCTGGCCGCGAACGTGCCGTACGTCCCCACCGGGGAGATTGGGCTGCTGCCCGCCGAAGCCCGCGTGCACGAGCCGCTGATGGCACTCGACGGAGGCCCCGACGGCCTCGGTGTTCTGCGGCGGGTGAGCGCTGCGGCGCCGGTATGGCTGGCCCCGGGCGGTCACCTGCTTTTCGAGACCAGCAAGCACCAGGCCCGGCAGGCCGTCGACATCGTCGCCCGGAACGGGCTGATCCCGCAGGTGGTCAGGTCCGATGAGCTGACGGCCACGGTCATCATCGGGACCAGGCCCACCTCGGTGGCGACGGAGCGATGAATTGGTGCCGGCCAGCTGGTCGAACTCCATGAGGGCACCGGGAAGGCGGCACGCCGGGCTGGACGTCGTGGTTGAGGGCGGCGCGGTCAAGGTCACCGACCATGACATGCTGGTGGGCCTAGATGGACTTGAACCATCGACCTCGTCCTTATCAGGGACGCGCTCTAACCGGCTGAGCTATAGGCCCTTGAATCGCTGACTCCCGGCAGCCCGGGAACAACCGCCGGGCAAGATTACCGCATCTGCGGGGGAACAGGTCAGTCGGTCTCCCTGAGCGTGACCTCGATCCCGCCGCCCAGGTGGGTGACCAGGTTGTAGATCATGGCACCGACCGTGGAGAGCGCGGTGATCAGGACGATGTTGACCGCACCGATGAGCATGGTGTAGCCGAGAATCCTGGACGCCGAGAACCATTTAGTCAGGCTGACGCCCGGCGAACCCGAACTGGAGGTCACGCTCTCCAGCGTCTTCTGAATCGAGTCGAAGACGCCCAGAGCGGAGAGCGCGAAGTACAACACGGCCACCGCGACGAAGAGCATGACCCACGCCACCAGCGAGATGAGGAAGCTGAACTTCATCACCGACCAAGGCTCCAGCCGGGCCAGGACCAGGTCTGCCCGGCGGCCCCGGGTTACGCTGGGCTTGGCTGCGGCAGCGCTCTTGGCTGTGGTACCGCTCTTGGCTGTGAAGCCGCTCTTGGCCTTGGGCCGCGGGATCCCCGAGAAAACGGTGGTCCGGCGACTGGCGTCCCCGGTCGTCTCGGCTGAGGGTGTGCCGAACTGGGTGGGGTAGGCCGACGGCCCGGTTGACGTGCCGGCCAGGCCACTTTCCTGGCCGTACGCGCTCACCGAAGCCCCTTCCCGCCCGAATGCGGTGTCCCGGCCGTTCGAGTGCTGGGTTTCCCCGGCGTAGCTGTAGGCATTCACGTCGGCGGCAGCGTCCTGCCCTGACGGGTCGCCGACGGAACTCGCGGCGCCTGTTCCCGCCGCACCGAAATCTTCACCGGCTGGGTCGTACCCGGCTGGGTCGTACCCGGCCGGATCGTCGCTGGCCGGATCGTCGCTGGCCGGATCGTCGCTGGCCGTTTCCGGGCTCACCGGATCATGGCTCGTCGTTTCGTTGCCTGCCGAGCCAAAGCTCACCGGACCCTGGCTGTCCACGCCATCGGTGCCCGTGTCGTCAGCTGCCGGATCACGGCTGGCCGGATCCTTGGGATCTGAGCTTGCCGCTCCGTCCGGCAGCCACGACGGTGGCTCCACGCGTTGGTCCACCCGTCCTCCTCCGGAAAGTCTCCTACGAGACGAGGTTATCCCCAATGGGGAGAATCGAACTCGCTAGGGCTCAGGCTGACCCATTGGTTACCCAATTGATTACTCATAAGACGCAGCCGGGCATCATGACGTTGCGTCTCCAGACCCGTCTGTCATCTCACCGTGACCTTCACCCGACTCAGGCGCGTCCCCGGCAGCCAGATCGTCCGCTGTGTCCGAGTCGGCCTCAAGCTCATCCTCAGCGCCGTCCCCGGGCCCGTCCAAAGCCTCAGCCTCGGCCCCGACCAGCGACTCGGCATTGCGGGCAATGGCCACCACGCTGTCGCCCGAGGCCAGGTTCATCAGCCTGACACCCATGGTCTGCCGACCCGACAACTTCACTTCGGCCGCCGAGGTCCTGATGACACCACCCGCCGAGGTGATAGCGAAGACCTCGTCCTCGGGGTGCACCATGAGCGCGCCGACCAGCTCACCGCGGGTCTCGACGATCCTGGCGGTAAGCACGCCACGGCCGCCACGGCCCTGCACCGGGTACTGGTCGGCCGGGGTGCGCTTGGCGTAGCCTCCGACGGTCGCGACCAGCACATCGGCGCCTTCGTGGACCACGTGCATGCCGAGCAGTTCGTCGCCGTCAACGAAGCGCATGCCGATCACGCCGGACGTGGCCCGGCCCATCGGGCGCAACGCCTCGTCGGTCGCGTTGAACCTGATCGCCTGCGCCTGCTTGCTTACCAGCAAGAGATCATCTTCCGGCGAAACGAGCCGCGCCGCGATCACCTCATCGTCCTCACGCAGGTTGATCGCGATGATGCCGCCTGACCGGGGCGAATCGAAGTCGGTAAGCCGCGACTTCTTCACCAGCCCGGACCGGGTGGCGAGGACCAGGTACGGCGCGAGCGAGTAGTCCCGCAACGCGAGCACCTGGGCGATGCGCTCGTCCGGCTGGAAGGCGAGCAGGTTCGCCACATGCTGGCCCCGCGCGTCCCGCGCCGTGTCGGGTAGTTCGTAGGCCTTGGCCCGGTAGACGCGTCCCTTGTTGGTGAAGAACAGGATCCAGTGGTGCGTGGTCGTGACGAAAAAGTGGTCGACGATGTCGTCGGTACGCAACTGCGCGCCGCGCACGCCCTTACCACCCCGCCGCTGCGCCCGGTACAGGTCCGTCTTGGTGCGCTTGGCGTAACCGCCGCGGGTGATCGTGACGACCACGTCCTCCTCGGCGATGAGATCCTCGTCCGTCACGTCACCGTCGTACGCGATGATCCTGGTCCGCCGGTCATCGCCGTACTTGGCGACGATCTCGCCGAGTTCCTCGCTGACGATCTGCCGCTGCCGCTCCGGCGAGGCGAGGATGGCCTCGTACTCGGCGATCCGGGCCATCAGCTCCTCGTACTCGTCCAGCAACTGCTGCCGCTCCAGGGCGGCCAGCTTGCGCAGCTGCATGTCGAGGATTGCGCGGGCCTGCTCCTCGTCAATATCAAGCAGTCCCATGAGGCCCAGCTGGGCCTCCGCGGCCGACGCACTGGCCCGGATGAGCGCGATGACCTCGTCGATGGCGTCGATCGCCTTCAGCAGCGCACTCACGATGTGCGCCCGCTCCTGGGCCTTGCGGAGCAGGAACCGGGTGCGCCGGACGATGACCTCGATCTGATGGCTGACCCAGTACCTGATCATCTGGTCGAGCCGGAGCGTCCGCGGCACCCCGTCGACAAGCGCGAGCATGTTCGCGCCGAACGTGTCCTGCAACTGGGTGTGCTTGTACAGGTTGTTGAGCACGACCTTGGCGATCGCGTCCCGCTTCAGCACGATCACGAAGCGCTGGCCGACCCGGTCACTGCTCTCGTCCTGCATGTCGGCGATGCCGTTGACCCGGCCGTCCTTCACCAGCTCGGCGATCTTGGTTGCCAGGTTGTCCGGGTTGACCTGGAACGGGAGCTCGGTGACGACCAGGCAGGTACGACCTCGCGCGTCCTCCTCGACCTCGACCACGGCCCGCATGGTGATCGACCCGCGCCCGGTCCGGTAGGCCTCCTGGATCCCACGGCGGCCGACGATCAGCCCGCTGGTGGGAAAGTCCGGTCCCTTTACCTGCTCCATCAGCGCGTCGAGCAGTTCCTCGTCGGTGGCGTCGAAGTTCTCCAGGTACCACTGGACGCCCGCGCCCACTTCACGCAGGTTGTGCGGCGGGATCTTGGTGGCCATGCCGACCGCGATCCCCTCGGACCCGTTGACGAGCAGGTTCGGGAACCGGCTCGGCAGCACCACGGGCTCGGATCCGCGCCCGTCGTAGTTGGGCCGGAAATCGACGGTCTCCTTGTCGATGTCCCGCAGCATCTCCATGGCCAGCGGGGCGAGCCGGCACTCGGTGTACCGCATGGCGGCGGCCGGATCGTTGCCGGGCGAGCCGAAGTTGCCCTGCCCGTCCACCAGCGGCATCCGCATCGACCAGGGCTGGGCCAGCCGGACCAGCGCGTCGTAGATCGCGGAGTCCCCGTGCGGGTGGTACTGGCCCATCACGTCGCCGACCACGCGTGAGCACTTGGAGTAGCCCCGCTCGGGCCGGTAGCCGCCGTCGTACATCGCGTAGAGCACGCGCACATGCACCGGCTTGAGCCCGTCCCTGACGTCGGGCAGGGCCCGGCCGACAATCACCGACATCGCGTAGTCGATGTAGCTGCGCTGCATCTCGACCTGGATGTCGACCGGCTCGGTCCGGTCATGCTGGGGCGCCGGAGCGTCCCCCGAGTCCACGTCGGTCACGTGCCAACCTCTCCCGTGTCTAGCTGATGCCAGGCTCGCTGGGCCGTGGGGATTCGCGCGAGGCGCCCCCGGGCGGGCCTAGATGTCGAGGAACCTGACGTCCTTGGCGTTGCGCTGGATGAACGACCGCCGTGCCTCCACGTCCTCGCCCATCAGCACGCTGAAGAGTTCGTCGGCCTGGGCCGCGTCATCGACGGTGACTTGACGGAGGACCCGGTTCGCCGGGTTCATGGTGGTATCCCACAGTTCGGAGGCGTTCATCTCGCCCAGGCCCTTGTACCGCTGGATGCCATCCCGCGGCCGCGGGTCCTTGCGGCCATTGGCCATCCCCGCCTCGATCACCGCGTCGCGTTCCCGGTCGGAGTAGACGTAGTCCGGACGGACTCCGCGCCCGTCCCACTTGATCTTGTACAACGGCGGTTGAGCCAGGTACACATGCCCGGCCTCGATGAGCGGCTTCATGAACCGGAACAGCAGGGTGAGCAGCAGCGTGGTGATGTGCTGGCCGTCCACGTCGGCGTCGGCCATCAGGACGATCTTGTAGTAGCGGAGCTTGGCGATATCGAAGTCGTCGTGGATGCCGGTGCCCAGCGCGGTGATCATCGCCTGGACCTCGTTATTCTTCAGCACCCGGTCGATACGGGCCTTCTCGACGTTCAGGATCTTGCCCCGGAGCGGCAGGATGGCCTGGAACTCCGAGTCCCGGCCCTTCTTGGCCGAGCCGCCGGCCGAGTCACCCTCCACCACGTAGATCTCGCACCGGGCCGGGTCGCCGGACCGGCAATCGGCCAGCTTGCCGGGCAGTGTGGTGGACTGCAGCAGACTCTTGCGGGTCAGGTCGCGGGCGGACCGCGCGGCGATCCTGGCCCGCGCCGCCTGGGTGGCCTTGGTGATGATGTCCTTGGCCTCGCCGGGGTTGCGCTCGAACCAGTCCCGCAGATGGTCGTTGCAGACCTTCAGCACGAACGATCTGGCCTCGGTGTTGCCCAGCTTGGTCTTGGTCTGGCCTTCGAACTGCGGCTCGGCCAGCTTGACGTGGATGATCGCGGCCAGGCCCTCCCGCACATCCTCCCCGGTCAGGTTCTCGTCCTTGTCGCGCAGCAGTTTCTGCTCCCGCGCGTACCGGTTCACGATGGTGGTGAGCGCGGCGCGGAACCCCTCCTCGTGGGTACCGCCCTCGGCCGTGTTGATCGTGTTGGCGAACGTGTGCACCGACTCCGCGTAGGAAGCGTTCCACTGCATCGCGACCTCGGCCGAGATGCCTTCGCCCTCGTCGCCGAAATCGATCACCGAGGCGTGCACCGGGTCCTTCGAAGCGTTCAGGTAGCGCACGAAGTCCGCGATGCCGCCGTCATACCGGTAATTGACCACCCGCGGCTCGCCGTTGGCATACTCCGGCCGCTCGTCGGTCAGGCTGATCGCGAGGCTCCGGTTGAGGAACGCCATCTCCTGGAGCCGGCGGGACAACGTTTCGAAATCCCAGACCATGGTCTCCGTGAAAATCAGACCATCCGGCCAGAACGAAATGATGGTGCCGGTCTCGTCAGTAGCTTCCCCCCTGACCAGCGGGGTGACTGGCTGACTCCGCTCATACGACTGCCGCCAGACATATCCGTCCCGGCGGATCTCGACCTCGAGCCGGGCGGACAGGGCGTTCACTACCGAGACGCCCACGCCGTGCAGGCCCCCGGAGACCGCGTAGGACTTGCCGTCGAACTTGCCGCCCGCGTGCAGGGTGGTGAGCACGACCTCGACCGCCGGCCGCTTTTCCACGGGATGCTCATCGACTGGGATGCCACGGCCGTTGTCGGCGACCCGGACACCGCCATCGGGCAGCAGGGTGACGTCGATCCGGTCGCAATACCCGGCGAGCGCCTCGTCGACAGCGTTGTCCACGACCTCGTACACCAGATGGTGCAAGCCGCGCGCGCTGGTCGAGCCGATATACATGCCGGGACGCTTGCGCACCGCCTCAAGGCCCTCAAGGACCGTGATCGAACGTGCGTCGTAAGACAAGAGCAAGCCTCCTGGAAGGGATACACGCCCACAGGGCCAGTGCAGGTCCGTCCACCTTCTGCCTGGCCTACCGGCGCTCTTACATTTTACCTGGGAAGACCCTCCGTCTCAGCCGTAAGTGTCACGCGGACCCCGGCCGCCGCGTACCCTCCACCCGCCGGCCCGCCGCGGCTGCTCAGGGCCACGCACTTTCACGCTCGTGACGGTGCCATCCCCGAGCTCGGAATTGAGTCTGCGGATCAGCGTGCCGGCCAGCAAGCGGACCTGGGTCGCCCAGGCCGTGGAGTCCGCGATCACCACAAGTTCACCCTCGGTGAGCCCGTCTGGCCGGGTATGGGCGGCAAGGTCGGCTCCCACAATCTGATCCCAGCGGCCGAACACCGAGCCCACAGCCGTGGCCAGCCGCCAGCCTTGATCCCCGATCAGCCCGTCGATGGCCGCGTGCAGCGGCTGGGGGTCATCCCGGCGGGCCCGTCGCGGGCCGCGCACCCGGGCCGCCCGGTCGGCACGCGGATCTTCCCCGGAGAGCCGTTCGGCATAAATGGCCCCGGCCGGGGCCTCACCGCGGGCCTGGGCGTCTGCCTTAGCCCCGGCCAGCGCCTCGCCGGCGAGACGTGCCCGCTCCACCGCATCGTCAGGCACGGGTGATCACCCCGGCTGCCACCTCGAACCGCATCCCGGCCAGAGCGCCGGGTACATCGGCGGCCACTGCCGCGGTAACCAGCACCTGCTCGGCCCCGCTGACCAGGATGGCCAACCGTTCCCTGCGCCCGCTGTCCAGTTCGGCGAACACGTCATCGAGAAGCAGCACCGGATCGTCGCCGCCCGCGCGGAGCAACTCAAAGCCAGCGAGGCGGAGCGCGAGGGCCATGGACCAGGATTCGCCGTGGCTCGCGTAGCCACGGGCGGGCAGGTCACCGATGCGCAACTCCAGTTCGTCCCGGTGCGGGCCGACCAGGCAGACGCCACGGTCGAGTTCGTCGGCCCGGGCCCGGGCCAGTGCCTCGCGCAGCCAGTCGGCGAGCGCCGCCCGGTTTACCCGGGGCCCGGTAGCTGTACCGGGATCGGCGCTTCCGTCCGGGCCAGCGTCACC
>CAYPQM010000051.1:37598-38934 GCA_964412845.1 uncultured Streptosporangiaceae bacterium
GGAGGGCAGCACCTGCCTGGAGGGCAGCACCTGCCGGGTCAGCGCGAGACTGACGGTAGTTGATGTCGGCTTCGCCGGACTCTCCGGAGACTTCCGCGTAGGCCTTGGCCACCAGCGGGCGCAGCGCGGCGGTCAGCTCGATCCGGCCTGCCAGCAACTCGGCGCCTTTCAAGGCCAGATGCTCATCCCAGGCGTCGAGCGCGCCCTCCGGACCCATCCCCGCGCCGTCGGCTGCTTCCCCGTCGATGTCGCGCGGCTCGCTCTCTGACGGCCCGCTGAAGTTGCGTGACCGACCGGCCCGGGCGAACCCACGCGAGCCCGACCGGGCCCGGAAAGATTTCAGCAGCGCGGTTCGCTGCTTGACCACCCGCTCATAGTCGGCCCGGACGGCGGCGTACCGGGGCGCACTGGCCACCAGGAGTTCGTCGAGATACCGCCGGCGCTGGTCCGGGTCGCCCTTGACCAGGGCCAGGTCCTCGGGGGCAAAAAGCACGGTACGCAGCACCCCGAGGACCTGGCGGGGCCGTGGCACCGGCACTCGGTTCAGCCGGGCCCGATTCGCCCGCCCTGGGTTGATCTCGATCTCCACCAGGCTGTCCCGCTCCGGCGAGGTGATCCCGGCGCGCAGGATGGCGCACTCGGCACCAGTGCGCACCAGCGGCGCGTCGCTGGCCACGCGGTGGCTACCCAGTGTCGCCACGTAGGCAGCCGCCTCGACGAAATTCGTCTTTCCCTGACCGTTCGCGCCGAGCAAGGTACTCACACCTGGCCCGAGGCTCAGGTCCGCCGCCGCGTAGGACCGGAAATCAGTAAGCGCGAGGCGGGTCAGGTACACACCTGCTGAGGTTACTCGTGGGTGCCGCCAACGCCAGCGCGAGCCGTTGCCGCAGGGGTGCGCGTTGCCGCACGTGAGTCCAGGCCGCTGAACTGACTCGGCAGGGTGCCAACCCGGAAGGCTCCATTCCGGTCAGCAATCCGTGCCGTGGCCCTCGCTACCGGTTATCCGGAGAGATCCGAGGAACGGGGAACGAATATGAGTTCTATTATTATTGCAAACACATACTGTGAACGATACTCTTGTCTAGTACGTGAGGCTCGACGGGAGGTGATCAGGTGCCAGCAGATCCAGAGCACCCCCTCCCATTCGTTGGCGCTCCCGATTCCCAGGCCGTCCGCCCTGTCGAGGACCAGGATCAGGTGCTGGCCTGGGAGCTGGCTGCGTTCCCCGCCGAGGACGAGCCACTCTGGGAGGAAATGGAGTACCTGGAGTACCTGGACGACACTGCGCCGCAGGACGCTCACCCCCGCAACACCAGCCCAGTCAGTACCAGCCCAG
>CAYPQM010000052.1:0-32722 GCA_964412845.1 uncultured Streptosporangiaceae bacterium
GCGGTCGCCAGCCACGGCTGCCGGGCGTCCGGGTCAGCGTCCAGCACCTGCGCCGCGAACATGCCATGGACCCGCTGCGCGGCGACGACTTCCCGGCGGAACCGGGCCCGGAACTCGTCGTCGTCGCCGAACTCGGCCCGGACGACCTTGATCGCGACCGCCCGGCCGCCCCGGGTGAACGCCAGGTACACCCGGCCCATCCCGCCGGCCCCCAGCCGGGCCCGGAGTTGGTAACCGGCGACTTCGCGAGGATCCTCGCTGGTCAGTGGCTCAACCAACCCAAAGCCACCTGCCTCCACCGACTCCATGGGCCCGTGCTGCCTGACGGCGTGGGCGCGGGTAAATGGCCTCGCCGCCGGAACGGCCATTGGCCAGAAAGCGTCGCTATCCCGCCGGAGGCGCGCCACTTCCTTTCGTGCAGGTAGATTAGCCCGATTGCGACGCCACGGTATCCTTATCCGGTATCCACGCAGCTCACGAAGGTGCGAACGGTTTCGAGCCAGCCAGAATGGACACGGCCGTCACCGCCGCGGCTGCCCGTCAATCTCGAACCAGACAGTCCGCCCGCTGTGGCTGTCACCCGTGATGCCCCAATCGCGGGCGAGGCTGGCCACGATCAGGAGCCCGCGCCCGTGCTGATCGCCGGCAGGCGCGGGCGGCGTCCAGCGGCCCCCCTGGTCGCGCACTTCGACCCGGATGCAGCCTGCGCTGAGCTGCGCGCGGACGGTGAAGTGACCGCCGTCGCGGGAACGGCTGTGCGTCGCGGCATTGGTGGATAACTCAGACAGGCACAGGGCGGCGTCATCGGCCGCCGGGTGGCCGTCAAGCATGCGGGCCAGGGACCGGCGGGCCGCACGGACCTGCTCCGGGCTGGCGGGGAAGGTGCGGGACCAGGCGAGCGGCGGTGCGGTGGCGCTCTCGGGCATGCCGTCTCCTGGGGCCTGGGCGGAACTTGATTACTGGTGGTTATCCTGCCGAGGCGCATTTAGGATCACTAGCGAAGACGCGGCGTCGTCAGAAGGCGTCCACTGGCGTTCCTGGTGTGTCGGAAGTGGTCGGAAACGGTGACACGAAATCTTGATGCGACACGCAGCCCGATGGCTTTCTTCGGCGCTGAGTTACGGCGGGCACGCGTTGCCGCTGGCATGAGCCAGGATCAGTTAGGGCGGGAGCTCAGCTTCTCCGGCGATCTGGTCGGCAAGATCGAGACCTGCGAGCGGGCCCCCACCCGCGACTTCGCCGCACGATGTGACGGCGTTTTCGGGCACCTGGACGGGCTGTTCATGCGTCTGGTGGATCTGGCCCGCAGGTGGGACGGCCCGTACCCACAGTGGTTCCGGGACTGGCTGCAGGCGGAACGCGAGGCGGTGTCCCTGCGCTGGTGGGAGCCCATGCTGGTGCCCGGCTTGCTGCAGACCGCCGACTACGCACGAGCACTGTTCCGCCCGTGGCAATCGGCTAGCGCCTCCGATGAGGAGCTGGAGGATCTCGTCAGTGCTCGCATCGAGCGGCAGGGCATCCTCGACCGGGCCAGGCCGCCCGAGCTGTGGGTGGCCCTGGATGAGGCGGTGCTGCACCGGCTCATCGGCTCCCGGAAGACCATGTATGACCAGTTGCTCCACCTCGCGGACACATCGTGCCGCCCGGGCATCACGGTCCAGATCGTGCCGGCCGAGGTAGGCGCGCACGCCGGTTTGCTCGGCGCGTTCATCGTCGCCGACTTCGACGGCGCGCCCAGTATCTTGTACGCAGAGACGGCGGTTGAGGGCCAGACGATCGAGAAATCCGCGCTGGTCAGCAAAGCGGCGCTGGCCTTCGACCGGCTGCGGGCCGAGGCGCTGCCCCGCGGCGCCTCGCGGGACTTGATCGGGAAGGTAGCTGAGGAACGATGGACGGCATAGACCGCGCGCAATGGCGCAAGAGCAGCTACAGCGGCAGTAACGGCGGGGCCTGCGTGGAGGTGGCGCGGAACCCGCCCGGCGCCGTGGCGGTGCGCGACTCCAAGGACCCGGCCGGCCCGAAGCTGGCCTTCGCCCCGGACGAGTGGCTGGCGTTCACCGCCGCAGTCAAGGCTGGTGGGTTCGACCTGCCCTGAGCGGCTGGATCAGGCCGCCGCGCTGGACGGGCATCGCCGCGCCGGCGGTATGACCCTTCCGCGCCCGGCCGGCGGTTGGCTGAACCCATCTGAAGCAGCCTGGTGCAGAGCGTGTTCCGCAGCGGAACTCAGCCTGGGCTGGCTTGCCGCGCCACGCGCTCCAGGCGGCTCCGGTAGTTCTCCCACCAGGCCAGGTCGCCGGGCGCCATGTTGACGTTCCCGTCCCGCAGCCCGACGGCCCCGTCAATGAGCTCCCGGACGATATCGGCGTGCCCGGCGTGCCGATGGGTCTCGGCGATCACGTGGACCAGGATCTGGTGCAGCGTCACCTCGGCCCGGCCGGCCGGCCACCACGGCACCCGGCCGGGCGCGTCCAGGGCTAGCGCGCCGATCGTGGCGTCCGAGTGCGCCCACGCGCGCTGGTACAGCCCGACGATCTGCTCGCGCGACTCGTCGGCGGCCGCCCACATGTCGGCGTTGGGCTCGGCGCCGTCCTCGAGCCAGGGCTGTGGCTCTCCGGACGGCCGCCCGAAGGTGTCGCCGAAGTACCCCAGCTCCACGCTGGCCACGTGTTTGACCAGTCCCAGCAGGTTGGTGCCGGTGGGCGTCAGCGGGCGGCGGATGTCGTACCCGGAGAGCCCGTCCAGCTTCCACAGCAGGGCGTCGCGTGCGGTCTGCAGGTAACGGTGCAGGTCCGCTTTCGGATCCGGTCCGGTCATCCTGGCAGTCTGCCACCCGGCGCCGATAGCCCGGCACCCGTCTTTAACTCGCGGTCCGGGAGCGGGACCGGGGCCTGGTGCCCGGGCCCGTCACCCTTGGCCTCACCCACATAGAGGGACAGCAGGCGCTCGTCGGCGCGCATCTGGGCCGGCGCGCCCGCCAGTGCGACCCGGCCCTTTTCCAGGACCGCCACGTGGTCAGCGAGGGCCAGGCCGCGCTCCACGTTCTGCTCGATGACGATCATGGCGACGCCGCGCCCGTTGATCTCAGCCAGCGCCTCGTACAGCCGGTCGACCATGATCGGCGCCAGGCCGAGGGAGATCTCATCGAAGATGACCAGGCGCGGCGCGGCCATCAGCGCCCGGCCGATGGCCAGCATCTGCTGCTGCCCGCCGGACAGCTCGGATCCCGACCCACCGCGCCGCTCGCGGAGCGCGTCGAAGAGTTCATAGACCGCACCAAGCCGCCGGTCCCGCTCCGCCGCCGAACCGGCGGCCCGCGCCCCGAGCAGCAGGTTCTCCTCGACCGTGAGGTCGCCGAAAATCCGGCGGCCCTCCATGCAATGCGCGACTCCGAGGCGGACGATGCCGTGCGGCTGCTGACCGTCGATGCGCTGCCCGTCGAACCAGATCTCACCGCCGCTGATCGGCAGCATCCCGCTGATCGTCCTGGCCGTGGTCGTTTTGCCCGCGCCGTTCGCGCCCAGCAGGGCGAGCACCTCGCCTTCGGCCACGGTGAACGACACGTCGTGCAGCGCACGGAACGCGCCGTACCGGGCCGCGATGCCCTTGACCTCCAGGAGCGGCCGTTCCTCGCTCCGGGTCCGGTTACGCGCGTGGCCCACTTCCGCGCCACCGGAGGTCCCCAGGTACACAGCGGCGACCTGCGGATCGCGGAGCACCTGGTCCGGATCTCCGGACAGGATGAGGCGCCCGCCGTCAATGACGAGGAGACGGTCGCAGCATTCCCTGATCACGTCGATGACATGCTCGACGATCAGGATCGCGTCCACCTCCTGGCGCAGCGACTGGATCAGCCCGATGAGCTCCCGGAGTTCGGACTCGATCAGGCCCGCGCCGATCTCGTCCAGCAGCAGGATCCGCGGCCGGACGGCGAGCGCGCGGGCCAGTTCCAGGCGCTTGAGGCGCAGCAGGCCCAGGTCACCGGCCGGCGTGTCGGCGAACTCCAGCAGGCCGCAGCGGGTGAGGATCCGCTCGCATTCGGCCCGGGCCGCGCGGCCACCTGCCTTGGCGCCATGCAACTGCGCGACGAGCAGGTTCTCCATGACCGTCATCTGGCCGAACGGCCGCGGAACCTGGTGCGTGCGGCCGATCCCGCGGCGGGCCCGCACCTGGGCGCCCGCGCCGGTCACGTCCTCGCCGAACAGTTCGACCCGGCCGTCTCCGGAGATCGCGCCGGACAGCAGGCCGATGAGCGTGCTCTTGCCCGCGCCGTTCGGGCCGATCATGCCGAGCACCTCACCGCTGCGCAGCTCAAGATCGACGCCATCAACGGCGCGCACGCCGCCATAGATCTTGCCGACGCCGGCCGCCCGCAGCAGCGGCGTCCCAGGTCCGGCCGGGGCCGACGGCGCCGCGGCAGGTGCCTGCGCCACGGCAGGTGCCTGCGCCACGGCAGGTGCCTGCGCCACGGCAGGTGACTCCGGTATCGCAGCCGCCTCCGCCGCCGACGAATCCCCTGCTGGCGAATCCCCGGCTGGCGAATCCCCGGCCGACGAATCCGCCAGGGCCGGCGCGGGGCCGGTCCCGGCAGCGGCCGCCGGGCGCCCATTGGCCTGGGCGAGCCGGCTCTGCCCGGCCCGGGTGAGCTGGCAGGCGGCCCCCCACAGTCCGCCGGGGGCCAGCCGGATGATGAGGATGAGCAGGATGCCGAGAATCGTCAGGTGAATTTCGGGGTAGTTCGCGAGGCGGACGGAGAGCCCGACCGAGATGGCCGAGCCGACCAGCGGGCCGACGATGGTGCCGACTCCCCCGATGATGGCGGCGTTGACGGTCTCGATCGTCCAGTCCAGGGTGAATGACCCGGTGGGTTCGATGTAGCCGGTGCGCTGCGCCTGGATACCGCCGACGACTCCCATCACGAAGGCGGCGATCACGAACGCGGTCAGCTTGGTCCGGAAGGTCAGCACGCCGACCCGCTCCGCCACATCCTCGTCGTCCCGGATCGCCCGCAGGCCGAGGCCGAGCCGACTGCGGACCAGCCACGCCACAGTCAGCGTGGCCCCGACCGCCACCGCCAGGGACAGCAGGTAGACCAGCTCAGCACTGGGCGCCGAGTCGGTCAGCGTGATGCCCTGGTTCCCGCCGAGCCCGTTGTAGTTGGACATGAAGATGCCCAGTGCCTCGGCCAGGACGAGCGACCCGATCGTGAAGTACAGCCCGCGGAACCGGAACATGGGGACGGCGACGGCCACCGCGAACAGCACGGCGAACAGCCCGCCCGCGACGATCGAGGGGATCAGGCCCAGGCCCACCGCGACCGACAGCTTCGCGGTGGCGTACGAGCCGACGCCCACGAACGCGGACACCGCCAGCGACACCACGCCGCCGTACCCCGCCATCAGGCTCCAGGCCTGGGCCAGCGCGGCGAGCTGGGCGATCTCGAACGCCACCAGCAGTGCATACTGGCTGGTCAGTCCCGGTACGGCGGCCAGCAGGACGACCGCCGCCACGGTCGCCAGGATGGCTACTATCCTGTGCCTCGTCATCGCACCTGCACCCGCCCGAAAAGGCCCTGCGGCCGGAAGGACAACACGACCAGGAAGGCGACGAAACCGATGAAGTCGCGGTAGCCGTCGCCGACAAACGCAGCGCCGACGCTTTCGATGACGCCGAGCAAGATCGCACCGAGCAGGGTGCCCTTCACCGATCCGAGCCCGCCCAGGACCACGACGGCGAACCCGGTGAGCAGGTAGGTGAGGCCGGCCGTCGGGGTGAAGTCAAAGGTGATGCCGACCAGCACCCCGCCCACGGCCGCGCAGGCCGCCGCCAGGCCATAGACGAAAACGCGGACCCGCACCACGTTGACCCCGAGCCCGGCCGCCGCCTCGGAATCCTCGGAGCTGGCCCGGATCTCGCGGCCGAGCCCGGTCCGCTGCAGCATCAGGTGCACCGCCCCGCACAGCACCAGGGCGATCGCGAAGGAGATCAGGTACATGGCCGGCACCCGCAGCCCGCCGACCGAGAGCGACGCGGTCGCATAGGACGCCTGCAAGGCCTGGGTGTCACCCGACCAGAAGACGATGTACAGGTTCTGCGCGATGACCGACAGCGCGAACGTGGTGAGCAGCGCCGGTTCAGGGCCCTTGGCCATGAGCGGTTCCAGCAGCACCCGGTAGGCCGGTGCGGCGACGACGAAGAGCACCGGCGCGACGATCAGGATGGTCAGCAGCGGGTCGAGGCCAGCGTGCCGGGTGAGCTCGAGGGCGAGATAGGCACCGAGCATGATCAGCTCGCCATGGACGATGTTGACCAGGCGCATCACGCCGAACACCAGGGACAGGCCCAGCGCGGTGATGGCGAAGAGCCCGCCGAGCAGGACGCCGGAGACCAGTGCGCTCAGCAGGTTGCTGCTGGTGGGGATGGTCATCGAGGTCCTTCCTCCGGCCCCGGATCGAGCGGGTCCACCTGGTCTGCCACCGGAGTGCCGATGCGGTGCCCGGCCTGCGCCTCCACGGCCGCGAGGATCGCGGTGTGATCCGATCCGCCCAACCCGGCCGCTCGCAACTGGCGGAACAGTTGCTGGGTGAGCGCGGTGAGCGGCAGCGGGACGTCCGCCTGCCCGCCACCGGCCAGAGCGATATCAAGATCCTTGTGGTGCAGGTCGACCTTGAAGCCGGGGGTGAAGGCATGGTCAAGGAAATTCGCCCGGCGCAGTTCCATCACCCGGTTCGCGGCCAGCCCGCGGGACAGCACGTCCAGGATGGTCTCCGGGGCTGCCCCCAGCTTGGAGCCCAGGACCAGGGCCTCGCTGATGCCGGCGATCGTGATGGCGACCAGCACCTGGTTGCACGCCTTGACGACCTGGCCCGTGCCGGCCGGCCCGACGTGCACCACGCTGGCACCCAGGATGTCCAGGACTGGCCTGGCTCGTTCGAGGTCAGCGGCGTCGCCGCCGACCATGATGGACAGCGTGCCGTCACGCGCGCCGACGTCCCCGCCGCTGACCGGCGCGTCCAGCATGCGCACCGCCCGCTCGGCGGCCCAGGCCGCGAGCTCGCGGCTCAGCGCGGGCGACACCGTGCTCATGTCGATGATCAGAGATCCCGGCCGGGCGGCGGGCAGCAGCCCGTCGCCCAGCACGCCGCGGACCGCGTCGTCATCGGCGAGCATCGTGATGATGATGTCCGCCCGGGCGGCCACGTCACCGATCGTCTCCGCACCGCTCGCCCCGCGAGCGACGAGCGCATCCTGCGCGGGCCGACTGCGGTTGAACACGATCAGGTCCACGCCCGCGGCGAGCAGGTTTCCGGCCATCGGGCGGCCCATCACGCCCAGCCCGATAAACCCCACCGTGCCGGACGGATCCGCAGGGTTACTCTCCGCGGCCCGCCGCGCGGCCGGCCCGGGTTCCTCGCTATGCACGGCTCCCCCGTGGTCGTCCGAACGTGTCCAGCCAGCCGAAGGAGTCCTCCGGGCTGCCCCCCGAGGGCCGGTATTCCAGCCCGACATAGCCGTCGTAGCCCTTCTGGTCGAGATGATCGAGAACGAACCGGTAGTTGATCTCACCGGTTCCCGGCTCGGCCCGGCCGGGCACGTCCGCGATCTGGACGTGCCCGATGAGGTGCCAGTACTCATCCAACGTCGCGGTGATATGCCCTTCCATCCACTGCATGTGGTAGGCGTCGTACTGCAGCCGGACATTGCCGCGGCCGACCTGTCCGGCGAATTGCGCCGCGGCAGCGGTGGTGGTCAGCAGGCAGGGGCCGTTTTCCCTCGTGTTCAGCGCCTCGATCATGATCTCGCAGCCCACGGCCGCCGCCTGATCGGCGGCCCAGGCGACGTTGTCCCGTGCGCAGTCAAGCTGGTCACCGAGCAGGTAACGCTCCTGGCGCAGCCCGACGAGCAGGTTCAGCCGCTGGCATCCGGCGGCCTGCGCGGCCGCCAGGGCAGCCGGCACGTTGGCGCGCAACTGCTCGCTGCGTTCCGGGTCAGCGGCCAGGCCCCGGTCCCCGGCCGCCATGTCTCCGGCGTCGAAGTTCAGCAGCGCCAGCCGCAGTCCCCAGCGGGCGGTCAGCCCGGGCAGCAACTCCGCGTCCGCGGTACCCGGCCACCACATCTCGACCGCGTCGAACCCGGCGCGGGCCGCGCGCTCGAACCTCTCCGGCAGCGGCAGCGCCGCCCAGAGCATGGAGATATTAGGCGCGAATCGCAGTGTCATCGATAATCAGCCCCCGCTCCCCTGCTCGGCGGCATAGAGCGCGGGCAGGAAGCCCGTGAGGTAGGCGAACTCCTCGTGCACGTGCCGGAGCCGCCGGTTCGTGGCGGCGTCCACGTCGGTGTCGGCGGTGACATTCAGCCACCAGCAGCTGCGCATCTCGGTGCCGTAGCCGCGCCCGATGCCGATGTGCATGAAGCGCCCGGCCTCCTCGGGATAGGGCCGGTCATCGGCATCCAGCCGGTGCACCACCGCGCAGATGGCGGCGCGCACGCCGTGCGCGGCAAAGGCGGTGGTGTCCAGCAGGTCACCCGGCGGGATGAAGGTGATCTCCGTGGGCAGCAGCGGTGGCTCACCGCCGTAGCAGTGGTGCGTCAGGTGCGTCGCGCCCACGTGGCGGCCGGGCTGCTTGCCCCGGACCCACGCGAACGCCTTGTGGTCGACCGGGTGGAACTTGAAGTAGGTCTCCTCGTCCATCCGGCTGAACCACCAGTCGAGCATCTCCGGGGTGACCCCGCCCAGCCGGTCGAGCGCCGCCACCCTGATCCGGGCAGCGGACAGGATCGCCACGTCATCATGCCAGTCGGCGGCCGACACGACCTGATCCGCATGCTCGATCCACCGGCCGCCCTCCGGTGCCCCGCCGGCCTGCGTCCCGCTGGTCACCATGCGGTGTGGCCAGCCTCGACGGGGACCACCGCGCCGGTCATGAACGACGCCTCGTCGCTGGCCAGGAAGACCGCGACGTTCGCGATCTCCTCCGGCCGGGCGTATCTCTTGATCAACTGGCGGCCGGTGAGCAGCGTCATCGCCTTGTCCTTGTCCTCGAAGCTGGCCAGGTGACCCTGGGCCATCGGGGTGTCCACCCCGCCGGGGCAGATCGCGTTGCACCGGATGTCGGGGGCGAACTCGTAGGCGGCCGCCCGGGTCAGGCCGATCACCGCCGATTTCGACGGGCAGTAGGCGCTGACGTTCGGCAGCGCGACCAGCCCGCCGACCGACGAGACGTTGATGATCGAGCCGCCGCCGGAACGCCGCATCGCCGGCACCGCCCGCTGGATGGCGATGAGCTGGGACAGGCAGTTCACGTGCATAAGCCGGTCGAAGTCCTCGGCCGTCGTGTCGAGAAGTGATTTCATGATCAGGATTCCGACATTGTTGAACAGCGCGTCGACCCGCCCGAACCGCTCAGCCGCCCTGGTCACCAGCTCATCAACCGTCGCCGGGTCAACGATGTCCCCCGCCACGCTCAGCACATCGCCGTCCGAGCCGACCAGCGCCGCCGTCTCGTCGAGGGCCGCCTTGTCCAGGTCGGTGAGGCCGACCCGCGCGCCAGCCGCCGCGAACCGCACGGCCGCCGCGCGCCCGATCCCACTCCCGGCCCCGGTAATCAGAGCCACCCTCCCCGTCAGCTCAGCCATGTGCCTCCCTCCAATCGGTTATCAGTGAACTTTTTTGCCCTTATAGGGGCTAAAAAGTTCACTGATGATTGTTATCCACAGGTTCGCCGCTGAGCGGCGGCTGGTCGGCGGGCCAGGGTGACCAGCTCGCGGGACACTTCGGCGCGGCGGGCTTCGGCTTCGCCTGGCCGCCAGGTCCGGAAACCCTGGCCGGCTGCCGCTCCTGTCTCTCCCCGGCGGACCTTCTCGACCAGCAGCGGATGCGGCTCCGGGGTGCGGTCGAGGACCGGCATGATCGTCTCGTGGATGGCCAGGGTCAGCTCCAGCCCGGTCAGGTCGGACTGCTCCAGCGGGCCGACGATGCCCAGCCGTCGCCCGAAACCGAACCGCGTCACGGTGTCCACCGTCTCAGCCGTGCAGATCCCGCTCGCGACCAGGGCGATCGCCTCGCGCTTCAGCGCGTGCTGGAGCCGGTTGCCGACGAATCCGGGCACGTCGGCCGCGACATGCACCGGCTTCATGCCGATCCGGTCCAGCAGGGCGATCACCGCATCCACCGCCGCACGGTCGCTCGCCTCGGACTGCACGACCTCGACGAGCGGCACCAGGTACGGCGGATTCCAGAAATGCGTGCCGATCACCCGCTGCCGCCGCCGCAGTCCGGCGGTGATCTCCCGGATCGGGATGGCCGAGGTGTTGCTGGCCAGGACCGCGTCAGCCGGGGCGGCCCGGTCAAGCTCGGCGAAAATGCCCTGCTTGGTGCCGAGATCCTCGGGGCCCGCCTCGATCACCAGGCTGGACTCGTGCACCGCTGTCGCCAGGTCGCCGGTGGTCTCCAGCAATTGCAGGGCACTGCCGTACGGTAGGCCAAGCAGGTCCAGGCCGGCGGTGACCCGGGACCGCACCGAGTCCAGGGCGGCAGGCGCCGGGTCGTAAATGGTCACTGGGACCCCAGCGGGGACGAAGACCTGGGCGATGCCGGCCCCCATCAGGCCAGCCCCGATCACCGCGACCCGGGGACCGGGGCGGGACGGACCGGGGCCGGTGCTCATGCCGCCGTGTATCCCCCGTCCACGTAGATGACCTGCCCGGTGACGAAATCGGACGCCGCTGACAGCAGGTACACGACGATCCCCACGAAGTCCTCCGGCTCACCAAGCCGCTTCAGCGAGATGCGGGCCATATTGCGCTCACGCGACGCCCGCCCCGCCTCGGTGTCAGAGAAGATCCAGTTGGTCAGGGCCGACCGGAACACCGCCGGGGCGATGGCGTTGACGTTGATCCCGCGCGGGCCCCACTCGGTGGCCAGGGTCTTGGTCAGCGAGTCGGTGGCGCCCTTGGATGTGCAGTAGGCCGAGTACCCGGCGGGGCTGCCGTGACGGCCGCGGACCGAGGAGACGAGGACCAGCTTCCCCTGGCCGTCCCGGCCGGCCAGGTGGCGGCCGAACGCCTTGGCTATCAGCCACGGGCCGCGGACGTTGGCATCCATGATCGCCTGCCAGTCCTCGTACGGCATGTCCTCGATCGGCGCTGGCTTGTTGTAGCCGGAGGCGACCAGCACTGAGTCCACGACTCCGTATTCGGCGACCGCCGCCGCCAGGATGCCCTCCGCGTCAGCCTGGGTTTCCGGCCTGCTGACCAGGGTGGCGACCTCGCCACCCACATCCCTGACCGCCGCGGCCACCGACTCGAGCTCCCCCTCCGAGCCCGAGGCCAGCAGCAGCCGGGCGCCCAGCGCGCCGAGGGCGATGGCCGCCACCCGGCCGAGCGCCCCCGAGGCCCCCGTGATCACGGTGACCTTGCCGGTCACGTCGAACAGCGACAGGGGGTTGCGCAGGATGTCGGCGGTCATCTGTGTCTCGCCCGGCATCTCACTCATGGCCGGTCGGGATGCGGAACTGCTGGTCTGGATCGATCACCGCGACCACCCGGATCGGGCAGCCGTCACCCTTCGGGAACCGCCACGGGAACGCCATGAAGGTGCAGCGCTTCCCGGTGACGGCATCGAGTTCGCCGCCGATGTTCTCGATGCCGGGGATGCCAGCCGTCAGCATGACCTTGTGCGCCGGTTCCCAGTCCGGAAAGTCGTCGCTCACCTCGCGGCCGGTCTCGGCGCGGTATTCGTCCAGCAGGTGCGGCATGATCGGCCCGGGGCCGTGCTCGGCCATCCGGGTGCCCAGCGGGTGGTCGAGCGCCTGCACATCGATGCCGACCAGCTTCACGCCTTTGTCCACCAGCCACTGCGCGGCCTCGGTGTACAGCCCGGGCGAGTACGCGAAGTACTCGTCGTTGTCCCCGAAGAGATGGTGGGCGCCAGTGTTGATCATCACGATGTCGCCCGGCCTGATCTCCGGCTCGGCCCGCTCCAGGTCCTCGGGGGTGATCACGCCCCATTTCTTTTTCGGGATGGACACCGCGACGCCCGTCCCGAAGAACCGCCAGACGTCGAAGCCGTCCAGGTAAGGCTGGTCCGGCTCGACATGCGCGGGGGTATCCATGTGCGTGCCCCGGTGCATGATCCCGTCGTACTCCACCGCGTAGAAATCGTGCATCGAGTGGTAATAGAGCCGGTTCGCGACGAACGGCTTGCTGAACGGGGACGGCCACTGGACCATGTTGTGGCCGAGCTGGTGGCTGAGGTTGTAAAACCGCAGGCCATCGGTGCTCATCGGGCTCCACTCTCCAGCCGGTAGGCCCCCGAGGGGTCGAGGATGGCCACGAACCGGATGATGCATGCGTCAGCTTCCGGCCAGAACCACGGGTAGGCATGGAAGGCGGCCCGCTTGCCGCTGACCAGGTCAACGTCCCCGCCGACGTTCTCGATCGTGGGTATCCCGGCCTTGGCCAGCAGCTTGTGCGCCGGGTTCCAGCGGGGGAAATCGGTGCGCACGTCGCCCCCGGTGCGCTGGGCGTACCGGCGGGGCAGTTCCACGATGTGCGGGCCGACGAACCGGTGCTGCTGGGCCAGCGATGTCGCCAGCGGGTGGTCGATCGTCGCCGTGTCGATGGCGACGATCTTCACCTGCCGGTCGGCCAGCCACTGCGCCGCCGCCTCGCTGAGGCCGGGGCTGTGGCCGAAGTACTCCATGTTGTCCGAGTAGTTGCGGTGCCAGCCGGTGTTCAGCACCACGATGTCGCCCGGCCGGACCTCGCCGGCCGCTTCGATGTCGGCGGGCTCCAGGTACTCCCATTCACCCTTGGGCACATCCAGCACGACGCCGGTGCCGAAGCACGCCTCCAGCGGCAGCTCGCCCACACCCGCGCCGCGCTGGGCCAGGTGGATGGGCGCGTTCAGGTGCGTGCCGTGGTGCATCGAAGTGACGATGTGCTGGGTGAGCACGCCCTGCTTGGCGATGGTCGCGACCCGGTGGATCTGGATGTCGGCGTAGCCGGGAAACGCCGGGGTGTAGTGCCCCCACTCGTGGCTCAGCTCGACGAAGGTGAGGCCGGAAGCCGGCTCCGTTACCATCGCGTTCCTCCCACGATACGGTAGGGTTAATCCGCAGAACGAGACACTAAGGTTGGCCGTCGAAGCTTGTCAAGGGAGAACCCGCAGATGGAACTGGGGTGCCTGTTCCCCCCGACGATGCAGACACCGGCCCACATCGAACGGGCTGAGGCCCTCGGCTACCGGCGTGCGCTCGTCTACGATTCGCCCACGTTCCTCGCTGATCCCTGGATCACCATCGGGCTCGCCGCCGGGCGCACGTCACGCATCTCCCTGGGCATCTGCGCGATCACGCCCCGGCTGCGGCACGTCGCCTCGGCCGCGGGCGCGCTGGCCACGCTGGCCGCGCTCGCGCCCGGGCGGATCGAGGTCGTCATCGGCTCCGGGTTCACCAGCCAGCTCATGCTGGCCCAGCGGCCGGCCCGGTGGGCTGAGGTCGAGAGTTACACGGCCGCCCTGCGGGCGCTGCTGGCCGGCCAGGAGATCGAGTGGGACGGCGCGGTCATCGGGCTCAAGCACGGAGAGCTGTCGGGCGTGCTGCTCCCGGCGGAGATCACGGTCGCCGTCGCGGCCCACGGACCCCGTGGGTACGCGGCCGCCGAGCACCTGGGCAGCGGCATCGTCACCAACGTCTCCCATCGTGGCTCGGACACCGGTCCCCCTGATATGGCGAGCGTGCAGGTGCTCTATTACGGGACGGTGCTTGATCCAGGGGAAAGCCCGGCCAGTGAGCGGGTCAAGGACGCCGCCGGTCCGTACGCGGCATTCCAGCTGCACATCGGGGAGCATGGCATCGCGGCCGATGCCCCGGAGGCGGCCGCGTTCGCCGACGCCGTCGCGCGGATCGACCCGCGGCGGCGTCATCTGGAGATCCACCGCGGGCACCTCATCGAGCTGACCGAATGGGAGCGCCCGGTGATCAGCCCCGGGCTGATCGCGCGGACGACCGGCACCGGGACGGCTGAGGAGGTGCGCGGGCAGCTCGACGAGATCGCGGCCTCCGGGGCCCAGGGGGTGCTGTACGGCCCCATGGGGCCAGACATCCCGCGCGAACTCGCCGCCTTCGCCGCCGCCGCCGGCCTCTGACCCCCTCTCCAGAAACTGACGAAGGAGTGCAGATGAAGGTTCGTCGGGTGGTCACTGGGGTTGACGGCGGCGGGCGGGCCGTGGTCGTCAGCGACGGCCCCGCGCCGCGCAGTTACGACCTGGTGCACGTGCCCGGGATGAGTTCGGCGATGCTCTGGGCCACTGGCCCCCGCGAGCCGATCCGGGTAGACGGCTCGGACCCGACACCGCACGTCCGCAGCCAGATCCCCAAGCCCGGCGGGACCTGCTTCACCATCGTCCGGTTTCCCCCGGACTCGGTGTTCCGCGACCCCGCGTTCGACCCGGCCGCGGCTGCGGCGGAGCAGCATGTGACGTCACCGGGCATCGCCGAGCTCTTCGAGCCGGACCACCCGGGGATGCACACGACGGACTCGGTGGACTACGGCGTGGTGCTGGACGGCGAGGTCTGGCTCGAACTCGATGACGGCCGCCGCACTCAGCTCCGGACGGGCGACACGATCATCCAGAACGGCACCCGGCATGCGTGGCGCAACCTGAGCGACGCCCCGGTCACGATGGCATTCGTCAACGTGGGTGCTCAGAGAGCGAAGTGATCGACGGCCCGGGCGGCGATGTGCCGCCCGATGACGATCGACGCGGTCGCGGCCGGCGACGGGGCGTTCAGCACGTGGATGACGCCGTCTGACTCCTCGATCAGGAAATCGTCGACGAGCGCCCCTGAGCGGCTGAGGCACTGGGCGCGGATCCCAGACGGCCCGAATGTGACGTCGCGGGAGCGGATCGCGGGCAGGTAACGCCGCATTTCGGCGAGGAAGGCCGGCTTCACCAGGTCACGCCAGATCTCCATGGCCCCGGTGCCCGCATACGATCGCGCCAGCTTGCGCAGGCCGGGGAAACGCAGGGTGTCCAGCAGGTCCCGGCCATTCACTGACAGCCGGCCATATCCTTCCCGGGCCAGGGCGGGCACCGCGTTCGGTCCCGCGTGCAGTGTCCCGTCGATCCCGCGGGTGAAGTGGACGCCGAGGAACGGGAACGCGGGATCGGGTACGGGGTAGACCAGCGCGCGTACGTAGTCACTGGCATGCGCACGGAACGTGTAGTAATCGCCGCGAAACGGAACTATCTGGTACTCATTGCCGCCGTGACCGGTCATCGCCGCGATCCGGTCCGCCTGCAGGCCGGCGCAGGCCACCACCGCCCGGCCCAGCACGGGCGCGGCGTCTGTCTCAATGATCCAGCCGTCCCGGGTGCGGGTGAGGCCGCGGACTCCCCGGCCGCACAGCACCGCGCCGCCCCGGCCGGTGACGACCTGCGCGTAGGCGGCGGAGACCTGCTTGTAGTCGATCACGCCGCTTTCCGGGATGTGCAGCGCGCGGATGCCCCGGACACCTGGCTCGATCTCGGCGAACTCAGCCGGCTCGAGTTCCTTGACGGCCAGCCCGTTCGCCCGGCCGCGCTGGGCCAGGTCGTTGAACCGGGTCAGTTCGCTCTCGTCCGTGGCGACGACAAGCTTGCCGGTCACCCGGTACGGGATCTTGTGCTCGTCGGCGAATTCGGTCATCGCCTGGCGGCCCTCGCGGCAGAACCGGGCCTTCAGGCTCCCCGGCTGGTAATAAAGGCCAGCGTGGATGACGCCGGAGTTGTGGCCGCTTTGATGCGCCCCGACACCGTGTTCTTTCTCCAGGACGGCGATCCGCAGCGAGGGACGTTCCGCCAGCAGCGCCATGGCGGTCGACAGCCCGAGCAGCCCGGCGCCGATGACGACGACATCGAACTGGCCGCCGGTACCCCCGGCTGGGCTCGGATCGGCCGGGCTCGGATCGGCCGGGCTCGGATCTGACGTCTCGTCCGCCATCTCAGGCTCCCGCCGCTGATCTGCCGGGGCCGGGGCCGGCACCGCGCGGTGGCCCGACCCGGTTCCGCAGCACTCCGATGCCCGCTACCTCAAGCTCCACGGTGTCGCCCGGGACCAGCCAGCGGCCGTCGTCGTGTTCGAGGATGCACCCGCTGCCCACTGTCCCGGAGCCGATGATCTCCCCGGGCCGCAGCCCGGTGTTCCGCGCGGCCTGGGCCAGGATGTCTGACCATGAGTAGTGGATGTCGGAGAGCTCGCCGCGCGAGCGCTCCTCGCCGTTGACCCGGGCCGTCATCACGGCGTGCGAGCCGTCGAACTCATCGGGGGTCACTACGACGGGCCCGATGCTGGTCGCGAAGTCTTTCGCCTTCGCCGGGCCCAGGCCGACCCGCAGTTCCTTGCGCTGGATGTCCCGCGCGGACCAGTCATTCATGATCGTGAAGCCGCCGATCCCGCCATCCGCCCCGATGACCGCGGCCACCTCCAGTTCGTAGTCCAGCATCGCCGTGCCCTCGGGGTAGGGAATCTCCGCTCCGTCGCCGAAGATCGCGGCCGGGTTGGAGAAGTAGAAGACCGGGAACTCGTACCACTCATCAGGGACGGCGGCGCCGCGGTTGGCCCGCGCGGTGGCCACGTGCTGCTCGAACGCGAAGAAGTCGCGCACCGACGGCGGCCGCGGCACCGGCGCGAGCAGATCGACCTCCGCGAGGGTGAACGAGGTGCCCCGGGGCACCTGGCCGCGCTGGGCCAGTACGGTGGCCAGGTCCGGCGCGGCCAGGCGGACGACGCGATCGCCGTCGATCTTCCCGGGCCAGCCTTCCTCCGGAGCGCCCGCGGACCTGAACGTGCAAAGCCGCACCCGAACCTCCGTCGTACGCCCGTCCGGCATCCCACGAGGAGCCGGCCAGAAGTTGGTTTTCCATAATACGGGACATAAGTCCCTTCATACGGGATGAGGGTGCTAGTCGGCGGCCGTGGCCGCCTCGAATGCCGCCAGCGCCTCCTTGCGCACCTCCTGCAGGACGCGAGTGATCTTCTTCGCCTGGTCCCAGTACCGCTGCGTCGGCACCGGGACCGAGATCGCGAGCAGGGTGCCGGATGACCCGCGGATCGCTATCGCGGACGCGCAGATCCCGAGGGTGGCCTCCTCCAGGTCGTAGGCGACCCCGGTTTCCCGCACCCTGTCCAGTTCCGCGAGCAGCCCGTCGAAGCTGGTCAGTGTCTTCTCGGTGTAGCGTTCCAGCTTCTCCGGCAGCATCCGGGCGGCCACATCCGGCCCGTACGCGGCCAGGATCGCCCGGCCCTTGGAACTGCAGTGCAGCGGGAAGGTGGTGCCCACATCGGCGGTCACCCGCAGGTGATGACGGGCCGGGATGCCATGGATCAGCCGGACATGGTCTCCGTCCAGGACCGAGCAGTCGACCGTCTCGCCGATCTCGTCGTAGAGCCGCCGCATGAACGGCTCCGCCTCTTCCCAGAGGTCGGGGCGGCTGGACGAGGCCAGCCGGGCGAACTCGGGACCGATGCGGACCCGCCCGGCCGGTGATGCGCTGGCGACGAGGCCTTCGGTGACCAGCGCGGTCACGATGCGGTGCACCGTGGACCGGGGCAGGCTTATCCGGTCCGCGAGCTGGGCCAGGCTGAGGCCCTGCGGCTCCCCGTTGAGGGCGCGGAGAACCTGGCCAACGCGCGCGATGACCTGGACGCCGCCCTGCGATCCCACCAGCTGCGGAACCACCGACTCAAGATCTGCCACAAAGTGAGCCTATTGGATGCGGCCCAGGTCAGCCCCGGGGCCCACAGCTGCCGCCCGGTGCGTTGCGCCCAGCGCTGCGGTGTTCCGCGTTTAGTGCGGTGCATCGTGACCGCTATTTGACCCCAGTGCACCGCGTTGTTGTGGTGCGGAATCACCGCGGTGCGTAGTGCCCCAGATGTGCGCACAGTGCACCGCGTTAGCGCGGCCCCGAGACCGCGCCTAGGGCGTTGGCGTCGGCATCGGCATCGGCATCGGCATCGGCATCGGCGGCATCCTGGACGGCACGGCCAGCGGGCCCGGGATCGACGCCGTGCACGTACTTGCCGCCGCGCAGCAGGGACGCCACCGCTGCGATCAGGCACGCGGCGATCGCGAAGTCGAACGCGACCGCCAGCCCGTGCTCGAACGGCGCGGCGATGAGCGACGGGAAGAAGGTGTGCCCGGTCAGGTAGGCGGCATTCTTCGCCGGGAGCTGGCTCACGACGTTCCCGAGCAGGGTCTGCACCGGGTTGTAGCCGAGCAGCGCGGCGAACATGATCGACACCGGCGGCAGCGCGGCCACCCGGGCCGCGTCCGCGTGCGGCACGCCCTGCGCGACCAGGCCGTGGGTCAGGGTGCCCGGCAGCGATCCGGCCAGGCCCAGGATGATCAGCGTGAAGAAGATGCCGATGGACAGCACCATGGCCGAGTTCTGGAACGTGGCGCTCATGCCCGCCCCGACGCCCCGCCGCTCGGGCGGCAGGCTGTTCATGATCCCGGCCCGGTTCGGCGAGGCGAACAGTCCCATGCCGATTCCGTTCAGCAGCAGGATGACCGCGAACTGCCAGTACACGAAGTCCACGGGCAGCCGCTGGAGCAGCACGAAGGAGCCGGCCGCGACCAGCATGCCGCCAGTGGCGAACGCGCGGGCGCCGAACCGGTCCGACAGCCAGCCGGACACGGGCCCGGCGATGAGGAAGCCGGCGGTCAGCGGGAGCATGGCGATGCCGGCCCACAGCGGTGTCCGGCTGAAGCTGTAGCCGTGAATGGGCAGGTAGATGCCCTGCAGCCAGATGATCAGGATGAACATCAGGCCACCCCGGCCGAGCCCGGACAGCAGGCTGGCCAGGTTCCCGGCGGTGAACGGGCGGATCTTGAACAGGGTGAGCCGGAACATGGGCTCGGCAACCCGGGTCTCGATCACGCAGAAGATGGCGAGCACCACGAGACCACCGCCGATCAGGTCGATGACCAGCGGGCTGGTCCAGCCCATCGTGTGCCCGCCGTAGGGCTGGATGCCGTAGGTGATGCCGACCAGGACCGCGATCAGCCCGGCCGCGAACGTCACGTTGCCCGACCAGTCCAGCCGGGCCGGGCGGCGCACGCCAAGCTCGCGCAGCTTCAGGTAGGACCAGATGGTTCCGAGCACGCCGAACGGCACCGACACCAGGAATACATAACGCCAGCCGATCGGGCCGAGCACGCCGCCCAGCACCAGGCCGATGAACGAACCCGCGATCCCGGCCACCTGGTTCAGCCCCAGCGCCAAGCCGCGCTCGTTGGCCGGGAACGCGTCGGTGAGGATGGCACTGGAGTTGGCCATCAGCATGGCGCCGCCGACCCCCTGCAGGATCCGCCCCACGATCAGGAACCAGGCGGCGGCGGTGCCGTGCAGCCAGGTCAGCGACAGCACCACGGAGAAGATCGCGAAGATCGCGAACCCGAGGTTGAACATCCGGACCCGGCCGAACATGTCGCCGAGGCGGCCGAAGCTGACCACCAGCACCGCGGTGACCACCAGGTAGCCCATGATCAGCCAGAGCAGCAGGCTGGTGTTGCCCGGCTGCAGCGGATCGACCCCGATCCCGCGGAAAATGTCCGGCAGCGCGATCAGCATGATCGAGGCGTTCACGGTCGCCATCAGGACGCCGAGCGTCGTGTTGGACAGGGCGATCCACTTGTAGCGGGGTGGCACGGATGGCACGAGCATCCCTCCAGGACGGGCGCCCGACCATGCGATGGACCGTCACCACCTGCCGCCGGCGCCCGGGAAGACTAGTTAGTTGCTTGATACAAACTAACATTATCCCGGCTATGTTCCCGGCTGGCCCCGATAGGTCCCGCTCAGCCGCGCCGCGGCCGTCGGAGTGCTCCGACAGCCGCGGCGGTAATCGTGGTGTTGGTCCCGGCTGGCCTCGGCTCAGAACTGGAAGACGATGCGGGCCGGCACGCGGCCGGACAGCACATCGTCGATCGACTGATTGACTTCATCGATCTTGCGGTCTACGGCGATCACCTTGGTCCGTCCGGCGACATGCAGGGCGAACACGTCAGCGAGGTCGTTGCGGGTGCCCACGATCGAGCCGATGACTGTCTTGCCATTGAGGACCGTGTCGAAAATTGGCAGGTTGAGCGAGGCGTTGTCGGCGGGCAGTGCGACGCAGACCAGCCGGCCGCCGCGGCGCAGCGACCGGAACGCCTGGTCGAAGGCCGCCGGGGAGGCGGCCAGCGCCACGGCGACGTCGGCGCCGCCAAGGGCCTGGATGGCCTCGACCGGGTCAGTAGTTCTTGCGTTGACGACGTGGTCGGCACCAAGCTCGGTAGCCATCGCGAGCTTGTGTTCCTCGATGTCCACGGCGATGGCGAAGCCCCCGGCGATGCGGGCGTACTGCAGGGCCAGATGCCCGAGGCCGCCGATGCCGAAGATCGCGACGGTCTCCGCCGGGGCCACCCGGGCGACCTTGATCGCCTTGTAGGTGGTCACGCCGGCACAGGTCAGCGGCCCGGCGTCGCGGGCGGAGAGGCTGTCGGGGACCGGTGCCGCGAATGCCGCGGGGACCACGGCGTACTCGGCGAAGGTGCCGTTGACGGAGTAGCCGGAGTTCTCCTGCTTCTCACACAGCGTCTCCCAGCCGCTGATGCAGTAGCGGCACTCACCGCAGGCGTAGCCGAGCCAGGCGATGGCGACGCGCTGGCCGACGGACCGTGACGTCACGCCGGCGCCGAGCGTCTCGATGCGGCCGATGCCCTCGTGACCGGGAATGAACGGCGGAGTCGGCTTGACCGGCCAGTCACCGTGGGCGGCGTGGATGTCGGTGTGGCACAGTCCGCTGGCCTCGATGCGGACCAGGACTTCACCGGGACCGGGCTCAGGCACCGGCAGGTCCTGGATCTCCAGGGGTGCGGTGAAGCTGGTGACTACGGCGGCTCTCATGGCTGACTCCAATTCAGTTCTGCTGGCGTGTGCTTGGTAAGGCACACCGGGACGAGCGGGTGATGAAGTGCTGGTTGTCGCCGGCCGCGAGCGAGAAACCCTCCGGCGGGCCCGGGGCGACGTCGAGAACGAGCTGATCGCGTCCCCACGCGTCGTCGAGCCGGGCGTCGATGTAGAACGGGCAGCCGTCGATGTCGCCGAGCAGCACGTCGATGTCGCCGATGACCAGTTCCCCGTCCGGGAAGCACATCGGAGTGCTGCCCGCGCAGCAGCCACCGGACTGCACGAACATCACCGGGCCACCCCGGGCGGCACGTAGGCGGCTGACCGCCGCACGCGCCGCCGGGGTGACGGTAAGCCGCTGCGCTGCTGGAATGTCAGGCATCCGGGCTCAGAACAGGCCCAGTGGCTTGGTGCTGTAGCTGACCAACAGGTTCTTGGTCTGGCTGTAGTGGTCGAGCATCATCAGGTGGTTCTCGCGGCCGACGCCGGAGATCTTGTATCCGCCGAACGCCGCGCCCGCGGGGTACTGGTGGTAGCAGTTCGTCCAGACCCGGCCGGCCTTGATTCCGCGGCCCATCTTGTATGCGAGGGTGCCGTCACGGGTCCACACACCGGCGCCCAGCCCGTACAGGGTGTCGTTGGCGATCTCCAGCGCGTCGGCCTCGTCGGTGAAGGTGGTCACGGCGAGCACCGGCCCGAAGATCTCCTCCTGGAACACGCGCATCTTGTTGTTGCCCTTGAGCACGGTCGGCTCGAAGTAGTAGCCGCCCGCGAACTCAGCGTCGACCTTCGCGCGGTTCCCGCCGATGAGCACCTCGGCGCCCTCGTTCTTGCCGATCTCGACGTATGAGGCGATCTTGTCGATCTGCTGGGCCGAGACCTGCGGGCCGAGCATGGTCGCGGTATCGAGGGGGTTTCCTTGCTTGATCTTCCCGATCCGGTCCAGGCAGCGAGCCATGAATTCGTCGTAGATGTCAGCCTGGATCAGGGCTCGTGACGGGCAGGTGCACACCTCACCCTTGTTGAATGCGTACAGCACCAGACCCTCGACGGCTTTATCCAGGAACTCGTCGTCATGGGCCATGACATCGCTGAAGAAAATGTTCGGCGATTTGCCGCCGAGTTCGACCGTGGACGGGATGAGGTTCTGCGCGGCGTACTGCATGATCAGCCGGCCGGTCACCGTCTCACCGGTGAAGGAGATCTTCGCGATCCGCGGATTCGCCGCCAGGGCCTTACCGATCTCAGCACCCGGACCGGTGACGACGTTGATCACGCCGGGGGGCACGACATCTTCGATGACCTCGGCCAGCTTCAGGATCGACCATGGGGTCGGCGAAGCCGGCTTGATCACGGAGCAGTTCCCGGCCGCCAGGGCGGGCGCGAGCTTCCAGGCCGCCATCAGCAGCGGGAAGTTGAACGGGATGATCTGCCCGACGACCCCGAGCGGCTCACGGAAGTGGTAGGCGACGAGGTCCTTCTCGATCTCGGTGGACCGGCCCTCCTCGGCGCGGACGGCGCCGGCGAAGTAGCGGAAGTGATCGACGACCAGCGGGATGTCCGCGTTCAGGGTCTCGCGAACGGGCTTTCCGTTCTCCCAGCTTTCGGCGACAGCGAGCATCTCGGAGTTCTTCTCGATCACGTCTGCGATGCGGTTCAGCACAGCAGCGCGCTCCGTGGCCGATGCCGCACCCCATGCGTCCTTGGCCGCGTGGGCGGCGTCCAGCGCCAGTTCGACATCCTCCGGGGTGGACTGCGCCACCTCGGTGATCGGCCGTCCGGTTGCTGGGCTCAGGTCGACCCGGTACTGGCCCTGGGTCGGCGCCAGCCACTTACCGCCGATGAAATTCTCGTACCTCGGCTTGACCGAGACGATGCTGCCGGGCTCGCCGGGCGGAACATATTTCATGTGAAGCCACCTTTGGGAAAGGAAGATCAGTCGCTGAGGCAACTGCTCACCGCCTTGCCGGCGGGAGGAACGCCTGCTACCGACTGAACGCCTGAACCGGATTCACCTGTAGTGCCAAAGGTCCTGCTTGGCGACCCCTGTGCTGTTCAATCCTGTTTGCGGCACCTGAAGTCTGGCCGGGCCGGCGGAACTGCTGTGGAGCGCCTGGACCGGGATACGGTGATTATGTTCTCCGGGAAGGAGAAGCTCATGGCTGATGATCAGGAGAGAGCATCCGGCGAAATTCCCGTTCTGATGCGGGAGTTCATCGCTCAGCTCCGGGGCGTCACCGAGAAGCTGGAGAATTTCGCCGGACTCGGTGGATCCCTCCCGTCGGTGCCGGGCCTCCCTGCGCTGCCGGGCCTGCCGGCCTGGCCGGCCCCTGGCGCCCTCTCGGCGACGCAGCTGGGGTCGATCACGGCCAGCGTCTCCGCGCAGCGACGCAGCATCGAGGCACTTAAAACTCAGCTGGCCGCGTTCGACGAGCAGCTCGCCGTGCTGGAGTCGCTCCTCGAGCCGCTCGCGGAGTGGAGCAGGGTCTGGGCCGGCCTTGAGGAGCGGCTGATGAACATGGGTGGTCACGCGCCGGCTGACGAATGACCCCGGCGCAGCGGCTATCCGGCTCGCGACTGGATCGCGGTGAGCGCCAATGTGTAGACGATGTCGTCCACCAGGGCACCGCGGCTGAGGTCGTTCACCGGCTTGGCCAGGCCCTGCAGCATCGGGCCGATGCTTATTACGTTCGCGCTGCGCTGCACAGCTTTGTACGTCGTGTTGCCGGTGTTGAGGTCGGGGAAGATGAAGACGTTGGCCCGCCCGGCCACCGGGCTGCCGGGGCGCTTGGCCCGCCCTACCGACGCTACGGCAGCGGCGTCGTACTGCAATGGGCCGTCGACGGCCAGTCCTGGTTCGCGTTCTCGCACGATCCGGGTGGCCTCGGCCACTTTGTCGACGTCGCTGCCCTTACCCGAGGTGCCGGTGCTGAAGCTGATCATCGCCACCCGGGGTTCGATGCCGAGGGCCCGCGCTGACGCCGCGCTCTGAATGGCGATATCGGCCAGGTCTTCGGCGCCGGGCTGAGGGTTGATGGCGCAATCGCCGTAGATGACCACCTCCTGGGGCAGGCACATGAAGAACACCGACGACACCAGGCGGCTGCCGGGCTTGGTGCCCAGGATCTGCAGCGCGGGGCGGACTGTGGCCGAGGTGGTGTGGACCGCGCCGGCCACCATGCCGTCCACTTCGCCCTGCTGGAGCATCATGGTGCCGACCATGATCGGGTCGGCGAGGTGCTCGCGGGCGATCTCTTCAGTCCAGCCGCGGTGCCGCCGCAGCTGGGCCAGCGGGGCGACGTAACGCTCGGCGACGTCCTGGGGGGCGACCACGGTGACTCCGGTGGGCAGTCGCAGCCCGAGGCTGCGGGCCAGCCCGGCCACCTCGTCCGGTGGTCCCAGCAGCACGCTGCGGGCGATCCCCCGCTCGGCGCACATGACTGCGGCCTGCACGGTGCGGGCCTCCGTGCCTTCGGGCAGGACCACGCACGCGTCGGCGGCGCGGGCCAGTTCGACCAGTTGGTAGCGGAAGGCAGCGGGGCTGAGCCGGCGGGATCGCGAGGAGCTGGACAGCGACTCCAGCCAGGTCGCGTCCAGCGCGTCGGCGATGGTGTCGACCACGCCCTCGATCCGCTCCAGGTCGTCGACTGGCAGTCCCGGGTCGAGGTCACCGACCCGCGCCGCGGTCTGGTAGCTGTCGTCGTCGACGACAAGAATGGGCAGCCCGGTGCCGAACGCGGCCCGGGTAAGTTCCCAGACCCGCGGGTCCGGCACGATCCCCGCGCTGAAGAGCAGGGCCGCCAGATGCGTTCCGTTGAGCGCGGCGAGGCACGCCGCCATGACAACGTCGTGGCGGTCTCCGGGGACCACCACGAGGCGGCCCTCGGTGAGCACGCGGATGCCGCCCGGGACGCCCTGGGCGAATACCGCGACCTCCTGGATGCGGCGGGACAGGTCACCCTCGTTGAGCACCTTGGGGTCCAGCTCGCGGACCAGGTCGCGGACCCGCAGCCAGGTCAGCTCCGGGCGGTGCGGTACCGCACCGATGAGATGGAGCCCGCGCCGGTCCAGTGCCGCGGCCAGTTGTGCTGCCGGTGCGGGATCCTGGGCGGGCAGGCCGTTGATCACGCATCCGACCACGCGTGCGTGCTCGCCGGACCAGTATCCGCTCGCCGTGATGGCCAGCGTCTCGGCCAGGCCCTCGACGGCGTCTGCGATCAGGTCCGGCTCGGGATCCGCCGTGCGGTGGACCCGGTCCTCGCCGCTCCCGGTGTCCGCGGGCCAGTTGCTGACCAGCAGGACATCGGCGTCGAGCGCCCGGGCTAGCGCCTCGTTCAGCTCGGCGGCGTACAGCCTGGCGGGGCCCGGGCTGAGCGCCTCGACGACGACGATGTCGGATCGGTCACCGACCGGCTCCAGGGCCGCGACGATCGTCTCGAGCACGACATCGAGCCCGCCCTCGGCGAGCTGCTGCTCCAGCTGGGCAGTGGACAGCGGATCCGGCGGACGCAGCGCCGTTATGACCGCGACCAGGGCCGTTGACCGGTCGGGACCGCCGTCGGGCCGGGGCTGAGCCACCGGTTTGGCGAAGGCGACATTCACGCCGCGCCGGTCGAGGGCCCGGACCAGCCCGAGGCAGGTCCGGGCCAGGCCGACGCCAGCGGCGGTAGGCACGACCAGCAAGCTGCGGGCCATGAGGTCATCCTGTAGCGAGGGCCACAGCGCGTCAACCACCAGCGATGACGCGGGCCGTGTCGCGGGCGATCAGGAGTTCCTCATCCGTCGGCACGACGAGCGCCAGGGCCGGGCCAGCGAGGCTGATGCGCCCCCCCGTGTGCCGGCCGTGCTCGGCATTGGCAGCGATGTCCTCGGCCAGGCCGAGGAAGCCCAGCCGGCTGAGCACCAGGCCTCGGACGGCGGCGCTGTTTTCCCCGATGCCGCCGGTGAAGACCAGTGCGTCGAGCCGCTGCAGCCCGACCACCAGCCCTGCGATGGCCTTGGCCAGGCGGTGCACGAAAACTTCAAGGGCGAGCCGGGCCCGCTCGTTACCGTCAGCCGCCGCGGCGACGATGGTGCGCATGTCGTTGCCCACCCCGGACAACCCCTGGAGCCCGCTGTCGACGTTCAGTGCCCGGGTGAGCTCGCCGACGTTCATGCCAGTCCGGTCCGCGAGGTAGCCGAGCAGACCCGGATCGACGTCGCCGGAGCGGGTCCCCATGACCAGCCCTTCAAGCGGGGTGAGCCCCATGGTGGTGTCCACCGACACGCCGTCGCGCACCGCCGCCGCGCTGCACCCGTTACCGAGATGAGCGGTGACCAGCCGGAGCTCATGGGGTGGACGGCCGAGCATGGCGGCGGCCTGTCCGCTGACGAAGCGGTGGCTGATGCCGTGGAATCCGTACCGGCGCACCCCGTGCTGCCGGTACCACTCCTCGGGTACCGCGTAACGGAAGGCGTGCGGCGGCATCGTCTGGTGGAACGCGGTATCGAACACCGCGACTTGTGGCAATTCGGGCAGGACGGCGCGGACAGCTTCGATGCCGGCCAGATTCGCCGGGTTGTGCAGCGGCGCCAGGTGGATGAAGGAGCGCAGCGCGGCGATGACGGCGTCGTCCACCCGGACCGAAGAGGCGAACCGCTCGCCGCCGTGCACCACCCGGTGACCCGCGCCGAGCAGGTCAGTTTCGTACCCGGCCCGGACCAGGTGATCCAGCACCCGGGCCATGACAGCCCGGTGAGTGCCTTCGGGAAGCCGCTCTTCGGTGGCTGGGGCCGGAAACCACTGGGCCCGCAGCAACGCGTCCGGCGTGCCGAGCCGTTCGCACATCCCCCCCATGAGGCGCTCGCCACTCCCCGGGCGGAACAATGCGAACTTGAGCGACGAGCTACCCGAGTTGAACACCAGCACCAAACGGCCGGCCGCGGGCTGATCGGCGGCGAACGCTACAGCCGGAGCGGGCTTGCCGCCGCTCCGTGCGAGCGCCTCGTGTCTAGTGACGGGCTATCCGGCCTCTTCGGGGCCGATATGCGGTACGGCAACTACGATTCTCATTGCTTGCGACCTCGGCTCCCCGGTGAACCGGACATTTTGCGGCAGGACATCGACCTCAGCCCGATGATCAGCTTATTGGCTGTGTCCTGCGAGCTCAATGCCGCACGGCTTCCTTATCAAACGGCGCAGGCGTGGCCGGCTGAGTGCTGACCAGCAGGAACGAGGTCACCGCGGCCGCGAAACCGGCTGGGTCCTGCCAGAAGAGCAGATGGCCGAGCTCAGGGAAGATCACGAGCTTCGCATCCGGGATGCGGTTCGCGAGCAACTCGGCGTTGCGGGGATCCACCACTGTGTCCGCCGCCCCGTGCAGGACCAGCGTGCGGGCCTGGATGCGCCTCTCCCGCAGACGGCCGGCGTAGCGCGCCCCGGCGGATGCCTGAGCCGACTGCGCCCTGCGGTCCGCCGGCCGGGAGCGCTGGTGGTCGACGAGGCGGTCGACGATTTCCGGCTGGCCCTGGAGAGTGCGCGCGGACAGGGCGTTCTCCGAGTGACGGCGCAGCGCCACCTCGGGAGTCAAGCTGCCGGTCGCCGCGAGGAGCCGCATGGAGGCCGCGGGCATGGGGTAGGCGAGGGGCCAGCCAGGCGTCGTGGAGACGAGAACGAGACCGTCGACCCGCTCGGGGTGGTCAACCGCCAGTTGCTGCGCCACCATGCCGCCCAGGCTCACGCCCATGATGTGCGCCCTGCGGATACCTGCGCCGTCGAGCACGGCGACAACGTCCGCGGCCATATCAGCGACGCGAAACGAACCGGCCGCCGGGTCGCTGTGCCCGCTGCCCCGGTTGTCCACCAGCACAAGCCGGAAATGCCGCCGCAATCTCCGCAGCACCGGCTGCCACCCGGACCGGTCGAAGCCCATCCCCTGGATCAGGACCAGCCACGGCCGCCACCAGCACAGCCGCCCACGCAGCTCGTAGGCAATCCGCAGCTCACCGCTGCGGGCATACCGTGTCCTGTACACGCCGCCTCCTAAGGCGCGGGCCAGCCCTCTTGGCTGGCCCGCCGGTCCGGCAAGACCTTCGCCTGGTCAGGAGCAGGTTCGTCACGGCTCCCCATCGGTCAGCGCTCTGGGAGAGGGAGAAGTCCGCACCGATTTTGCTAAGTATATCAAGCGCTGGCGCTTTGCCGCGGGCCGTGTAGGCGTAGTTGTTGGTGCCGCCGGAGGCCAGCTGGTCACCCGCGTCGTAGGTGTACGCGTTCGCCCCGGCCTGAGTGCGGTTGCCGGACGCGTCATAGGAATAGTTCGTGGTCGCGGTGCCGTTGTTCCAGGACTTGAGCCGGTTGGCGTCGTCGTAGCCGAAGGCGCGCACGTCCTGCCCGGAGCAGACGTATCGAGGACGCCACAGCGGTAACGGCAACCATTCAGTGAAACGGCAGCTGGGGACGGGGAGGCCCGCTCAGTATTGGCGGTCCGCGTCAGGGATAATGGCTCGACCTGGCCTCGGGAGCTGGTGCCAGGACACGAATCTCCGCTACCGCGCTGTCTGGCTGTCCCCCGCTGTGGCTACCCTGAGCGCCCACCAGACCAGGGGGACCTGCAGCGGGAGCCGGGCGTACGCGAGGGCCCGCTGCGCGGCGGGCCGGCGGCGCCAGTCGGCGGCCATCTGAACGTTCGCCGGGAAGACCGCCGTGAAAAGCGCCGCCGCCGCCAGGCCGCCGCGGCGCCGCGTCCGCGGATGGGTGACCGCCGCCGCGACAGCGAGTTCCGCGGCACCGCTCAGATAGGTCCACATCCGGGGTGACCCGGGCACCCGCCGGGGCACGATGGCGTCATATGGCTCCGGCCGGGCGAAATGAGTGACCCCGGCCGTGGCCAGCAGCGCGGCGAGGGCCAGCGCGCTTCGGTGGCTGGCAGCCATGGCACTCTCCTCGATCTCGCTCGGTTACGGCCCATCATGCCGGGGTCAGGGCTCTGGGCCCGGCCGTGGGAGGATCTTGGCGGGTGCTATGTCCCTTACATCTGCTCCGGAGGACGCGTGCTCATCCGTGACGAGAAGCTCGGCGACTTCCTGGATCGGCTCGCCGACCGGGTGCCGGCCCCGGGCGGGGGTGCCGTCGCGGCCCTGCTGGCCGCGCAAGGCGCCGCCCTGCTGGCCATGGTGGCCAGGTATACCACCGGCGAGAGGTATGCCCAGCATGCCGGGATGATCGGCCGGATCATCACCGAGGCGGACGAACTGCGCAGCATCGCGGTCCGGCTCGCCGAGGCCGACGCGGACGCCTTCACCGCGGTAAGCGACGCCTACCTGCTCCCCCGGTCGACCGAGGAGGAGAAGGCCGCCCGGTCCCGGGTCATCGGCCAGGCACTGGTCAACGCGGCGTGGCCGCCGGCCCAGGTCATCAGCGTGGCGGGCATGGTGGTGGATCTGGCCGGGGCGCTGGTGGCGATCGGCAACCGCAACGTCATCAGCGATGTGGCCGCCGCCGCGGAGGCGGCCCGCGCCGCGGCCGCCACGGCCCGGGTCAATGTCGAGATCAACCTGGCCGGCATTGAGGATGAGCGAGCCAGCCTGGAGATGATCGCCGAAGCGGACAAGGCCGACGACATCATCGCCCGCGCCGGGCAGGTCACGGCCGCCGTCCGCGAGCAGATCCGCTCCTAACCGCCCTGATCAGGGGCGGTTACCAGGGTCTACGACAATGGCCATCCTCGCTGCCCGGCGAGCGTCCGGTGCCCGGGCCGTTTGCCAGCGCGAGCGTCCCCGGGGTCAAGGGCCGGCCACGCTCTCGCCGGTGTGCAGGTCCGCGAGTTTCCGGGCCGTCTCGGCGACCTGCCTGCGCAGCTCCGCCGGGTGCAGCACCTCGACCTCAGCGCCCAGGGCGAGCATGTCGAGCACCGCCGAGGGCACCGAGTCGATCCGCACCCAGGCCTCGGCCCAGTCCTCGCGCCCCGCGGCCGGCGGAACGTTCCGGCGGATCCGGACCCCCGCGGGCCGGCCGAGCCGCGCCGCCAGGCGGCGGCCGCGGGGGGACAGCCGGACCCGGGCCCGCAGCACCCCGTCGTCGGCGCCCGGGCGGCCAGCCCGCGCGGGGTCCCCGGCGGCCGGGGCACCCGGGCGGTCGCGCCGGTACCCGGGGGCGGGCAGGTCGCTGCTGAACCCGTCGAGCAGCGCAAAGCCGCCCTGGCACCCCCGGACGGCGTAGACCGGGATGCCGGCCCCGCTGAGGGCCTCGATGTCGCGCAGGATCGTGCGCTGCGACACCTCAAGTTCCCCGGCGAGGTCCCGGGCGGTCATCCGGCCCCGGGCCTGCAGCAGCCCCAGCAGGCCGACCAGGCGGCTGGCGCGCACCTGCTCAACGATAGCCCGCATTCACGACAGAAGATGTCATGTATCGGCTGTCATACTCGCCATGAGCTGCCCGAAGGGGCTAGACGACGGGGCTGGGCCAAGGGGCTGCACGACAGGGCTGGGCCAACGGGGCTGAGCCACGTGCTGTGAAGGGAGCGGGGCAATGGGGACCACTGTCGCTGGATCAGGCACCGCCGACGATCCATGGATCTTGAGCACGCCGCCAGGCAAGTCAGAATTCGAAGGGTGGCGCGACGAGCAATCCGATCCGCCGGCCCTCGTCATCCAGGTTGGCACCACCCAACTGCGCTACCAGCTGCGCTGCATCGAGGACCTGCACACCATGCTGGCCAAGCACGGGGACTGGATGCCGCTCGGCAACGCCGATGAGCAGAAGGAGGCCAAGGAAGGCACGGTCGAGGCCTGGGGGCGGTCAGCCGGCAACCCGGTCGGTGGCTGGTACGGCCTGAAGAAGGGACTGCGCGGCCGGTTCGGCAACTACGTCCCGCCCGTGCTGGAGGCGCTGGGCCTGGCCGAAGTCGAGCACGGCCCGCGTAACAACAGGATGCGCGCCCGGTAGCGGCACGGGTGAGGTCCCAGGTCAGCCGCTGTCCCCGCCGAGCCCGGTGATCAAGAGGTGCCGCGGGCTATCGTTAGGCCGGAATAAGCCGATTGGGAAGGCTGATCCGTGCGCGAAAGCGGTAGACCCAGGAGGCGGCGGCGGTCCACCGTGGCCATAGTGGCCGTAGTGGTGCTGGCCGTCGCGCTGGCCGGCGCGGGTGGCAGTTACCTGCTGCTGCACACGAAGGGCAGCCCGCAGCAGACCGCGGCCAGCTACCTGCGGGACTGGCAGCGGGGCGACTATCCCGCGATGAACGCGGTCAGCGTCAACGTGCCGCGCTCCGGGCTGGCCGCGCCGCTCCGCCGGATGGCCACCGACCTGGGCATGCGCCGCATCCATCTCGTGCCGGGCCGGGTGACGGCGCACGGCGGGTCGGCGCAGGCCCGGTTCACCGCTACCGCCGACCTGGCCAGCGGCCAGGCCTGGACCTACCGGGGGCAGCTGACCCTGGTCCGGCGGGACCGGCGCTGGCAGGTGAACTGGCGCCCGGCCGCCATCTATCCCGGGCTCCGGGCGGGCGAGCGGTTCGCACTGCACGCGGCATGGCCGGCCCGGGGAGCGGTGCTCGCGGCCGACGGCAGCGTGCTGAGCTCAGCCCAGATGGTCGCGCAGTCCGGATCCATCTCGCTGCTGACCGGCAACGTGGTAGCGGCTACGGCTAAGCAGGCCAAGGCGCTCGGTGCGCCGTACCAGGCCGGGGACCTGATCGGCCAGGGCGGGATTGAGCAGGCCTACCAGGACCAGCTGGCGGGGCGGCCGTCGCTGGCCATCAGGATCGAAGGCCCCGGCACGCACGTCGACATGACGGCCGCCCGGTTCGCCGCCTCGCCCGGCAAACCGGTCCGCACCAGCCTCGACATGGCCGACCAGCTGGCCGCGTCGCACGCCGTCAGCACCGCGGCGACCACGAAACCCGTGGACATGGTGGTCATCCAGCCGTCCACCGGCAAGGTGCTCGCCGTCGTCGAGCGGCCCGGCGGATTCGACCGGGCGCTGCAGGGAGAGTTCCCGCCTGGCTCCACCTTCAAGGTGGTGACCGCCTCGGCCCTCGCGAAAGCCGGGATGCGCCCGTCCAGCACGGTGCAGTGCCCGCCCATGGTGACGCTGGGCGGCCGGACGTTCCATAACGATGACAACGAGCAACTCGGCACGACCAATCTGCAGACCGCCTTCGCGGTGTCCTGCAACTCCACCTTCGCCATGCTGGCCACGCAGCGGCTCGGCGGCGCTCAGCTCGCGTCGATGGCGGCCGCGCTGGGCTTCAACACCCAGCCCGCCCTGGGCATCCCCGCCTCGCTGGGGAAATTCACCACCCCCAGCGCGACGGTCGATCTGGCGGCGGACGCCTTCGGCCAGGGCACCGACCTGGTCAATCCGCTGAGCCAGGCCAGTGTGGCCGCCGCCATTGAGAACGGCAGCTGGCGCTCGCCGCAGCTGGTCATCGACCCGGCGCCGCGGCAGGTTACCCAGCCGCGGCCGCTCAGCTCCGCGATCCTGGACACGGTTCGCCCGATGATGCGGGCGGTGGTGACCAGCGGCACCGCGGCCGGCGTCGGTTTCCCGTCCGGGGTCTACGGCAAGACCGGGACGGCCGAGTACGGATCGGGCGCCAACCCGCCCTCGCATGCCTGGTTCATCGGCTACCGGGGAGACCTCGCCTTCGCGGTGCTGGTCGAGGGCGGCGGCGCCGGGGCCAGCGCCGCGGGGCCGATCGCCAACACCTTCCTGCGCCAGATGTGACGGCGCGAACTGGGCGGCCGGGTTCCCCGGGTGGCCTCCCCCGACCAGCCTCCGCGGACTACCCGACCAGCCTCCGCGGACTA
>CAYPQM010000052.1:32822-38652 GCA_964412845.1 uncultured Streptosporangiaceae bacterium
CCCGACCAGCCTCCGCGGACTACCCGACCAGCCTCCGCGGACTAGCTGTACTGCCCATGGACGTTGGTGACGGCGACACGGACTGGATGATCTTGAATTAGGGAGGACCTCCGGGTTCGGTGTGGAGCACCACATCTACGCCGAGCCGCAGGAGGTCCTTGTGCCGCACCGTAGTGCTCCGCGTCAGGGCGTCCCCTCCCGGGTCACGGGACAACAGTGACCGGCCAGCGGCTGGCCCGCACGAGGTGCACCGCGAGCGACCCGACGAACCGGTGACCGGCCTTGGTGGAGGCGCCGACAATCACCGCGTCCGCTTGAATCTCGTCGGCCAGCCGGACGATTTCGCTGAACGGATTGCCCTCACGCTCGACGAATTCGGCACTGACCCCGATCCTGACACCCTGCGTCTCGACCGCCTGCCGCAGTTCCCGGGCCACGTCGTCGTGCACTTCCTGCATCGAGATAGCGGCAGCCGGGCCGATCCCGGCCAGCGCCGCGCCGGTGCGCACGTACAGGCAGACCAGCCGGGCGTTCTGCCGCCGGGCCATCCCCACGGCATACGCGCCCGCCCGCATCGAAGTGTCTGAGCCGTCTATCGCTACCAGCACCACGGCCGGGCCGTCCGAAGGCTGATCACTCACCACCCGCCAACCGTACCGAGGAATCCGGGCCGGCCGCGGCCCGGCGGCGGGCCAGCAGTCGCCGCTTGGTGCCCTGCTGGTCATCTGGCCGGTCATGCTGATCGAGGACGGTGAAACTGGCGGGCAGCGCGGCGGCCGGCTCGCCTGGACCCAGGCACCATCCGGCGGGCAACCCGGGGCGGGCGCGGCGGGCGTCCATCGTGAACGCCTCCCAGCCGATCAGGCCGCCTGCCGCCACCGCCGCCGCGGCGCTGGCGAAGACGGCCCGGTCCCAGTAGCCGGTGCACAGCACGAGTGAGTAGCGGCCCGGCCCCGGCCGCCATGCGGTCAGGTCGGCCTGCACGAGCGTGATCAGATCGCGGAGCCCGCGGCGCAGCGCCTCCTCGCCGAGCAGGCCGAGCGCCACCTCGGAGACGTCCACCGCCGTGACCTGGCGCCCGGCGGCGGCGGCCAGCAGCGCGATGCCCGACGCCCCGCTGGCCAGGTCAAGAACGGGACCCTCCGGCAGCGGCAGGGACAACGCCCGCTCCGCCAGCGGATGAGGATCGAAGGATGCTTCGAAGCCGTCCCCGTACCTGGCATTCCAGCGGAGCCGATCCGGCTGACCGGCCAGTTCATCGGGCACGTGCACCATGCCAGGCACTCTAGCCCTGGCTTTTCATGGAGGTCTGCGCCTGAAGGGAGCATTAAAGGGGAGCCAGTGACGCCTCCCAAACCTGCAAAGAAGTGATTCTTATGCGCGCCTTGGCCCGGCGAGCAGTCCGGGGCGCCGGCCTGGTGACGGTCGCGCGCCCACCCAGCTCCAGACGGTCATCTGGCATCCGGGAAACGATCAGCACTCCCGCCACTACCCGAGCCATGTAACGCCCGATCTGGAGTGCATAGCGCTGGCTCAGCGCGTATGCAGCCGTCGACGCACTTCAGAGCGCCCGGCGGGTAAATCAGGGGATATCGGCAATGGTCCCTTCTCCTGTGGACCATCGTCCCTGGCACAACCCCCCGCTCCCCAGCAGCATGAGGAAACTGAGGTTTCCCATGGGAGAATCCGCCCAAATTCAGGGAGATTATGATGATCATAACTGCCCGCACCGCCCGGCGCGTAGCCGCAGCCGCTGCCGCCGTCGCGGCAGCAACCCTCACTTTAATTGTCCCGGCAACGATGCCCGCAGCGACGGCGGCCACGAGCACCCCGAAATGCGCCGCGGCTGACCTTGGCGTCTGGGTGGCGTACGACCAGTCTCAGGGGGCCGCCGGGACTCTTTACTACCCTCTAGAATTCACCAACCTGAGCCATCATGCCTGCACCCTGTACGGGTTTCCGGGGGTTTCGGCCCTCGGCAGCAACGGCAAGCAGCTAGGCAGTCCCGCCGCCTGGGACCACGCCGTCAAGGCACGCACCGTCCGGCTCACCCCGGGAGCAACAGCTCACGCGATGCTGGCCTACGGCAACGCCGTAACCGGCAACTGCCCCAGCGCGAGCAAGCACACGGCTTTTCTGCTCAGGGTCTACCCACCCGACAGGCGCACAGCAGACCGTGCCTTCTGGGGTCTCGCTGCGTGCAGCGCCAAGGGCTCGTCGCTCTTCATGCACGTGCGGGTCATCGCACCCGGTATCGGCGTCCGGGGCGATAGCGACTAGGCCTGTTAGAAAGTGGCTCGCTGACGGGTTGCTGGTCACCGCCCAGTGGCATGGCGTGTCGGAGCCCGGAAGCAGTGAGATTTCCCCGCCCTCGTGAATGATCAGGGCTAACGCGTGTTGCTTTCTTGTGGATGACATCAGGAGACGCCAGCGTTGCCCAGGGAGATCTGGAAGTTCGTCGTGGCCTGGCTGGTGCGCGCATCACGTCCATTGCAGGTGATCCCAAGCTGCGTCACGCCGCCGATGCTTAGCTTGACATCGACGGGATGGCCGAGAGAGATCTGGATGGGGGATCCGATCTGCTGGCCGGATTCATTGCTGAATGTCAGGGTGGCAATCACATCCGTTGCTCCCTGCATGTTGTCTGGGATTCCAGCTTCCGCGATGAACGTGGTGCTTCCGGCCACGTCGTAGGCCTCGTCCGGCTGGTCCCCAGAGCCACCCTCACAATAGAAGGCGATGCTTTTCGGGTATGGCACCGCAGCGATAACCTGCTGAGCCGCGAAGACCTCTGCGTTGTTGACCGTCGGCTGCAGGGCGCTCAGGTAATGGGCCACGTTGCCCAGCAACGCGCCACTCTGCCGACTGGGGCTTGGCGACGCCGATGCTGCATCGGACGGCCCCTGGGTCACGCTGGCCTTCAGTGAGTGAATCTGCCGCGCCTGCTGGCTGACCGTCACGTGGGCCTGGTGCAATTGCGCGGCCTGATGATGAGCGTAAAGGCCTAAGAGAGCTGAAACGGACGTCATGATGGTTGCTATCGCCGTGGCGATTCCGGCGAAGGATGTCATCCCCGAGGACATCTTGCTGAAGAACCCGCCTGGGTCGTCATCAGCCTCATGTGCGCTCATTGAACACAACCCTCTTCCTGGTCAGCCTGAAGAAAATCTCGTCTCATCCCCCGAGCTGCCGGCCGTAGCCCCCGCACATCCCCGTAGCTGTTCCGGTGCCCTAGATAGGGGACGCCCTCAACGGGCAGCCGGATTGCCGACACTAGATTACGAAATAGCATCAATGATGATTGACAGTAATTATCATGAATAGTCCGTGCTGTTGGTATTTCAAGGGTTTTGCCCAGGCGGCTCGTCCCGCTGCAGACCGGCTGGCCTCGTGCGGCGCCTGCCCGGGCCAGGCCAGGGACTACGTGCTACTACTACTTGACGAGACTCGACGTGCATGTAGAACATGGACTCGTGGGTTCACCGAGCGACAGCGGGCCGGTCAGCTTCCAGGTCGAGCCGGACCGCTACCGGCACTGGCGGCTGACCGTCGACGGCGCGGTCGCGACCTTGGCCATGGACGTCGACGAGCACGCCGGGCTGCGTGACGGCTATGAGCTGAAGCTGAACTCGTATGACCTGGGCGTGGACATCGAACTCTACGACGCGGTGCAGCGGCTCCGGTTCGAGCATCCCGAGGTGCGCACAGTGATCGTGACGAGCGCTAAAGAGAAAATCTTCTGCGCCGGCGCGAACATCAGGATGCTGGCGGGCTCGCCGCACGCCTGGAAGGTGAATTTCTGCAAGTTCACCAACGAGACCCGCAACGGCATGGAGGATGCGTCGCTGAACTCCGGGCAGACGTACCTGGCCGCGCTGAACGGGACGGCGTCGGGCGGCGGGTACGAGCTGGCGCTGGCCTGCGAGCACATCATGCTGATCGATGACCGCTCCTCGGCGGTGTCACTGCCGGAGCTGCCGCTGCTCGGGGTGCTGCCGGGCACCGGCGGGCTGACCCGGCTGGTCGACAAGCGGCGCGTGCGCCGTGACCTGGCCGACTATTTCGCGACGAAATCCGAAGGGCTGGGCGGGGCCCAGGCCGCGGCCTGTAAACTGGTCGATGCGGTCGTCCCGCGGCCGGCCTGGCGCCAGGCCGTCGCCGCGCGCGCGGCCGAGTTCGCCGCCCGCTCGCACCGCCCGGCGGGCCCGCCGGGGATCGCGCTGCGGACGCTGGCCAAGCAGCGAGACGAGGACAGGATCAGCTACCCGCACGTGACGGCGGAACTGGACCGGCCGGCGGCCACGGCGACCATCACCATCACCGGCCCGGAGCGGGACGCGCCCGCGGACGTGGCCGCGATCCATGAGCTGGGCGCCGGGTTCTGGACGCTCGCGGTGACCCGCGAGCTGGACGACCTGATCCTCGACCTGCGCACCAACGAGATCGAGGCCGGCACGTGGGTGATCAAGACGGTGGGAGACCCGGAGCAGGTGCTCGCGCACGATCAGCTGCTGGCGGACAACGCCGGTGACTGGCTCGTCAACGAGATCGTGCACTACCTCAAGCGCACCCTGAAACGGCTGGACGTGACCAGCCGCAGCCTGATCGCGCTGATCGGGCCGGGCAGCTGCTACGCGGGGTCGCTGTTCGAACTGGCCCTCGCCGCTGATCGCTCGTACATGCTGACCGGGGTGTTCGAGGACATTGACCCGGACGCGGCGGCGGCCACGGTCACGCTGGGCGCGATGAACCTCGGCCTGCTGCCGATGGGCAACGGGCTGACCCGGCTGGCCACCCGGTTCCTCGATGACGACACGCAGCTCGCCGCGCTGCGCGAGCGGGCTGGCCAGCCGCTGGCGGCCGCGGCCGCCGCGGAACTCGGCCTGGTCACCTTCGCGCCCGACGACATCGACTGGGACGAGGAAGTGCGCATCGCGGTCGAGGAGCGGGCCAGTTTCAGTCCCGACGCGCTCACCGGGCTGGAGGCGAACTGCCGGTTCGCCGGGCCGGAGACGATGGAGACGAAGATTTTCGGGCGGCTGACCGCCTGGCAGAACTGGATCTTCAACCGGCCCAACGCGTCCGGCCCTGAGGGGGCACTGCGCAAGTTCGGCACCGGCCAACGTGCCCATTTCGATCGGAAGCGAGTCTGAGCCGTGACATCTGCCGCTGATTACACCGAGAAGATCCCGAACAACGTCGACCTGCACGAGGACCGGCGGCTGCAGCGCGCGCTCGAGTCGTGGCAGCCCAACTTCATGAACTGGTGGGACGCGATGGGCCCCACCCTGCCGACCGAGGACGTCTATCTGCGCACCGCCGTGAACGTCGGCCGGGAAGGCTGGGCGCACTTCGGGCACGTGGCGATGCGCGACTACCGCTGGGGCATCTTCCTGGCCGAGCGGGACCCGGACCGGCGGATCGCGTTCGGTGAGCACAAGGGCGAGCCGGCCTGGCAGAAGGTGCCTGGTGAGTACCGCGCCGAGCTGCAGCGGCTGATCGTCATCCAGGGTGACACCGAGCCGGCCGCGGTGGAGCAGCAGCGCAACCTGGGTGCCACCGCGCCGAGCCTGTATGACCTGCGCAACCTGTTCCAGGTGAATGTCGAGGAGGGGCGGCACCTGTGGGCGATGGTCTACCTGCTGCACGCCTACTTCGGCCGGGAGGGCCGCGCGGAGGCCGAGGAACTGCTGCACCGCAGCTCCGGCAGCGCGGAGGCGCCGCGCATCCTGGGCGCGTTCAACGAGGAGACCCCGGACTGGCTGTCCTTCTACATGTTCACCTACTTCACCGACCGGGACGGCAAGTACCAGCTCGGCACCCTGAAGGA
>CAYPQM010000053.1:0-38633 GCA_964412845.1 uncultured Streptosporangiaceae bacterium
GGCCGCCGTCGGCGGATCGGGCCAGCGCCGCCTCGGGCGGCGCACCGGCGAGATCGCCCAGCAGCCGCCGCCGGACGTCGTAGTCCACGGGCCGGCGGTTGTCCGGATCAACCAGCGAGAACTCCCACACCTCGGTGCCCTGGTACAGGTCAGGAACGCCAGGGCAGGTCAGCAGCAGGGTCGTCTGGGCCAGTGAGTTGACCTGCCCTCGCTCGACGAGCCGGTACTCAGCCAGGAACGCCTCCAGGTCAGCGACGAAACCGCGGTCCGCGAGGATCGCCTCGACGAACGTGCCAAGTGCGCGATCATAATCGTCGCGCGGGTCGACCCAGGAGGTGTGCACCTTAGCTTCCTTGGCCGCCTTTTCCAGGAAGGTGGTGACCCGGCCGGAGGCGATAGGCCAGGCACCTACCAGGGTCTGGTACAGGAGATATTCGGCATTACTGTCCGGCCATCCGTTAAGCCGGTATTTGCTGTTGCGCCGGGCCCAGCGGTCCGCGGCGCGTTCCCACGCCCCGGGCAGTTCCGACAGCAGGTTGATGCGGGCGCGCACGTCGCCGCTCCGCTTCGTGTCGTGGGTCGAGAGGGTGAGCATCGCTTCCGGCCACCGGCTGGCCGCCTCGGTCATGGCCCGGTGGAAGTCCTCGGCCGGGCGGCCGAACTGGCCCGGGTCGCCGCCCACCTCGTTGAGCGACGCCAGCGGCTGAAAGCGGTAGAAGGCGGTGTCCTCCACCCCCTTGGCCATCACCGGCGCGCTCACCTGCGCGAAGCGCAGCGCGAAGTCGGCTTCCACATCGCCGGGATACTCCAGCACGAGCAGTTCGCCAATGAAGGCGACGAGCTCGCCATCGAGGTCAGGCCGGCGCCGCCGGGCCGCGGCCACGGCGGCGGCCACGTGCGCACGGTCGGCCGCGGTAACGGGGCTCCGTGGCCGGGCGTAGGTGCGGTAGACGGGGAAGGCGGCGATCACCTCGCGCAGCGTGTCACGCAGGTCACGGCGGGTCTGGTCCCGCTGCCGCCGGTGCCGTTCGCAGACATCGGCCAGCAGCCCGGTGAGGCGCTCCACTTCGGCGGCCAGTTCCTCGCGCATGATCTGGAGCTTGGCGGCGTGCACGACCTCGGGATAGCTGTCATCCTCGCCCGTGAAACGGCCGTAACAAGCGTGCATGGCCGTCTCATGGCCCGGGTCGACGAAGAGCTGGTTGACCCGGTTCAGGAAGTCGTATCCGGTGGTGCCGGCCACCGGCCAGGAGCCGGGCAGTTCCTCACCGGACTCCAGGATCTTCTCGACCACGACATACACGCCTCCGGTGGCATCGCGCAGCCGCCACAGGTAACCCTCCGGGTCGGCCAGCCCGTCCACGTGATCGACCCGCAGCCCATCCAGCGTCCCGTCGGCGACCAAGCCGAGGATGAGCCGGTGGGTGTCGGTGAAGACCGCCTCATCCTCCACCCGCAGTCCCGCGAGCGTCTCGATGTTGAAGAACCGCCGGTAGGACAGCTCCTCCGCGGCCGTGCCCCAGTAGGCCAGCCGGTAATTCTGACGGCGCAGGAGCTGGTCAAGCACGTCCGGGTCGCTGTTCACCGCCGCTATCTCGGCGTCGATGGCCGCCGCGACCTTGGGCTGGTTCTCGCACAGCTCGCCAAGCCGGGCGAGAAGCTCTTCTTTGCCGCGGTGGCGCTGCGCCATGTCCGCCGCGTCGGTCAGGATGGCGAGCAGAAGCCGGCCGCAGGCGGCGGCCAGGTCTTCCAGTTCCCCAGATCCGGCCCGGTCCGCGGCCCGGCCCAGCAGGTCGTCGAGCGTGCGGGGCGACAGCGGCGCCTCGTGGTCGTAATAGCGGACGGTGAACGAGCCGGACCGGCGCTCGACGGCCAGTTCCCCGGCCTCCAGGACCCGGCCATAGTGGTCACCGAGTACTGGCATCAGCACGGTGTCGGTCAGCTTGGCCTGCGGCGGATCCCAGTCGATGTCGAAATAGCTGGCGTACCGGCTCGACGGCCCGTTCTCCAGCACGTCCCACCACCAGGCGTTCGCCCGTCCAGCCAGCGCCATGTGGTTGGGCACGATATCGAGCACCTGGCCCAGGCCCGCGCGGGCCAGCGCCGCGACGAGCCTGCGGTGAGCGGCGGCGCCACCGAGTTCGTCGTTCAGCCGCCCGTGGTCGATCACGTCATAGCCGTGGGTGCTGCCCTTGACCGCCTGGAGGTAAGGGGAGCAGTAGAGGTGGCTCACCCCGAGGGCGGCGAGATAGTCGAGGATGGCGGCAGCGTCGTCGAAGGTAAAACCGGCATGAAGCTGGACGCGGTAGGTTGCAGCCCGCATCCGTCACCCCATCTCATATCGATCCGCGGATGTCACTGACCTCGTTATGGCCCGGTAAACGCAGAATGATGTCTGGCCGGGCCGCGAGACGACGTGGGAAGGATCACTGGACCCGGCGCGCGCGGCGCGGCCTGCGCGGTCGCCACCTGGCAGATCAAAGGCCGCCCCGCCGGGCCCGGTGAAATTGCGCGGCCGGGCCGGCCTGCCGGGGCCGGTGAAATTGCGCGGCCGGGCCGGCCTGCCGGGGCCGTTCACCCGCGCCGGACCCTGGCCACCGTGGCCCAGGCTGCCCCGCATGCCTGCTGGCCCGGCCCGTCACGCGCCTACTGGCACAATCCCCCATTGGCGTGCGGATTCCCGTTGTCGACGTTCTCCCCCGTTTCGAGCACCCTATTGCCGCTGCGGTGCCAGCCGTCAGTAGGCCCGCCGTCATAGGGCGACCATGTCGGCCGGTCAAACCACACGCCATATTGCCCGATACATCCGGCGGCATACGTGCTGAAGGCATTACCGGTGAACGTGATCTGCGTGGTGCTGAAGCCGCCCACGGCGGACGGATCACCTGGTCCGCTGTCTCCGGGATTGTAGTCTTCGGCGTAGATGGCGAAACCGCCCCCGGTGATCAGGTTGTCGCTGACCGTAATGTCACTGGAACTCTTCAGCGAGTCCCAGATGGCGATGGCGCTGTCCGCGTCGGTGGTCATCTGGTACGTGTTGTGCTCGATGACGCCGGCGCTGGCCCCTTCGGTCTGGTAGCCATCCTCGTGACCGTTGGCTGTCGCGGTGGTGAAGCCATGGAAGTAGCTGTTCTTGATCACGAAATCGTCGCCAGTGGTGCTCGAATAGCTGCTGTCGGCCCAGCTGAAGATGCCGTCGTTAATGCCATAGCAGTTCACTGCGTCCACCGTCAGCTTCGTGCCCTGATGCCAGATGCAGGCGTGCACTCCGTCATCGCCATTGATCGTCACCTGGTCGATGGTCGCACTGGCACCGTCGTCGACCTTGATGTCGGCGGTGCCATTGGCGTTATCACCGGTTTCGCCGCTGTTAGAGGTGACGATGCTGTTCTTGATGGTGACATTCTGAGCCTGGATGTCGATCATGCCCGTGATGTTCTCGCAGCTGATCACGGTGTTGTCGCTGCTGATCACGATGGTCCGGCCGAGGCTGCCAGCGTTGGAGGTAAGCCGCCCGCCCGGGCATTGCGATAGGACCGGTCCGGTGTTGGTGGGGCCAGGCCAGTCGCAGGCCGCCAGATTGGCCCACAGCCTCGTGCCGCCCGCGCGGCAGTAGGCGGGCGCCGGACCCGGCGAGGCCGGCTTGGCCGAAGGACTGCGCCTCGCCGCCGCGACGGCCGGGGCCGCGAGCGGGGAAACCCTGCTCGCGTCGGGCGAGGCCACCCGGGGCGACGTGGCCGAGGCAGTAGGCCGGGCGGGGCCGGGCCCCGAGCACGCGGACACCAGCGCCAGCCAGCACACGGCAGCAGCCGTCACCACCGTCCGGCGGGATGCCGACGGCTTTCGCTGACGGGCAGGGGTTGGCGTCGCGTCCCCCTCGCGGCCATGCGCCACGTCCGGCGCGTCCAGAGACGCACTGTACCGTCGCAAACCGGGCCGAGATGGGAAGCGTCTGGAAATTCTCCTGTTTAGATGGTGATCGTCCGCCAGCTAGGAGTGGGTCAGGGCGTGTCCCGCCTGACCTTGTCCAGCTTCACCCGGAGCCCTTCAAGGTCGTCCGCAACGATCAGCCGGACCGGCGCTCCCGCGCGGGACACCGCCAGCCATGCGGAGCCAGGATCAACTCGCTCAACCTGCCAGTCGCTGCCGAAATCCTCGGAGATCTCGGCGAGCAGCCCGGTGTCGTAGCCGTGCTCAAGTAACGACCGCAACGCGGCCACGCTCGGCGCCGTGAAAACGACCGGTGGCGCTGGCGGCCGGCGGCGGCGGGCCCGGAAGCCGTGCCTACTGCGGCTGATCTCCCACAACGCGCCGTAGTCGCTGAGGAGTTCCGTCAGGCTGGCTGCTTCATCTCTCATGACCAAACTATATGCTGCATCGTGACGCATTATAGAGCGGTATAAAGCTGTCTACATATTCACGCTGCTCAGCGCCGTTCTATGTTGATCTACATGGCGGGTGTGCCCGAGTTCGAGCCGGCAGCGGATGAGCCCACGTACCTGTACGCCCAGGTCGCTGATCACATCGCGGCCCGCATGGATGCCGGGGACCTCCCGCCTGGGGCGCGCCTGGCGGGCGAACGTGACCTTGCGGCGGAGTACCGGGTCGCGCTGGGCACGGTCCGGCGCGCGGTCGAGGAACTCCGCAGCCGCGGCCTGGTCGTCACCCTGCCCGCTAAGGGCACCTTCATCATCAGGCACTGATCGGTCCGCGACATCGGGCCCGATTACGGCCCGCATCGCCGCCGGTCCTGGCCCGCATCGCCGCCGGTCCTGGCCCGCATCGGCACTGATTCCGGCCCGCGACAGCGTGACCGGGCGGCCGGCGGTCAGTACTCTCGGCAGATGGCACAGGAGCGGGATCCGGCCCGGTACGCGGCTGACATCGACGAGGCCCGGCAGCGGATGCTGGAGTTCGTGGCAGGCTGCGACGAAACCGACTGGCATGCCTGCGTACTGGAGGGTGACCCGCGGCCGGTCGGCGTCGTCGTGGACCATGTGGCTGACGCCTACGAGTACCTGACGCGCTGGATACGCGAGATCATGGCCGGCGCCACCGTCGCGGTGAACGCGGAGACAGTCGATGAGTTGAACGAGTTGCACGCGGCACAAGCCGCCGGCGTGAGCCGGGCCGCTGCGGCCGATCACCTGAAGGCCAGCGGCGACACCCTCATCGAGCTGGTCCGCGGGCTGACTCCCGCCGACCTCGACCTTGGCGACGGCCGGGTCAGGCGGCTCACGGAAGTCGCGATCCGGCATCCCGACAGCCATCGATCGGAGATCCAGTCCGCGCTCGCCAGCCCGCGCTAGTGGTCTGACCGGCCACTAGGCCCAGCCGACGCCGGAACAAAACCGGTCGAGCGCCATGTCAGGACTGTGCCATCCTTCACCCGGAGGCTGCCCGCCATGCTCGTCACCATCACTTCGACCGCCCGGCCCGCCACGGACCTTGGTTACCTGCTGCACAAGCATCCGGCCACAACGCAGAGCTTTGACGTGTCCGCCGGGCAGGCCCACGTGTTCTACCCGCAGGCGGACGAGAAGAGGTGCACGGCCGCCCTGCTGCTGGAGGTTGATCCCATCGGGCTGGTCCGTGGCCGGCGATCCAGCGGGCCGGACTCCTTTTCGCTGGCCCAGTACGTGAACGACCGGCCTTACGCGGCGTCCTCGATGATGGCGGTGGCCCTGGCCCGGGTCTTCAGCACGGCGATGGCTGGCCGGTGCACCGCCCGGCCGGAACTGGCCGCCGCGGCGCTGCCGCTGGAGATCGCGATTCCGGCGCTGCCCTGCAGCGGCGGGCCCGCCGTCGCCGAGCGGCTCTTCGGGCCGCTCGGCTGGGCGGTCGAGGCGCGGCCGGTGCCACTTGACCCGCTGATCCCGCAGTGGGGTGACTCCCGGTATCTGGGACTGCGGCTGGCCGGGCAGGTGCGGCTGGCCGATGCGCTGAACCACCTGTATGTGCTGCTGCCGGTACTGGACAACGCCAAGCACTACTGGGTCAGCACAGACGAGGTGGACAAGCTCGTCCGGGCCGGCACGGGCTGGCTCGGCGGGCACCCCGACCGTGACCTGATCACCCGCCGCTACCTGGCCCACCGCCGGGAGCTTGTGCTCACCGCGGTGGGCCGGCTGGCCGAGACCGACGACACGGAACCGGAGGCACTGGATAACGCCGTACCCGACGCGGAGCCGGACGAGGCACCGCAGCGGCAGCTTTCCCTGGCGCAGCAGCGCGCGGGCGCGGTCGTCGCCGCCCTGCGGGCGGCCGGTGCGGCCACTGTCGTGGACCTCGGCTGCGGTGAGGGCGCCCTGGTCCGGGCCCTTCTTGACGACCCCTCCTTCAGCAAGGTGCTGGGCGTTGACGTGTCGCACCGGGCGCTGGAGGTGGCCGCGCGGCGACTGCACCTGGACCGGATGCCGGACCGGCGGCGTGCCCGTGTGGACCTGCTGCAGTCCTCGCTGATCTACCGCGACGAGCGGATCGCGGGATTCGACGCCGCGGTCCTCATGGAGGTCATCGAGCATGTCGAGGAGCCCCAGCTTGGCGCCCTGGAACAGACCGTGTTCAGTTCCGCGGCCCCGGCCACCGTCGTGGTCACCACCCCCAACGTGGAGCACAATGTCCGGTTCGCTGACCTGCCGACCGGGTCGATGCGGCACCGGGACCACCGGTTCGAGTGGACCAGGGCCCAGTTCCGGGACTGGGCCGATGCGGTGGCCGCCAGGCGCAGCTACCGCGTCCGGTACCTGCCGGTCGGAGCCGACGACCCTGAGGTAGGGCCGCCGACGCAGCTGGCGGTGTTCTCCCGCCATGGCTGAACCGGAGGAAATACCAGCCCGGACGCTGGGGATTCCCGAGATGGCCCTGGTGGTCCTCATCGGTGTGTCCGGCTCGGGCAAGTCCACGTTCGCGCGGGCCCATTTCGGACCGTTCGAGGTGGTCTCCAGCGACTTCTGCCGCGGCCTGGTGGCGGACGACGAGAACGACCAGGCAGCGACCGGCGACGCGTTCGACGTCCTGCACTTCATCGCGGGCAAGCGGCTGGACGGCGGCCGGCTGACCGTCGTGGACGCGACGAACGTGCAGCCCGAAGGCCGTAAGAAACTCGTCGAACTCGCCCGGTCCCACGACGTGCTCCCGGTGGCGATCGTGCTGGACGTCCCGGGCGAGGTATGCGTTGCCCGTAATACCGCACGGCCAGAACGGACCTTCGGCGCTCATGTCATCCGCCGCCAGCATGACCAGCTGCGCCGGTCCCTGCGCTCGCTGAACCGGGAAGGCTTCCGCAAGGTTCACCTGCTGCATGGCGTGGCCGAGGTCGACTCGGCGGTGATCGTCCGGGAGCGGCTGCTCACCGACTACCGGGACCGGACGGGGCCGTTCGACGTGATCGGCGACATCCACGGCTGCCGCGGCGAGCTGGAAGCCCTGCTGGCGTCGCTCGGGTACGTCATCGAGCGGGACTCCGCCGGCCGGGCGGCCGGCGCGGTCCACCCGGACAGGCGCACCGTCGTCTTCCTTGGCGATCTGGTCGATCGCGGCCCCGACTCACCGGGTGTCTTGCGCCTGGTGATGGGCATGGTCGCCGCTGGTCATGCCCTCGCCGTTCCTGGTAACCATGAGAACAAGCTGGTCCGGGCCCTGTCCGGACGCGGCGTGCAGGTCAGTCATGGCCTGGCCGAGACGCTCAGCCAGCTTGATGGGGAGACTGAGGAGTTCCGGACGCAGGTGGCGGCGTTCTGCCGCGAACTGGTCTCCCATCTGGTCCTGGACGGCGGTCGTCTCGTAGTCGCGCATGCCGGGCTGAAGGAGGCCTACCAGGGACGGGCCTCTGGGCGGGTGCGCAGCTTCGCCCTGTACGGGGACACCACCGGCGAGACGGACGAGTTCGGCCTCCCGGTGCGCTACCCATGGGCGAACGACTACCGGGGCGCGGCCATGGTCCTGTATGGGCATACGCCCACGCCACGGGCGGAGTGGGTGAACAACACCATGTGCCTGGACACCGGGTGCGTGTTCGGCGGCAGGCTAACCGCGCTGCGCTATCCCGAGAAGGAGATCGTCTCCGTCCCGGCGCAGCGAGTCTGGTACGAGCCGGCCCGGCCGTTCCTCGACGCTGGTCAGCTCCCTTCGGCCGGTCAGATCTCCTCGGCCGGTCAGCCGGCCGGCAGCCCAGACGCCGGCCCGGCGGGCGACCCGGCGGGCGGCGGCGCGCCGTCCGCCGTGCGTGACCCGGACCTGCTGGACGTCCGCGACGTGCTGGGCAAGCGCACCGTGCAGACCCGGCACCACGGACGGGTCACCGTTCGCGAGGAGAACGCAGCCGGTGCCCTGGAGGTGATGAGCCGGTTCGCGATCGACCCGCACTGGCTGCTGTACCTGCCGCCGACCATGGCCCCGTGCGCCACCTCGGTCCTGCCGGACCTGCTTGAGCACCCGGCAGAAGCATTCGACGCCTACCGGACCGACGGCATCGCGGACGTCATCTGCGAAGAGAAGCACATGGGCTCGCGGGCCGTCGCGCTCGTTTGCCGCGACGAATCAGTCGCCCGCCGCCGCTTCGGCGCGGCCGGGCCCGGCGCGGTGTACACCCGCACCGGGCGGCCGTTCTTCAAGCCCGCGCTGACCGGCGAATTGCTCGGTTCGCTGCGCGCAGCGGCCGGCGCCAGCGGCCTATGGGACGAACTGAATACAGACTGGCTGCTGCTCGACTGCGAACTGCTGCCATGGTCAGCGAAGGCTGAGGCGCTGCTGCGGCACCAGTACGCCGCCGTCGGCGCAGCCGCGCGGGCGGCACTGCCCGCCGCCGCGGCAGCACTGGAGATGGCGGCGGAACGCGGGATGGATGTGGCGGCGCTGCTCGACCGGACGGCGACCCGGTCAGCCAACGCGGACGCGTTCACCGCCGCCTACCGGCGGTACTGCTGGCCGACTGATGGCCTCGACGGCGTCCGGCTGGCCCCGTTCCAGATCCTCGCGACCGAGAACGCCACCCACCACGAACGTGATCACAGCTGGCACCTGGCCGTCGCGGACCGGCTCGCGGGCGCCGCGCCAGGATTGATCATCACCACCCGGCGCCTGGTCGTGGACACCACCGACCCCGACTCCACCGCGGCGGGGGTCGCCTGGTGGGAGGAACTCACCGCCAGCGGTGGCGAGGGCATGGTGGTCAAGCCGCACGCCAATCTCACTCGCACCCGTCGCGGGCTGGCTCAGCCGGGAATCAAGGTCAGAGGCCGCGAGTACCTGCGAATCATCTACGGACCCGATTACACCGACGCCGGAAACCTCAGCCGGCTCCGGCAGCGCGGGCTGGGCCACAAACGGTCACTGGCGCAGCGGGAGTACGCGCTAGGACTCGAAGCGCTGGAAAGGGCAGTCCAGCGGGACCCGTTCTGGCGGGTGCACGAAGCGGTTTTTGCCGTGCTCGCCCTCGAATCGGAGCCGGTCGACCCCCGGCTGTGACCTGGCCACCAGGTTTGTGGACGCCACGCGCGGTGGCGGGCCTGCGGTAGCAGCTAGCGTCCACCGAGGCCCTGCGACCACCTAGTCGGTGACCGCTACCGGCCGGCCGGGCGGCGGGGCTTGGCGAAGCCATCGCCGACCTCGGCGGCGAGGGCCAGGTACGCGTCGGCGGTCGCCCGGTTCAACTGGGCCAGGTCGACCTCCGCGCCCTCCTCAAGGTGCGGGTCGTAGGGGATCCGCACCACGGCCCGGCACCGGGCGGCGAAGTGCTGCTCCAGCCGGTCCATGTCCACCGTGCTCTTACTTCGCGGCCGGACCACGGACAGCACGACGACGGCCTGCCGCACGAGGTCGCCGTAGCCGTGCGCCTGGAGCCAGTCCAGCGTCGCGCTCGCGCTCCGCGCGCCATCCACCGAGGGTGAGCTGACCAGCACAATCTGGTCCGTGAGGCGCAGCACGCCCGCCATGGCGGAATGCAGCAGGCCGGTCCCGCAGTCCGCGAGGCAGATCGAGTAATAGTGCTCGAGGACCTGCGCGACCTCGTAGTAATCCTCCTCGCTGAACGCGACCGACACGGTCGGGTCGCGATCGGAGGCAAGAATCTCCAGCCTGCTCGGCGCCTGCGTGGTGAACCCCCGCACATCGGCGTAGCGCTGGATCTGGTCACGCTCGTTCAGCAGGTCGCGGACGGTCGCGGCGGTCTCCAGCCGCAGCTTGTCCGAAAGCGTGCCACGGTCGGGGTTGGCATCCACGGCGATCACCCGGTCACCCCGCACCGAGGCGAGGGTGGCTCCCAGGCCCACCGTGGTCGTGGTCTTGCCGACGCCGCCTTTCAGGCTCATCACCGCCACCCGGTGGTGGCCGGCGAGGACCGGGGTCCGTGCCCGCCCCGTCAGCTCGCGCCGCCGCATTTCCGCCGCCGATTGCGGGGCCCGGATGAGGCCGCCGGTGGCCTGGTAGACCGCCCGGCGCCAACCGCCTGAGGGTGCCTTGTGCCGGCCAGGGAGCAGCACGTCCGCAGTGAGGCTGTCCGCTGTCTCATTGGTCCGCAGCCCGCCAGGTGGCCGCATCACCGGCGGCTGATCGAGTACTGACGGCTCGACCATGGATGGCTGGACCCTGAGCGGGCGGTATGGATCCGGCACCGGATATGGAGCAGGACTGGGACTTGGGTCCGGCCCCGGATAGTGCGCAGGCGTCGGTCCCTGAGCGTGCCCAGGGTACGGAGCAGGCCCCGGATGCGGATCCCACGCACGACGCGGATCGGGTCCAGGACGCGGCGCAGGCTGAGGTGGTGCGTCAGGGACCCGTGCGTCAAGGACCAGCGGGTCGGAGTCCTCCGGGTCACAGTCCTCCGGGTCACAGTCCTGCGGGTCACAGTCCAGCGGGTCGTCGGTGGGAGGGACGGGCTCTGCGGCGGGGTCAGGGTGCGCCTCGGCACGCGCGGGCGGCGCCTCGGCAGCCGCCGGGAACGCCTCGGCAGGCGGCGGTGCCGCTGCCCCGGCGGGTATCTCCGCCGAGACCTGAGCGTCCGGCACGACCAGCGCTTCCGCCGGGACTGCGGCCGTGTCCGCTACCTCGGGCTCGGCCTGGGCCTCGACCGGGGAGTCAGCCAACGGCTCGGCTGGGGCATCCGGCGGCAACCCGTCCTGGGTGCGGGGTCCGGCGTACCCGGTGGCTGGGGGCATTTCCCGCGGGTCGGCCCTGGCGTAGGCCATGTGCTGAGGCCATCCCCGGGCATCCGGCTCAGTCGAAGCATAGGGATTCACCTGCGCGTCCAGGGGACCGAGCGGATGGGGCGGCGCAAAGTCGTCCGGCAGTTCGTAGTCCTCGGCGGTGTCGTACCCGCCAGGCGGCCCGTACGCGTCAGCGGTGTCGTACCCATCGGGGGGACCGTAGGCATCGGCCGGGTCCTGGTAGCCGCCCACGATGTAGCCATCCCCGAGCCCCGCCGACCCGACATGTGCCGACCCGAGCCCCGCCGACCCGACATGTGCCGGCCCGGCATGCGGCGGTTGGCCAGGGAGCGGCGGCTGGGGGCCTAAGGCGCGCGTGCCGAACGGCGGTTGCTGGCTAAAGGGGTTGGGCAACCCGGCGGACGGCCAGCCGAACGGACCGTCTCCCCTGCTCGCATCGTCACCGTGGATGTCATCCTCGGCAGCAGGACCAGAGGTCGGGGGATCGGGTCTGGGTGGCTCCCCGGCAGGTGTCTGGTCCTGGTCGTGATCGGCCAAGGTCGTTCCCCTCAGCTCTCATCGGTAGGAGAATGGCGTGCCCGCAGGCCCGGATGAGTGCCTCATGCCGAAGCCTAGGCCAACCGGATACCGGCGGCACACCCCCCGGAAACGATTTGCTACCAGGAGCATCCATGCGCGCCATCGTCATCAGCACCCCCGGCGGACCTGATGTTCTCCGCCTGGACGAGGTCCCCGATCCCGCGCCAGGGCCTGGGGAAGTGCTGGTGGAGGTGACCGCGGCGGGGGTCAACCGCGCCGATGCGATGCAGCGTGAGGGCAAGTACCCGCCTCCCCCAGGCGCGCCGCCCTATCCCGGGCTGGAGTGCTCCGGCCGGATCACCGCGGTCGGGTCGGGGGTCACCGGCTGGCAGGCGGGTGACGAGGTGTGCGCGCTGCTGGCCGGCGGCGGCTATGCCGAGCAGGTCGCGGTGCCGGAGGGCCAGCTCCTGCCCATTCCGGCCGGGGTGACGCTCACCGAGGCGGCCGCGCTGCCGGAGGCTGCTTGCACCCTGCAGGCGACCGTGTTTCAGCAGGCACGGCTGGCTCCTGGCGAGATGCTGCTGGTGCACGGCGGAGCAGGCGGCATCGGGACCATGGCCATCCAGATCGCCAAGGCGCTCGGCGCGGTGGTGGCCTGCACGGCGGGATCGCCAGCCAAGCTGGCCCGCTGCCGCGAGCTAGGCGCGGACCTGGCGATCTCCTACCGGGACGACGACTTCACCTCCGCGGTGCTTGACTTCACCGAAGGCCGCGGGGCGGATGTCATCCTCGACATCATGGGTGCCCCTTACCTCCAGCGGAACCTGGATGCACTGGCCACCGGGGGCCGTCTGATGGTGATCTCCATCCGGGGCGGCGGCCGTGCGGAGGCCGACCTGGGCCTGCTCATGCGCAAGAGGGCGAGCATCCTGGCTTCCACTCTGCGAGCCCGGCCGGTCGCCGAGAAGGCCACGGTCGTCGCGGCCGTCCGCCAGCAGATCTGGCCGCTCGTCAGCTCAGGGCAGGTCTCAGCCGTCATCGAGCGGGCGCTGCCAATGGCCGACGCGGCGGACGCGCACCGCCTACTCGATGACGGCTCGCATGTGGGCAAAATCCTGCTGGTCAATTGATCGTGGCGGCCCGTGTGCTGCCCCGGGGCGCATCCACTCGGCGGAAGGGACAAGACTAGGGTCATGGATGAGCGGATAAACCCTGAAGCGGACCAGCCGGGCAGGGTGGTCGTGGTCGGTCCCGACGACGTTCCGGTGGATGGCGGCCAGGAGGATCCCGGGGGCGAGCGCCCGGTGATCGAGATGGTGGAGCAGCCGGCCAAGGTGATGCGCATCGGCAGCATGATCCGCCAGCTGCTTGAGGAGGTCAGGGCAGCCCCGCTGGATGAGAAGAGCCGGGCGAGGCTCAAGGAGATACACCAGAGTTCGATCAAGGAACTTGAGGACGGCCTGGCGCCCGAGCTGGTCGCCGAACTCGACCGGCTGTCGCTGCCCTTCGCCGAGGACGAGGTGCCCAGTGAGGCGGAACTCCGGGTAGCTCAAGCGCAGCTTGTCGGCTGGCTTGAAGGCCTGTTCCACGGTATCCAGACGACGCTGTTCGCCCAGCAGATGGCGGCCCGCGCACAGCTTGAGCAGATGCGCCGGGCGCTTCCGCCAGGCATGATGCCCGGCGGCCCGGAAGAAGGGCCGCCCTCGCAGCAGCAGCAGCAGCGCTCGTCCGGCCCCTACCTGTAAGACCTCCCGCGACGACCAGGTGCGGACCGCGTTTACACGCGGCCGTAGCGCAGGCGGGCCAGCCACGCGGCAGCTTGCCCGAACTCCGTGTCGGAGGTCCCGGCACGCACCTGGGTCCGGCCTCCATCGTGGCGCGGGTAGCTGCCGAGGAACCGCACCTCGCCGCAGACCCGGCGCAGACCCATTAGCGCTTCGCCCACCCTGGCATCGTCGACGTGGCCCTCGCAGTCGATGGAGAAGCAGTACCGGCCAATGCCGTCCCCGGTCGGCCGGGACTCGATGCGGGTCAGGTTGATGCCACGCACCGCGAACTCGGTGAGGATCTCCATCAGCGCACCTGGATGATCTTCAGCAAGGAACGCGACCAGCGAGGTCCGGTCGGCGCCGGTGACGGCGGGGGGTGGCCCAGGCTGGCTCACCACGACGAAGCGGGTTACCGCTTCCGCCCGGTCGTGCACATCGCGCGCGAGCACGGCGAGGCCGTAGGTGTCCGCGGCGAAGGCCCCGGCCAGGGCGGCGTCGATCTCTCCGTCGGCCGCCAGTCGCGCCGCCTCGGCGTTGGACGAGACTGGCCGCCACTCGACGTCGGGCAGGTGCTCGGCAAGCCACCGGCGGCACTGCGGCTGGGCCTGCGGGTGCCCGCCCACAGTCTTGATGTCCGCGACCTCGATCCCGGGCCGCGCCAGCAGCGCGAAGGCCACCGGCAGCAGTACCTCCGCGCGGATGATCAGGTCTGCTCCCGTGGCGAGTTCGTCGAGGGTGGCGGTGACGGCGCCTTCCACCGAGTTCTCGATGGGCACGATCCCGCGCTCGGCTGTCCCGGTGCGCACGGCTTCGAGGGTGGCCTGAATGGTCGCGCAGGGGATGGCCGCCACGTCCCGCCCGCCGGCAAAAACGTGCAGTGCAGCCTCCGTGAAGGTCCCTTCAGGCCCCAGATAGGCATAACGGTCTGGCATGGCCTCATGATGTCAGCCGCTGACCGGCGGTTAGCACCCGGTCGGCGCGCCGACCGGGTGCTGCTGCACACAGTGCGGTGCATTGTGCGCGCAGGAGGGGACGATGCACCGCATTGCTGGCTGCCCACCAGCGGACGCCCGCTGACCAGTCGGGTCCTGTGTGATATCGTGATATCACGATAGCTGGAGGCAGAACATGCGAACCAAGAACATGGTGCTACGACTCGACCCTGCCCTGGCAGAACGGCTCGAAGCGGTCGCCGAGATCGAGGGCCGGTCGGTCTCGGACGTGGTGCGCGAGGCGATCACCGCGCTCGTCGAGGCGCGGCGCGGCGACGAGAAGTTCATCCGGCTGCTCGAGGACAACCTGGCCCGGCACCGCCGCATCCTCGAGATGATGCGGGATGACCAGCGATGAGACGGCTGGACCTGGCGGACCTGGTGCTCATCGCCGGGAAGACGCTGAACCTGGATACCCGTGCCGTCCTGGGCCTGCTCGACATCGGCGCCGCCGAGGCTGCCCTCACCGAGTCCGTCCGCGCTGAGGCACAACCAGGCGACGCACAACTCGGCGACGCACAACCAGGCCAGGCACAACCAGGCCAGGCAGGACCAGGCCAGGCAGAACCAGGCAACGGTGACGGCGACCCGGCCAGGCAGGCCGCCGGCCTGCTCCATGCGCTGATCCGCCGCCGACCGTTCCGTGATGGCAACGAGCAGGTCGCGCTCGTGGCTGCGGTGCAGTTGCTCGCTATCAACGGATGGCGGGCCGACCTGGGGCCGGCCGAGGAGGTCCGCGCGGTCATCACCGAGGTGGCCGCGGACCACCTTCCGGTCGCGGAACTGGCGGGTTGGCTGTCCCTCCGGCTTGCCCCTTACTGCGAATCACCTGCCAAGGAGGCACCGATGCACGGATGGCGACCGGGCCGAAGAAGCTCCCGGCGGACCCGCGGGATGTTCGATCGATTCTCCGGCCGGGCACGAGAAGTAATCGTCGCGGCACAGGACGAGGCACGGGCGCTCCAGCACAATTACATCGGCACCGAGCACATCCTGCTCGGCCTGATCCGCGAAGGCGACGGGGTGGCGGCTAGGGCCCTCGGCGCGCTGGGGATCAGCCTGGGCACGGTGCGCCAGCAGGTGCTTGAGATCATCGGCCAGGGCAAGCAGGTTCCGGCCGGCCACATTCCGTTTACTCCGCGCAGCAAGAAGGTGCTCGACCTGGCGCTCCGCGAGGCCATGCACCTCGGCCATCTCTACGTTGGCACCGAGCACATCCTGCTCGGCCTGATCCGCGAAGGCGACGGGGTCGGCTGCCAGGTACTGGTCCGGCTCGGCGCCGACCACGCCCTGATCCGGGAGCAGGTTCTCCGGCTGCTCGCTGGCCACCGACACCCGCGTAGCACCCGAGTTCCGCCCGAAATCCGTGCCTACGACGCGCGAATCGCCCAGGCCAGGCGGGAGAAGGATGCGGCGATCGACGCGCAGGACTTCGACCGCGCCGCCGCTCTGCGCGACAGCGAGAAACATTTGCTGGCCGAGCGGAAAGAGCTGGTCACGCAGTGGGCGGCAGATGCTGACGTCGTGGCCCTGGGCCAGGAAGTAGACAGGCTGGGCGATGAGGTCCGCCGACTGCAGGAGATGCTGCTAGAGCACGGCATCGAGCCCGGAGATGCCGACGAGCAGACCGCCTGAGCAGATCCACGCGTCAGCATCAGCACAGGCCAACCGCCAGCGCGGTGCACCGTGCCCGGCGCACCGTACCCGGCGCACCGGGACGTTGCGGCGCGAAATCGGCGCGGTGCATTATGCCTCTCCCACGCGCACAACGCACCGCACTGACGATCGGCCAGCGGCCTCAGCCGGGAACCTGCCCGCGGCGTCGCCAGACCAGCACCACCAGCCCCACGGTCACCCCGAGCAGGATCACCGGGGTAACTCCGGTCCTGACCACGGAGCGCAGCCAGTCCAGGTCGCCGGGCATGGTGATACCCCTGGCCGGCAGATACCCGAAGGCGAGCGCCGCGGTACGCGTCAACATCAGCCAGTCCAAGGCAGGTACCGCCGCCATCACGCCAACCGTGGCCACACCGACCGTGGCCACCCGGACCGGAGTCACCCGAACCGGAGTCACCCCGGCCGGGGCCACGCCCGCCGGGGCCACGCCCGCCGGGGCCACCCCCGCCGGGGCCACCCCCGCCGGGGCCACCCCAGCCGAGGCCAGGTCGGCCGGAACCGAGATCGGCAGCAACGCGAGCACCACCCAGCCGATCGGGTCATACCAGGGCAGCACGTAGGGCCAGGCCACCAGCCAGGCGAACACGAACGCGAACACGCCGCAGGCGGCCAGCCCAGCCAGGTCCATGCCCGTGCCGACACCCACGTCCGTGCCGACGCCATCTCCGGCCCCGTCCCGGACAGCGAGTACCCGCAGCGCGCGGAGCAGCAACACCAGCAGCAGCGCAGCGAGCGCAATCGCGCCCACCTTGACCAGGTCATTGGCGGCTGTCTCGCCGATCAGGAGCCGCAGCGCGGAGCGCACGGCACGCCACGGCGAGCCGATGGACACGAAACTGCCAGCACGCAAGGCCGGCCGGAAAGACGCGAACCCCCACGGCGCCAGTGATACCCCGACGACCGCAGCGAACCCGGCCACGAGGCCGCCGCCGACCACGGCCAGCCACCGCCATCGCCGCCACCAGGCGGCTACGGCAGCCACCGCGAGGCCCGCCACGACAAGGATCATCGTGAGCTTAACGGCAGCGCCGAGCCCAGCCAGGCCGCCGGCCGCCGCCGCGATCAGGAACCTATGGCGCGCGGCAACAAGGCTGGACGCGGGAGGCATGCCCAGGGAGAAGACGGTGATCGCGGCCACCCCGAAAAAGATCGCCTGGCTGTCCACATGCTCGCCGACCACCAGGACTTGCAGCAGCAGGGGGTTGAACGTCCACAGCAGGGCAGCCCGGAGCTGGCGCGGGCGGCTGCCGCCGGCCAGCCGGTGCAGCAGCAGCCCGGTGCCCGCGAACGCCGCCACGTTGAGCAGCGACAGCACGAACACGGTGAGCCGCGCCGAGGTCCCGCCCACCAGTGACGCCAGCGCCTGCCCGCCACTGGCCAGGCTGCCGTACACCGAGGGGCTGCCCCGCCAGTCCTGCACCGCCCGCGCCACTGGGTCGCCGAGCCGGGCGAGCATGGCTGGGGTTGTTGTGTAGGGATTGTGACCGGTGACCACCATCCGTCCGTAGGCGGCATAGCTCAAATGATCTGAGGAGCCAAACGGAGGTACCAAAGCGATCACCGCCGCCGCGATGATGCCCGCGCACAGGATCGCCCGCGGGGAGACCAGCCAGCCCCGGTGGGCCGCGCGCAGGCAGAGTCCGAGCCCGAGAGTGCCCAAGGCCAGTGCGGCCGCAGCCAGGGCGACCGCGAGGGCAGGCGGCAGGTGCGCGGCGAAAGCCCACGGCGGCTGGCCTGGCCGACCTGGCAGCACGGGCTCCATGACCGACGGGCCCGCAGCGGCCACGACGAGCGTCGCCACCACGCTCAGCGACGTGGCGACCAGCCCGGCCCGGCCCATCAGCCCTGGGCTGGCCGCGGTGCCCGCGCGATCGGCTTCCTGACCGCCAGGGCCCGCGCGACGTCGGCGAACTGGCGGGCGCGGTGGACCTGGGCGCGCCAGTCGCCGCCGGTCGCCCGGTGCGCCAGCGGGACCTCCACTTCGGTGATCCGCATCCCTATCCGGTACAGATCGATGGTGAGCGCGGTCTCGACGCCGAAACCCGGGGCGAGCGGCCGTGCTGCCTCGAACGCGGTGCGGGTGAGGCAGCGCTGCCCGTTGAGCGGCTGCGCAGGGCACCAACCGGTGGCCCGCTGGATCCCGGAGCCAGACAGCGCGACCACGAATCCGTGCCCGCCCTGCTTGACCCGGCTGCTGAACACCGCGATCGTCATATCGGCCTGACCAGACCGGACCGGCTCGATGAGCGGCGCTGCGTGCTGCGCCGACTCCGCCAGGTCCGCATCAAGGAAGAGCAGATAACGGGGGCTTTCCCGGTGCTCACGGGTCTCCAGCAGGCGGACGGCTTCTGCCCCGGTCTCCATGGCCGCGCTCTTGCCGCGGCACCGGGCGTGCCGCACTACGGTTGCTCCCGCGCTCTCGGCTGTGGCCGCCGTACCGTCGCGGGACCCGTCGTCAACCACGACAACGACATCCACCCCGGGCAGTCCCGCGGCCGCTGTCACGGTCGCACGGATACGGTCGGATTCATCTCTGGCAGGAATGACGACGGCAACGTCACCGCTCGGCGGCATGGGCCGATCTTAGGGCATGGCCGACCGCTGCACGCCGTGCCCGGGATGGGGCTCGCTACTGACCCGGGACCGCGGCCGGATCCTCAAGCACGGTGAACACCGTCTCAAGTCCTGTCACCTGAAGGATCTTGCGCACAGCCGGCCTGGGGCCGGCTAGTTCAAGCGAGCCACCCTGCTCATGTGCTCGACGGTGCGCCGCCAGCAGCACGTTCATGCCGGTCGAGTCGCAGAACTCCACCGCCGACATGTCCACCACCAGGCGGGCCGGATCACCGCCGGCCAGCGCGGCAGCCAGTTCGCTTTGCAGCCTCGGCGCGGTGTAGAGGTCGATTTCACCGGCCAGCGCGACAACAGCGCGATCGCCCTGAAACCGAGTTGAGACCTTGAGCTCCACGTGCCGCACCTTACCGGTCCCGGGCGTCAACGACTAGATGCTCACGGAGAGCACACGGTCAAATCGCTCCCGGCCAGGGCTCAGGTACGCGAAGCTGTGGGGGAACACCTGACCCCAGCAGGCACGAGCGAGCCGGAGCGCCCTGGATGTACCCCTCGCCGGAGAACCCGGACCAGCGGAACCCGCGGCACGGAGACCACCGGTACGGAGACCACCGCCACGGGGACCCGCGGCACGGAGACCCGGGGCACGGAGACGACCGGTACGTAGACCCTGGGCGCGGAGACGACCGGTACGCAGACCCCGGGCACGCAGACGACCCCTACGCAGACCCCGGGCACGCAGACCCCGGGCTCGCAGACCCCGGGCCCGCAGACGACCGCTACGCAGATCCTGGGCGCGCAGACCACCGGTACGCAGACCCCGGGCACAGCGACCCCCGGTACGGAAACCCGCTGCCCGGAGACCTTTGGTCCAGAGACCCTCGGCCCGGAGACTCTCGCCATGGAGACCTGCAGTCTGGAGACCTTTGGCCCGGCGACCTGCAGCGCGGAGACCCCCGGCCCGGAGACCTTTGGCCCGGCGACCTGAAGCGCGGAGACCCTCGGCCCGGAGACCTTTGGTCTAGCGACCCTCGCCTTGGAGACCCGCAGCCCGGAGACCCCCCGCATGGCGACCTTTGGTCTAGCGACCCTCGCCTTGGAGACCTGCAGCCCGGAGACCCCCCGCATGGCGACCCTCGGCCCGGCGACCCTCTGCCCGGCGACCTGCAGCGCGGAGACCCTCGGCCCGGCGACCCTCGGCCCGGCGACCCTCGGCCCGGCGACCCTCCGCATGGCGACCCTCGGCCCGGCGACCCTCTGCCCGGGGACTCACAGCCCGGAAGCCCCCGGTCCGGAGGGCCTCGGCACGGTGGGCTCCGTCCACCGCTGAGCGGGCCGTTGCCCGCGAGTGGCCCACTGCCCGCGCCGTTGGCCGCTGACCTCCTGCCGCCCAGCGCGCTGCCCGCTGAGCCGGCGCATGCCATCTCGCCCCTGCCACCGCCATCCCTGCCACCGCCATCCCTGCCACCGCCATCCCTGCCACCGGCTGACGAGCAGCGTGCGAGGATCCGCGACGACGTCGAGGGACTGCGGCTGCGGGCCAGTGTCGCGGCGTCCTGGCTTGAGACCAGCGGACACTACGCCCAGCTGGTCAACCATGCGGGCGTCGTGCCGGTGACGGCCCGGTTCAGCCGCGAAGACCTCATGTTCCTTGGCGAGGCACGTGGGCAGATGCTCCGGTTCGCCGACCTGGCGCTGCGGCTTGTCGACCTGCACCAGCCAGGGGACGCGGGCGGGATCACCACGCACCCCTCCAGCCCGATCCTGCGGTGCCGGAGCTGCATGTGGCGGTGGCCGTGCCCCACGTTCAGCATCGTCACCGAGGTTCTGGACCGCCCGGCGCCCGGGTAACCAGACCGCTCCTCCCGTAACCGGCCCGCTACTCCAGCGTTTCCGGCGATCCGGGCACGCGCGAGGCGGGATATCGTGGAGTCATGGGCAGAATCATCCTGATCATCATCGCCGTACTCGGCGTGATCATGGTCCTGTCGGTAGTCATCGCCGCCTTGCATGTGCTCTTCTGGGTCGCGCTGATTGCCGTCGTGGGCATCGCTGCGCTACGGCTCGGCCGTGGCGTCGGGCGGGGGTCACGCGGCTAAGGCGTGCCCCACAGATCTTCAGCGGCACCTGCCTGGCCGCCACGGGAGCGTGACCTGTTCCCAGGGCGCTGACACCTCACTGGGTCAATAACCTCTGGAAACCGTTGAGCAGGCTGGTTGTTGCCCGGATGATTCGGGTGGCGTGCGGTGCGGGAAGCACAGCCCAGACGGTCGTCCCGAGATCGTCGTCGCGGACACCCCAGCTCGAGCACAAGTGCTCGACGATGGCGAGACCACGGCCGCCGATCGAGGACAGCGAGGGATGGAACGCGCGAGGCAGGGTCTCACTGCCCCCGTCACCCACCGCGAGTTCAATCCACGCCGGACCGAGTGCCCAGGACACCCGCACCCGGGATCCTGGCAGTGGCCGTGCGTGCAGGATGGCGTTGCTGAGCAGTTCGCTGACCACGAGGGCCGCATCCCCGACAGTCGCCGGGAAGATCCCGCGAGCGCGGAGTTCGGTACTCAGTTGCCCACGGGCTGTGCCAACGCTGGATGGCACGCACGGGAGCAGCACGACGCTCGCCTGACTCACCTCCATGCGCGGCCCGCCACATGGGCGCGACCATGCCAACCTGGTACCAGCGGAAATGCCCCGCGGGTTAGCACCGGAAACCGCCAGCAGCCCCATCAGCATCTGCAGTTAAGCGATGGCCGCTCAGCCTGGCGTCAGTACGTGTTCCAGCCATCACAAATTGCCGGCCAGTACGCGCTTCACCGTCGCTGATACAGCCATCACCGGTAACATGGGGTAGCAGCAATGTCACCGTGAGCACAGGGTCGTGAAACGGATCACATCCCGCAACGGGCTGCCGGTGGCCCGGCCAACAGGGGGTGACCTGGCCGGGAATTCCTGGACGGGGTGAGCCGATGGACCACGCGGGCGGTCGCCGCGTCGACACCGAAGTGGCGCCGGTCCTGGATGCGCCCGCCGCCCTGCCAGTTGAGCACCGTGCCGGACTCCTCCGGGCCGCCCGGGCCGTCGCCGGCAGCCCGGTCACCCGCCACCTGGCCCTGCTGGTGTGCTATCTGGGCGCAGGCGTGGCAGTCACCTGGCCGCGGGCCACATACCTGGCCGGCCGGCTGCCCTCATCTCGCGACTCGGCCAGCTATGTCTGGGGATTCTGGTGGGTGGCCCGCCAGGCGACCCACCTCACCAACCTGTGGTCCACCGGGCACATGGCGGCTCCGGTGGGTATCGATCTTGGATTCCACACCCTGATGCCGCTGCCGGGCCTGTTGATGACGCCCGTCACCGTTGTCTTCGGGCCCAGTGCTTCCTACAACCTCATGGTCATCGCCGTTCCCGGTCTGCTGTGCTACACGATGTACCGGGCAGCCCGGCTCTGGCTTCCCTCACAAACGGGCGCGATCGCCGCGGGAGCGTTCTACGGGCTGTCCGCGATGCTCGGCCAGCAGGACTGGTACCACCTGAACATCGCCGCCGGGGCCCTGTTCCTGCCTCTGGCGCTGGAGGCATCCGTGCGGCTGCGCCGGCGTCCCGGGACACGCCAGGCCATCATCCTCGGCCTGGTCATGGGCTCGGCCGTGCTCACCGATCCCGAGTCAGCCGTCTTGGCGGGAATCCTCACCACGTTGGTCCTGCTGCCCTGGCTGCTGCGGCGCCGCTCACTCCCGGCGCTGCGGGTGGCTGCCCTCGCCGTGGGCACCGCGGCCTTGGTCGCCGCGCCGCAGTTCATCGCGATGATGCAGGAACTGGCCGTCGGCAGTCTGGCCATTCGGCCCGCCCTCCTCGCCGTGACCTACAAGCACTACGGGGTCGGCCTGCCCGGAATGTTCGCACCAACGCCCCGGGTGGCCGACTTCGGGCTCGGCAACATGGCGGCTCCGTTCCTGCACAGCAGGGACAACGAAGGGCTGCCGATGTTCGGCGTGGTGCTGAGCGCCCTGGCCCTCGGCGGCCTGGCCACCGCCTGGCGGCGGCGTAGTGCCTGGCTGCTGGCACTGACCTGGGCCAGCTGCGCGGCACTGGCCCTCGGCACCTCGGTGTGGATCGCCAAACGGCAATTCATCCCGGTCAGCCGGCCTTGGCACGGGGTACGGGTGTCGATGATCCTGCCCTACACCTGGTTTGTGCGATTGCCCGGACTATCCAGCTTCCGTGAGGCCGACCGGCTGGCGATTCTCGGCATCGTGCCCGCCGCGCTGCTGGCCGGGGCCGCGGTGAACTGGCTGCGCTACCACGGCCGGCCGCTGATCGTCGTGCTGCTCGCCCTGGGCATCCTCGAAGCTGGCTATTCCGGCAACCCGAGGGTCGGTGCCATGCCGACCTCACTGCCTGCGCTGGACGGCCCGATCGCCGCCGACCACTCCGGCTCCGTCGTCCTGGACGTCCCGTACGGTCTGCGGGGCGGCATTCCGGTCTACGGCAGCCGGTTCTTCCCTGAGGCCCTGGTGCTGGCCACCGCCGACGGCCACCCGCGCGCGATCGCCTACACGTCCCGGGTGCCGGCCACCACCGTCGCCGCGATCAGCAAGCATGCTTTCTACGCGTACCTGATCCATACCCAGCACTACAACATCACGCATTACATTCCGCTTTCCGCGAGGCAGGTAGCGGCGGCACGACATGACGCCCGGCACCTCGACCTCGGCTGGGTGCTGGTCTGGCACCGGAATCGCGCTATCTTGCGCTACCTCGCACAGACCGGATTCCGGTTCGACTTCCGCGTCGACAACGTATTGGTGTATCGCCCGAACTTCCGCTGATCGGCAGCGACAGGGCCGCGGCGTCACGCCGCTCAGCAGCCATCCAGATCGACTCTCTCAGCCATGGCAACGCGCCTGAAAACGCCACCGGCATCGCAGACGCGATATTATCCGCTATGCCGTGACCGAGTCGTCCCCGTCGAGAAGGCCCGGTTTGCCTGGTGACAAACTGGATGAGGAGAATCGATGGGTCGAGCGGGCCGTAGCCTGCGGGTCCAGCTGGCCGGCGGCACGCCTTTGACGGCAGCGCGGGGCGACATCGCACCGCCCGAGGCCAGCGTCCCGCCAGTGTCTGCTGGCCAGGCAGCTCCGGACACCGCCCCCCGTGAGCAGGCGGCTCGTGGCGACACGCCCCGGACCGGGGTGCCTGCCGATGAGGTGCCTGCCAGCGAGATGCCTGCCGACCGGGCGCCGGGTGGCAGGGTGCCTGCTGGTGGGCTGGCTGGTGTGGTGGGGCGGGCGGGGCCGCTGTGGCGTCATTGTGGTTTGCTGGCCTGTTATGTGGCCGCCGGGATCGCGGTCACCTGGCCCCGGGTCACCTACCTGGCCGGGCGGCTGCCCGCGACCCGCGACGCCGGCGGGTACGTCTGGGACTTCTGGTGGGTCGCCCGCCAGGTCACCCACCTGGCCAGCCCCTGGTCCACCCGCTACCTCGCCGCCCCCGTCGGATCAGACCTCGGCTACCACACCCTGATGCCGCTGCCCGGCCTGCTGATGACACCCATCACCCTCACCTTCGGCCCCAGCGCCTCCTACAACCTGCTGTCCATCGCCTGCCCCGGCCTGCTGTGCTACGTCATGTACCGGGCCGCCCGGCTATGGCTGCCCTCCCAGACCGGCGCCATCGCCACCGGGGCACTGTTCGGCCTGTCCTCCATCCTGGCCTGGCGCAGCTGGTATGAGATCAACCTGGCCGCCGGGGCCCTGTTCCTGCCGATGGCCCTGGAAGCATCCGTGCGGCTGCGCCGCCACCCCGGCCGCCGCCAGGCCATCATCCTGGGCGTGGTCATGGGCGCCGCGGTCCTCACCGACCAGGAATCAGCCGTCCTGGCCGCCATCTTGACCACGCTGACCCTGCTGCCCTGGATACTGCGCCACCCGGCCCCCGCCCGCCTCTGGCCACCAGCCCTCGCCACCGCCATCGGCGCCGTGATCGCCACCCCCCAGATCACCGCCATGATCCAGCAAGCACGCACCGGCCGCTTGGTGCCGCGGCAGGTGGGATCCCTCGCGATGGACTACGTCAACTCGGGGGCCGGGCTGGGGCAGCTGTTCGCCCCGTCGCCGCGGGTGGCGGAGTTCGGCCTGAAGAGCGTCGGGGCCATCTACTATGGCGGCCCGACGAACATGGTGGTGGTGACGTTCGGGGTCGCGCTGACCGTGCTGGCCCTGTTCGGGCTCGCCACCGCCTGGCAGCGGCGCAACGCCTGGCTGCTCGCCCTGCTCTGGGCCAGCTGCGCCGCCCTCGCCCTCGGCTCCGCCGTCTGGATCGGCAGGCAACCCCACGTCCCCTCCCCGCACCTCTTCCACGGCGTCGCCCTCTCCCAGGTCCTGCCCTACACCTGGTTCGTCAAGATCCCCGGCCTGTCCAGCTTCCGCGAAGCAGACCGGTTCACCCTCCTCGGGCTCATCCCGGCCACCCTGCTCGCCGGCGCCGCCGTGAACTGGCTCCGCTACCACGCCCGGCCCCTGCTCATCCCAGTACTCGCCCTGGCCCTCCTCGAAGCAGGCTGGTCCGGCAACCCCGGCATCACCACCATGCCCACCGCCATGCCCGCACTCGACACCCCCATCGCCGCCGACCACACCGCCTCCATCGTCATCGACGTCCCCTTCGGCATCCGCGGCGGACTACCCGTCATCGGCTCCGCCTTCCCACCCCAGTCCATGGTCCTGGCCACCGCCGACCACCACCCCCTCGCCGACGCCTTCATCTCCCGCATCCCCGCCACCACCCTGTCCGGAATCCGCCACCACCCCTTCTACGCCGCCCTCCTCAACGCCGAAGGCGGCACCCACCCGACGACAACGGTGCAGCGCACGGCAGCGCGGGTCGATGCCCGCCGGACGAACATCGGCTGGGTACTCCTCTGGCAGCCGAACCGGCACCTCGTCTACTTGCTCAAGCACACGGGTTTCCAGTTTGATTACCGGGCGGATGGCGTTTCGGTCTACCGGCTGACCGGGCACAATTCGTAGTCTTCTGCATTTGGCGTTTTTCCGCGACTCGCCCTGAATAGCATTGATATTCCCGGGATAGCGCTGGACGTGACCCGTGCCGCAGCGCGGATATGCCATATCCATCGCTGCATTATTTTGTATTCATGACTGGGTTATATAGCGGTCGCCGACGCAGCGTCCTGCGTCGGCCGGAAGGATCCTGTCACCGTTACAGCCGGATTCATGATGCGGCGCGGAACGGGGGTAGGAGATGGGCCGCATAGGCCATGACCTGCCGAGGCAGACCGCCGGCCGGATGGCTGATCCGGCACCCTCGCACCGTCATGCCCGGACGCCGCCGGCCCGGACGATGCCGGCCTGGACGGCGCCTGCTGGTGTGGTGGGGCGGGCGGGGCCGCTGTGGCGTCATTGTGGTTTGCTGGCCTGTTATGTGGCCGCCGGGATCGCGGTCACCTGGCCCCGGGTCACCTACCTGGCCGGGCGGCTGCCCGCGACCCGCGACGCCGGCGGGTACGTCTGGGACTTCTGGTGGGTCGCCCGCCAGGTCACCCACCTGGCCAGCCCCTGGTCCACCCGCTACCTCGCCGCCCCCGTCGGATCAGACCTCGGCTACCACACCCTGATGCCGCTGCCCGGCCTGCTGATGACACCCATCACCCTCACCTTCGGCCCCAGCGCCTCCTACAACCTGCTGTCCATCGCCTGCCCCGGCCTGCTGTGCTACGTCATGTACCGGGCCGCCCGGCTATGGCTGCCCTCCCAGACCGGCGCCATCGCCACCGGGGCACTGTTCGGCCTGTCCTCCATCCTGGCCTGGCGCAGCTGGTATGAGATCAACCTGGCCGCCGGGGCCCTGTTCCTGCCGATGGCCCTGGAAGCATCCGTGCGGCTGCGCCGCCACCCCGGCCGCCGCCAGGCCATCATCCTGGGCGTGGTCATGGGCGCCGCGGTCCTCACCGACCAGGAATCAGCCGTCCTGGCCGCCATCTTGACCACGCTGACCCTGCTGCCCTGGATACTGCGCCACCCGGCCCCCGCCCGCCTCTGGCCACCAGCCCTCGCCACCGCCATCGGCGCCGTGATCGCCACCCCCCAGATCACCGCCATGATCCAGCAAGCACGCACCGGCCGCTTGGTGCCGCGGCAGGTGGGATCCCTCGCGATGGACTACGTCAACTCGGGGGCCGGGCTGGGGCAGCTGTTCGCCCCGTCGCCGCGGGTGGCGGAGTTCGGCCTGAAGAGCGTCGGGGCCATCTACTATGGCGGCCCGACGAACATGGTGGTGGTGACGTTCGGGGTCGCGCTGACCGTGCTGGCCCTGTTCGGGCTCGCCACCGCCTGGCAGCGGCGCAACGCCTGGCTGCTCGCCCTGCTCTGGGCCAGCTGCGCCGCCCTCGCCCTCGGCTCCGCCGTCTGGATCGGCAGGCAACCCCACGTCCCCTCCCCGCACCTCTTCCACGGCGTCGCCCTCTCCCAGGTCCTGCCCTACACCTGGTTCGTCAAGATCCCCGGCCTGTCCAGCTTCCGCGAAGCAGACCGGTTCACCCTCCTCGGGCTCATCCCGGCCACCCTGCTCGCCGGCGCCGCCGTGAACTGGCTCCGCTACCACGCCCGGCCCCTGCTCATCCCAGTACTCGCCCTGGCCCTCCTCGAAGCAGGCTGGTCCGGCAACCCCGGCATCACCACCATGCCCACCGCCATGCCCGCACTCGACACCCCCATCGCCGCCGACCACACCGCCTCCATCGTCATCGACGTCCCCTTCGGCATCCGCGGCGGACTACCCGTCATCGGCTCCGCCTTCCCACCCCAGTCCATGGTCCTGGCCACCGCCGACCACCACCCCCTCGCCGACGCCTTCATCTCCCGCATCCCCGCCACCACCCTGTCCGGAATCCGCCACCACCCCTTCTACGCCGCCCTCCTCAACGCCGAAGGCCGTGACCTGCCCATGACGCCAGCCGAGATCCGGGCGGCACGCACCGACGCCCGCGCGCTGCACATCGGCTGGCTGGTGCTGTGGCACCGAAAGGACAGCGTGCAGCGCTTCCTTGGCCTGGCCGGCTTCGGATTTGACTACCGGGTCGGCAAGGTCTCCGTCTACCGGCCACGCTGACTACCGGGCCACGCTGACTACCGGGACCGGCACTAAGTAGCGTGCGGGACGGCGTCCGCCGAGGCCGGGACATCAGCAAGGAGCCCCTCAGCGGCCAGGCCGCGGACCAGGCCGCGCAGGCCGGCCGACAGACCGGCCCGTTCCTCAGCGGACAGGGACGCGATGATCCGGGCCTGCCGGGATTGCCAGGCCCGCCACACGCGCACCGCGACCAGCTGGCCCTCGGGCGTGAGATGGAGCCGGATGTACCGCTGGTTCTCTTCGTCCCGGCCGCGCCTGATCCAGCCCTTGCGCTCCAGGCCCGCAGCGAGGCGGCTGACGGTGCTCTTCTCCAGGCCGAGCAGGGTGGCCAGCTGCCCCTGCGCGATGCCGCGGGCCGCGACCAGCTCGATGAGAGCCCGGGCCTCGGACGCCGACACCGCCGGAATGGGCAGATCGGGCATGGCTTCGGCGACAGTCCCATCCGAGCCATCCGAGCCATCCGACGCCGACGCCGACGCCACAGTCCCCGCATCCGCACCTGCCACCGCCGCCGGATTCACCACCCGGAGCAGCTGCGCCAGCAGCCCGACAAGCTCGGTATCGTCGATTGAGGAGTTCACATCAACAGTTGTACCGCACAACTTCCTGGGTGGTACGTTCTACGCGTGATAGTTGCCCCGTACAACTCAAGACCTGGGCCGCACCGCGTGCGGTCTGGGCATCGGCGTGGCCTGCGTGCCCTCAGTTGCCCCCGGCGCGGATGCGACGGAGCGGGCACCTGGGCGCGTGATCGCACCGTAGGCTCACCGTCGTGAGAAATCGCGGACGGGTCAGCGGGCCGGGCACCTTCACCGGCGACCCTGAGCTCACCGGCCTCTCCAACGGGTCGTCTGTGCAGGTGGAAGACGGCGACGATCTGCTGCCAGCCGAGCCGCTGCCGCAACTGGCCGCCAGGTACGGCCTCAAGCCGAGTGCGGCGCGGCCGCCGGTCATTCGCTACCTGGCCGACCTCTGGCAGCGCCGCTACTTCATCGTCGGCTTCGCCACCGCCCGCAACGTGGCGATGTACACCGACGCCCGGCTCGGCCAGGTATGGCAGGTGCTCACGCCCCTGCTGAACGCGGCCGTCTACTACCTGATCTTCGGCGTGATCCTGGACACCAAGCGGGGGGTGCCGAACTTCATTGCCTTCCTGGTCGCCGGGGTCTTCATCTTCAACTTCACCCAGCGGTCGTTCATCATCGCCTCCCGGGTGATCAACGACAGCCTGCCGCTGATCCGGGCCCTGTACTTCCCGCGGGCCGCTCTGCCGCTCGGCTACGTGCTGATCGAGCTGCAGCAGCTGCTGGTCTCGATAGTGGTCCTGATCACGATCGTGCTGGCCACCGGGGAACCGCTGACCTGGTACTGGCTGCTCGTGATCCCCGTGCTGCTGCTGCAGGCGGTCTTCAATGTCGGGGCCGGGCTCATCCTGGCCCGGATCGGGGCCGGAGTCGAGGACGTCAGCCAGTTGCTGCCGTTCATCGTGCGTACCTGGATGTACACCTCCGGTGTCATGTTCAGCATCCAGACGCTGAAGAACCTCACCGGGCATCACAAGATCGCCTTTATCCTGCAGATCAACCCGGCGGCCGTCTACATCACGCTGGTCAGGAACGCGCTGCTGAAGTCGCAGCGGCTGAGCATCCCCGGCGCCGCGCCGTATAACAAGGGCCTGTGCACGCTCTACTACAAGAGCCCGGCCGCGCACCTGTACGACAGTGCGCACTGCCGGCCCCTGGTCAGCAATACCGACCTGTGGCTGTACGGTGTCGGCTGGGCGATCGTGGCCATCATCGTTGGCTTTTTCTACTTCTGGCGCGCGGAGGCGAGGTACGGCCGTGGCTGATCCGATGGTGATCGTCGACGACCTGCATGTGGTGTACCGGGTGTACGGCGCAGGCGGGGATAAGGGAACCGCTGCGACCGCGCTGATGCGGATGATCCGCAAGCAGCGGCGGCCGTCCATCCGCGAGGTTCACGCCATCCGCGGCATGTCCTTCGTGGCCTACAAGGGCGACGTGGTGGGCGTGGTCGGCCGGAACGGCTCCGGCAAGTCGACGCTGCTGCGTGCGGTCGCAGGGCTGCTCCCCGCGGAGCAGGGCGCCGTGTACAGCGATGGCCATGCGGCCCTGCTCGGCGTGAACGCCGCGCTGCTCGATGACCTCACCGGTGACCGGAACGTGGTGCTCGGCTGCCTGGCCATGGGCATGACCCCGCAGGAAGTCAAGGAGAAGCACGACGGGATCGTCGAGTTCTCCGGGGTCGGCGACTTCATCAACCTGCCGATGCGCGCCTATTCCACCGGCATGGGCTCGCGGCTGCGGTTCGCCATCGCCTCATCGAAAAGCCACGACGTGCTGCTCATCGACGAGGCCCTGGCCACCGGTGACGCCGAGTTCCGGCGCAAGAGCCACCAGCGCATCGACGAGCTGCGCAAAGAAGCCGGCACGGTGTTCATCGTCGCGCACAACCTGAACGAAATCTACGACACCTGCAACCGCATAATCTGGCTGGAGAAGGGCCGGATTGTCCGCGCGGGATCAGATGTCCCCGGGATCCTCGATGCTTACCTGGAGGCCTCAGGCAGCGAGCCCCAGTACCGGGAGCTCCGGGAGACCGCCGATGCCTCGCGCCCCGCTGGCTGACCGGGCTGGCTGACCGGCCAGATCCGCCCAGCGCTGGATAGCGGTGTTCCGGAGAACGGCGGGGCCCGCTGGGATCAGCCGGCCAGTTCCGCTGCGACCTGCTCCGGGCGCAACTGCAGCGCCATCCGGGTGCCGCCGCCCGGCCGGGAACTGGCGGCCACCTCCCCGCCCTGGGCCCGCGCCAGCTGGCGCACGATGTACAGCCCGAGGCCGATCCCGCCGAACCTCCGGCGGTCGCCGGCCTCGCCCTGGACGAAACGCTCGAAGATCCGCTCGTGGTCTCCCGGGGCGATGCCGATGCCCTCGTCCTCCACCGTGACCTCGATCCAGTCGCCGGCCTGCCGCGCCGTCACGGTGACCGCACCGCCCTCCGGGGAGTACTTGAAGGCGTTCTCCAGCAACTGGCCGACGATGATGTCGGTGGCCATCGGGTCACCGTAGGCGGCGGGCAGCCCGTCGGGGATATCGGCCGCCAGCGTGTGCGCCTCGGACAACGGGCGGAATGCCGTGGCCGTCCCGCGCAGCAGCGCCGCCAGGTCGAACGGGCCGTTGGTGACGGTGAGCTGATCCGCTCCGGCCCGCGAGCCGAGCAGCAGTTGCTCGACCAGCCGCCCGAGGGAGCCGGCCCGCTCGGCGATGGTCTGCACCGCGCTCCGGCGCTCCGCGTCAGTCAGCTTGTCCCAGCGGCTGGCCAGCGTGCTCGCGAATCCCTGCACCACGGTGATCGGCGTGCGGAGCTCGTGGCTGGTCGTGGCCAGGAACAGGTCCTTCGCCTCTTCCAGCTCCTTGGCCGCGGTCACATCCCGGAAATCGACGACGCGCTCATTACGGCCGTTCAGGTCGTTGCACAGCACGTCGAGCCACCGGCCGCTGGGCAGCCGGTGCGTCAGCTTGCCGCCGCCGGGGTCGGGGACCGGGAACGGCAGCGGCCGCCCCGTCACCTCATCGGCGGACATGCCGGTGAGCTGGTGCGCGGCGGGATTCCACTGCTGGATCAGCCCGTCACCATCGAGCACCGCGATGCCATCCGCGCTGGCGTCGATCACCGCGCGCTCATGGGCCCGCTGCCTGACGACCTCCTCGAACGCCATCGCGTTGGTCAGCGCGACCCCCGCGTGGCCCGCCATCAGCTCCAGCAGTTCCAGTTCGACATGACCGACCTTCCGCCTGCTGTACAACGCGTACAGCGCGCCGTACGGACGGCCTCCCACGTGGGAGAGGCTGAGCGCGATCGTGTGCAGCCCGGGCAGGGCGGACCAGATCAGGTCGTCGAAGCCACCGTTCTCGTCAGTGGCCATCATCACTGTCTTGCCGGACCGCATCAGGTCGCCGACCAGGCTGGTGGGCAGGTCCGCGGTGCGGCCGCGCAGGCTGCCGGGCAGCCCGTCCATGCTCACCAGGCGCAGCTTGCCATCTTCGATGAGCACGAACCCGCCCGCGTCCGCGCCGGTCAGCTCACGCAGGCTCGCGGCGATCCGGTCCAGCACGGCCTCAATATCGCGCTGGGCGGTCATATCCGCCACCACGTCGCCGAGTTTGCGGACCACCCTCGCCCGCTTCGCTATGTGATTCCTGGCCGCGTCATCCGCGCCGGACCGGTGGCAGACGTTCACCCAGCCGATCACCTCGCCCGTGCGGCTGGTCAGCGCGCTGGTATCGATGCGCAGGTCAAGGAGGCTGCCATCCTTGCGTGCCCGGCGGGTGGCGTACGAGATCTGGCCGCCGCTGCGGACCCGCTCCAGGACCGCACTGTGCTCGGCTTTCAGCTCCTCCGGGATGATCGGTGGCTCCTGGCCGACGACCTCCGCGGCCGGCCAGCCGAACATCCGCTCCGCCGCCGGATTCCACAGCAGCACAGTCCGGTCCGTGCTGAACGCCACGATCGCGTCAGCCGCGCACTCGATGACTGCGCGTGCCGTCGCGTCCACCCGGTCCTGGTTGCCGGCCGGCGGCGTTTCGACCTCCACGTCCACATCGTGCCATCGCGGCGTGCCTCAGGCCCGGTGAAACCGAAGGCCCGCCCGCGTCACTTCAGCGAATGGCCGCCTCGCTAGTGAATACGCCAGGTGACGCCCGGGATACCGGCCGTGCAAGCGCCGGTCACCAGCCTGGTGGTGTTGGCCGTGGCGTTCTTGGGATCGGTCAGGCACAGGCCCGACTGCGGGTTCTGCAGCATGACCCCGGCGCCGTCACCGGAAACCGTCCATTGCTGCGCCGCCGTGCCGTTACAGGTGTAGAGGTCAAGCGGGGAACCACTGGGCGCCGCGGTCACGTTCAGGCACTTCCCCTCGACGCGCATGGTGCCATCCGGCTCGGCGATCCAGTTCTGCGCGCCACCGCCGCCGCACGACCACAGGTCGATCGCGGTGCCGTTCGCGGTGCCGCTGCTGGCGTCGGTGAGGCACTTGACCGGGACGGCCGGGCTGCCAACCTGAGACGTCACCCGGCCAGCCGGCAACGTCCACTTCTGGTTCGCCGTGCCGGCGCACGACAAGATCTCCACAGCGGCACCGTTGGCCTTGCTCGATGCTGGGTCACTCAGGCACAGGGCAGCGGCCGGGTTGACCAGTTCCGCCGTGGTGCCCACCCGCCACTGCTGGCCTGCGCCGCCGGAACATGCCTCCAGCACGACCTTCGAGCCGGCCGCCGTGGCCGACCCGGCAACTGACAGGCACTTGCCGTGGATCCGCAGCGTCCGGTCCGCGGCGATCGTCCACTGCTGGGCAGCGCCGCCGCCGCACGACCAGGTCTCGACCTTCGTGCCGTTCGCGCTGCTGTTGCCCGCGTCATCGAGACACTTGCCGGCCAGATCCAGCGGCACCGCGCCGGACGGGCCGGTGCCGGGGGCAGCGGTGACCGCCCAGGTGAACGACACCGACCCGGAACCAGTGAGCCCGTCGGCCGCCGTGATGGTGACCTTGTGGGTTCCCGCCGGTGACGATGGCCAGCCGGTGATCAGTCCCTGGCTGCTCATCGACAGCCCAGCCGGCAGGTCCTTCGCGGAGTACGACAGGGTCTGCCCGGCGGTGGAGTCCACCGCGTGCGATTGCAGGTCGACCCGCGTGCCCGCGACCGTGCTCAGGGTGCCCGGTGAGGTGACCGTGACGGCGCTGCGGACGGACCAGGTGAGGCTGACGGACCCGGTCGCCGGGCCGGCCGTCCCGGTGACCGTCGCCGGGTACGTGCCGGGCGCGGCCGGGGTGCCGGAAATCCGGCCCGACGAGGCATCGATGGACAGTCCCGCCGGCAGGCCGGTCGCCGAGTAGCTGACCGCCGGGCTGGACGAGGCGGTGAACGCGTTCACCGTAACCGGCGTCACCGGGGAGCCGACCGTGCCCTGCTGGCTGCCGGGGGCGAAGAGCGGGAGCAGAGCGGAGCTGAGCGCATCGAGGTCGGTGCCACCCGAGCTGGAAATCCCCGGCACGGTGCCGCTGCTCGTGTACTGCCAGAAGGACCAGTGCGCCCAGCCGGCCGGCAGCGGGGGGGCGGCCGCGGATGGAGGGTCAGGGTCAGCGGATCAGCCAGCCCGTCCCAGGGCCGGTGGCCAGGCAGGCGCCAAGCACCAGCCCGGTGCCGTTGGCTGTGGCGTCCGCCGGGTCGGTCAGGCACTTGCCCGATTTCGGGTTCTCCAGCTTGCCTGCGAGGCCGTCGGCGAGGATCTTCCACTGCTGCGCGGCAGTGCCATTGCAGGCGTTCAGATCCACCTTGGTGCCGTTGGCGGTGCCGCTGTGGTAGATGTCCAGGCACTTCCCCGCGGTCCGCACCGTCCCGTCCGGCTGCACGACCCACTTCTGCGCACCCACCCCGTTGCACGACCAGATCTCGACCTTGTTGCCGTTCGCGGCGCTGCCGTTCTGGTTGTCCAGGCATTTCCCGGGGACCTGGGACAGCACGGGCCCGGCGGGCAGCGACCATTTCTGGTTCACCTGGCCGGTGCACGTCCAGATCCACAGCGCGACACCGTTGGCGGTGCTCGAGCCAGGGTCATCCAGGCACTTGCCCGACCCCAGGTTGACCAGGTGGCCGCCGGTCCCGACCCGCCACTGCTGGCTCGCGGCCGTGGCGCAGGCGGCCAGGACGACCTTCGACTCGTTCGCGGTCCCCCCGCCGGCCACCGCCAGGCACTTCCCGTGGATCTGGATCGACCCGTCCTGCACCAGCCAGTGCTCGTAGCCCCGGCCGTTACACGACCAGGTCTCGACCTTGGCGCCGACCGCGCTGCTGTTGCCCGCGTCGGTCAGGCACTTGCCGGCCAGATCCAGGTGCACCGAGCCGAACGCGTTGGTGGGGCGCAGCAGGTACACCGTCCAGGTGAACGACGCCGCCCCGGCCAGCGAGCCGGATTTCGCGGTGACCTTCACGTGATAGGTACCCGCCGTGGTCGGCGTACCAGCGATCTTGCCGGTGGCGCCGCCGATGGTCAGGCCCGGCGGCAGCCCGGTCGCGGTATAGGCGGGCGCCGCGCGGCCGGCCACGCCGAGCATGCCCGTGGCCACCGGCGCGACGGCTTTCGTGGTTGTGGCCAGCTGGTTCCCGGGGTTGAAGACGGGGACGGCCCTGGAGTTGAAATCATCCAGGTCGGTACCCCGGCTGGTGGGGATCCCCGGCACGGTGCCGACGCTGGTGTACTGCCAGATAGCCCAGGTGCTCCAGCCGACCGGCAGCGGCGGGCTGGCCGCGGTCGTGTAGGCGGCTACCCACAGCGGGTCCTGGACCAGCGTCTTGCTGGCCGCGCAGGTGTTCCACCAGTCCGCGGTGGTGTAGAGGATCGGGAGCCGGCCTGTCTTGCGCCTGACCTCGCCGCTGAAGGCGGTGACCCACGACGTCATGGCGGCCCGGCTCAGCCCATAGCACTCGTTGGTGCCGTCAGTCGCCGAGTACGGGTCGTACTCGATGTCCAGGCCGACCGGTGCCACCTTGCCGCTCTTGTCCTTGGCCCCGGCGATCGCGTAATCCGCCTGAGCGGCGCCCCCTGAGACATTCGGGATAGCGAAGTGGTAGGCGATTACGGACAGCTTCGCCGCCTCCGCGCCGCTCAGGTCAGACGCGCGATACGGGTTGGCGTAATAGTTTCCCTCAGTGGCCTTGATCGCCACGAATTTGTACCCGGCCGCGGCCACCTTCGACCAGCCGATAGCGGCCCCGTTCACGTGCTGGTACGAAGCGATATCCACGCCGCGAACCGTCGAGCTGGCGGCCGCGGCCGCGGGGGCCAGGCTCGGGGACGCGACACCAGCGGCCCCGGCCGGATGGGCCAGGCTGGTCTGGCTGGGCGGGCCGGCCAGCGCCCGCAGCAGCTGGGGCGAGTGAGTGGCCCCCTCGTTGAAGCGGTCTACCCCCGGCGGACCGGCCAGCGTGGCGGCCGGTGCGGCGGTCTCCGGCAAGCCTGCCACGCTGAGCACGCTCAGGCCGGTGACGGCGGCAAGGACCCCCGCCCGGCGCAGCGCAGCAGAACGGACCAGACGCATGAGTGCTCCCCAGAGGCCGGCTCGCCGCGCGAGTCACGGCGAGAAGCGACCGTCATGATGGCAGCACCGCGCCGTCATTCGTGTGGAAACACGGCGAAATTGGCCCGGAATCACTAGGCGCACTATTGGCCGACCCCGGAACGCTGGCCGGCCCTCGCCCTGGGTAATTCAGACAATAGTTCATTGCTGTCACTTAGGAGAATGACGGAAGTTATTACGTGTATGTAATGTGACCTATGTGAACAGCACGCCAGGGTTGAGGAGGCCGGACGGGTCGAGCGCGGCTCGCACCGCGCGCATGGCCGCGATCTCGCCTGGGGACCGGCTCAGGTGCAGCAACCCGGCCTTGGCCCGGCCGATGCCGTGCTCGGCTGAGATCGTGCCCCCGCAGGAGGCGGCCAGCCGCAGCACCGCCTCATCGACCGCCTCATCCGCCGGATCGGGACCGAGCACGTTGACATGCAAGTTCCCCATGCCGATGTGCCCGAATACGATCACCCGGCAGTTGGCGCCACCGGCCGACCGCACCGCCTCGTCAAGCTCCGCGCGGAACTCAGCGATGCGGCTCAGCGGGACCGCCACGTCCAGCTTGTGCGGGACGCCCGCGGCGCTGATCGACTCCGTGTGCCGTTCCCGGTACGCCCACAAGGCGGCGCGGCCCGTGCGATCCAGCGCGACCGCGGTGTCATCAGGCAGGGCGATATCGCCGAGTCGCTCAGCCTGCTCCGGGACTCCGGCGATCTCGGCGAGCAGGTAGGCCGGGTGCGGCTGGCCCAGCGGCAGCGGCAGCCCGGCTGCCTCCCTGACCAGGTCCAGCCCGGCCGCCTCCAGGTATTCCGCCGCGCGCAGGCCGGGGATATGCGCGCGGATCTGCGCGTACAGGTCCGCCGCCGCCGCGATGCCGGCCACTCCGGCGAGCATGACCGCCGCGATCGGCTCGGCCGGCCACAGCCGCAGCCGCGCGGCGGTGATCACCGCTAGCGTTCCCTCGCTCCCGGCCAGCAGCTGAGTGAGGTCATAACCAGTGTTGTCCGCGCCGAGACCTGCCATCCGGGACAGCACGCATCCGTTGGCGAGTACTGCCTCGACCCCCAGCAACTGCGCACGGGTGGGCCCGTAACGGATGGCGTGAATGCCGCCCGCGTTGGTGGCGATCGTGCCGCCGACCGTGGCCGAGTCCCTCGCGGCCAGGTCGACGCCGTATTCCAGGCCGGCGGCCGCGGCGTGCGATCGCAGGCCCGCGAGGGTGACCCCGGCACCCGCGGTGACCTGGGCCGCGAGGGTGTCCACCGGGTCGAGCCTGGTCAGCCGGCGGGTGGACAGCAGCACCGCGGGGTCGCCCGCCGATGGCCCGGGGACAGAGCCGCCGACCAGCCCGGTGTTGCCGCCCTGGGTGACGACGGGCGCACCGTGCCGCGCGCAGGACCGCAGCACGCCCGCCACCTCCTGCGCCGTGGCCGGCCGGGCCACGCACCGGGCGGCCCCGGTGTAGCGGCGTGTCCAGTCCCAGATATAGCCATCTACCAGGTCAGGGTCGGTGAGTACGTGCTCGGCGCCGACGGTCGCGGCGAGGTCGCTCTGCAGGCTGCTCATACTGGCCAGCCTGGCACGGGATCGCGGCCGGCTATGCGGAACCCCCAGGGGGCCAGATGCGTCAAACCGGCATGAGACTCTTCTTGCGGCGAGCACGTTCCCGTGCTCAGTACGTCCTGCCGGTAGCGCTCTGTGCGGTCGGGGTGGCCGCTTGCGGAAGTGTGACCGGCACGGCCAGCCCGGGCGCCCCGGCCAGTTCGACCGCTGCGGCGACCCCCAGCGCGGCAGCAGCCAAAGTCTCGCTCAGCATCGAGGTGACCCCGCGGCCCGGCGCGAAGACGGAACGCTGGACATTGCAGTGCGAGCCGACGGGCGGCACGCATCCGGATGCCGCTGGCGCCTGCCATCAGTTGCTGACCGCCAAGCGGCCGTTCGCCCCGATCCCGCACAACATCATGTGCCCGATGGCGGTCACCGGCGATCAGACGGCGACCGTCAAGGGAACCTGGTTCGGCGCCCCGGTCGACGTCACCTTCTCCCAGGCCAGTGGCTGCGCGGCGATTCGGTGGAAGGAACTGGGACAGGTCTTCACCCCGATCCACTGAGCCGGCGCGGCTACCGCAGCAGGCGGGACATCCGCCGGTCGGCCAGTGGTTTCCCGCCGGTCTGGCAGGTCGGGCAGTACTGCAGCGCCGAGTCCGCGAACGAGACCTCGCGCACCGTATCGCCGCAGACCGGGCACGGCTGCCCGGCCCGGCCGTGCACCTGGAGGCCCGACTTCTTCTCCGCCTTCAGGTCACCCGCGGCCAGCCCGGCCGACCTGGCGACGGCCTCCTGCAGCGTGCTGACGATCGCCTCGTGCAACCAGGCAATATCATCACTGGTGAGACTGGTGGCTAGCTTGAACGGCGACATTTTCGCCGCGTGCAGCACCTCGTCCGAGTAGGCATTGCCGATGCCCGCGATGATCTTCTGATCCCGGAGCACGCCCTTGATCTGGGTACGCCGCCCGGCGAGCAGCCCGGCGAGGACCTCGACCGTGAAGGAGTCCGCCAGCGGGTCGGGGCCGAGCGCGGCGATACCTGGCACCTCGGCGGGATCGGCGACCAGGTAGACGGCGAGGCGTTTGCGGGTCCCAGCCTCG
>CAYPQM010000054.1:0-7242 GCA_964412845.1 uncultured Streptosporangiaceae bacterium
CTTCGGGATACTGCTCGGGCTGCCGACCCTGTGGGTGCTCTTTGGCAACGCCGCCAACGCCGGCATAGAGGGCGGCCTGATGTTCGCGCACGGCAAGGGCAGCCTGTTCTTCGCGCTGATCCTGCCGCACGGGATGCTGGAGCTCACCGCGGTGTTCCTGGCCGCGGCGGCGGGCCTGCGGCTCGGCTGGTGCGTCATCGACCCAGGTCCCCGGCCCCGGAGCCGGGCGCTGGCCGAAGAAGGGCGGGCCTCCATCACGATCGCGCTCGGGCTCATCGTGGTCCTGCTGGTCTCCGGGGTCATCGAGGCGTTCGTGACGCCGTCGCCGTTGCCGACCTGGGCGCGCATCCTGATCGGCGCGGTGGCCGAGGTCGCCTTCCTGTGCTACGCCCTCCTGCTCGGCCGCCGGGCGGCCGGCGCTGGGCTGACGGCCGACATGGACGAAGCGCCCGACACGGCGCCGGTGAGCGCCTGACGGATAACCGGTTGCCGTCCGCCTCCGGTCCGCTGCACAATCCGGCCCATGGGTCCGGACAGGGTATTCAGCTGGCGGCCGCTCGAGCCGGCCGACGCGGCCGCCTGGGCCGCGCTGCTGGCCGCCATCCAGGCCGTGGATGGGGAGGACGAGCACTTCAGCGAGCAGGACCTGGTGGAGGACTTCGCTGACCCGGAGCGCGACTTCGCACGCGGCTCTGTCGCCGTCTACGACGGGAATGTCATGATCGGCTATGCCGTCCTGGCCGCCCGCAGCGCCGCAGACCCGGTCCATGAGATGAATCAGCAGGGCGGCGTGCACCCGGCGTACCGGTCCCGCGGGCTCGGCGGCCGCCTGCTGGAGTGGGCCGAGCAGGCGGCCGTCCCGCTGCACCGGGACCGCTTTGCTGGCCGGCCCCTGACGCTGTCCGGATCGTGCCTGTCCAGTAACGGCCCGGCGGCCGCCTTGTACCTGGCGCACGGCTACCAGCAGGCACGCTGGTTCCACGGGATGACCCGGGACCTCACCTCGGCACTGCCCGACGCCCCGGTGCCGGCCGGTGTGCAGATTGTCGGATTCACGCCGGAGCGATCACCGGACGCCCTGCTGGTGCGCAACGAAGCCTTCCGTGATCACTGGAGCTCGACGGAGACCACCGCGGAGCAGTGGGCGCACCGTACCGGCTACGCGACCTTCCGGCCCGGCCTCAGCTTCCTCGCGTATGCCGGCGACGAGCCGCTCGGCATCCTCATCGGCCACGAGTACGACGCGTACACCAAGGCCACGGGCATCCGTGATTTCCACATTGCCCTGGTCGGCACGCGGCGGGCCGGGCGCAAGCGCGGCATTGCCACGGCCCTGCTGGCCCGGGCCCTCGGTGCGGCGCGGGCCGCCGGGTTCGCGGCAGCCTCGCTGGGGGTTGACGCCGATTCGCCCACCGGGGCGGTAGGGCTCTACCAGCGGGCCGGCTTCACCGTGCGGGAGACCTGGATCGCTCTGATGAAGCCCCTGCTCAACGGTGATGTCACAGGCGGCCGCCGGCCTTGAGGGCCAGGTAGGCGTCAGCCAGTGCCCCGGGAAGCCGCTCCGGCGGGGCGTCCACCACCTGGACCCCGCGCTGCCGGAGCTGGGCGGAGACCCGTTGCCGCTCGGCGCGGGCACGCTCCGCCGCGGCCGCGGCGTAGAGACGGGGAGCATCGCCCCGGCCGGCCGTGAGCTCATCCAGCTTCGGATCCGCCACGGCCGCGACCATCACCAGGTTCCTGGAGGCGAGCAAGGGCAGCCGGGGTAGCAGCCCTTCCTCGATGGCGGTCACGTTGAGGTCGGTGAGCAGGACGATCAGGCAGCGGTGCCGGGCGACCGCGAGCACGGCGCTGGCCAGCCCAGCCATGTCGCATTCGGTCAGCTCAGCGTCCAGCGGTGCCATCGCGTTGGTGAATGAGGCGAGGACGGCCGAGCGGGAGGCACCCAGCACCCGGGCTCGCACCCGCCGGTCGAACGCCATCATGTCGATCCGGTCCCCCGCCCGCGACGCGAGCGCGGCGAGCAGCAGGGTCGCGTCCATGGAGGCGTCGAGCCGGGGCACGCCGCCGACCCGGCCGGCTGATGTCCGGCCGGTGTCGAGGACCACCAGGATCCGCCGGTCGCGCTCGGGCCGCCAGGTGCGGACCATGACGTCGCGCGACCTGGCCGCGGCCCGCCAGTCGATCGACCGGACGTCGTCGCCAATGACGTACTCGCGCAGCGAGTCGAACTCGGTGCCCTGGCCGCGGATCAGTGACCGGTGCTGGCCATCGAGCTGCCGCAGCCGGGAAAGCTTCTCCGGCAGGTGCCGCCGGCTGCGAAACGGCGGCAGCACCCGGACTGCCCACGGCACCACGTGCCTGCCCTGCCGGCCGGCCAGCCCGCAGGGGCCCAGGGAACGCACCGTCACCGGGCCTGGCAGTTTCTCCCCCCGCCGGTCAGGTGTGAGGGTGGTGGTCAGCGTGGCGCGCCCGTGCGCCGGAATGTCCAGCCGCAGCTGACCGGGCCGGGCGTGCGCGCTTGGCTGCCACGAGTCCCGGACGATGGCCCGCAGCGGGCGCCCTCCCGGATTCTGCACGGTGAGGGTGATCGTGGCGGTTTCGCCGAGCAGGACCCTGGTGTCACCGGTCCGGCTCATCCGCAGCGGCCGGACGCCGCCCGCCAGCACCAGGTCGGCAGCGACCGCGGCGAGCAGGACGCCGTTGACGGCCAGCAGCACCGGCGTGCTGCGGAACGCCAGCACCACCAGCGCACCGATCAGGGCGGCCAGGGCGGCCCGGCCGGTCAGCGCCACGGCGGACCGCACCAAAGACGCTCTGGTGTCGTGCCAACGGCAGCACCACGCGCGATGCTGTCCTTGCTGGCGCGGCGCGGCCGGGCAGGAGTCACCGGGGGACCGGGACGGAGGCGAGGATGGCTTCGAGGACGCCGTCCGGGGAGGCACCTTCGAGTTCCGCCTCCGGCCGCAGCTGGATGCGGTGCCGGAGGGTTGGCCGGGCGAGCGCTTTCACGTCATCGGGTGTCACGTAATCGCGGCCGGCCAGCCAGGCCCAGGCCCGGCTGGTGGCCTGCAGGGCGGTCGCGCCGCGCGGTGACGCGCCGAGCCGCAGCGACGGCGATTGCCGGGTGGCGCGGCACAGGTCCACGATGTAGCCGGCCACCTCAGGCCCCACCCGGACGCCGCGCACCGCCGCAGCGGCCGCGTCGAGCTCAGCCTGCCCGGCTACCGGCCGGATACCGGCGGAGGCCAGGTCACCGGGATCGAACCCCGCCGCGTGCCGGGCCAGAATGCTGATTTCCTCATCCCGTCCCGGAACAAGAACAGTGAGCTTCACGAGAAACCTGTCCAACTGTGCCTCAGGCAGCGGGTATGTCCCTTCGTACTCAATCGGGTTCTGGGTAGCGGCCACCAGAAATGGTTCCGGCAGCCGCCGCGGCGTTCCATCCACTGAGACCTGCCGCTCCTGCATCGCCTCAAGCAGCGCGGCCTGGGTCTTGGGCGGCGTCCGGTTGATCTCGTCCGCGAGGAGCAGGTTGGTGAAGACCGGGCCCTCCCGGAACTGGAAGAGCGCCGTCTTCGCGTCGTAGATCAACGAGCCCGTCACGTCGCCGGGCATCAGATCCGGGGTGAACTGGACCCGCGTGCTGCGCAGCGAGAGCGCCGCGGCCAGGGCCCGCACCAGGAGGGTCTTCGCCACGCCGGGGATGCCTTCGAGCAGGACGTGCCCCCGGCAGAGCAGGCAGATGACCAACCCGGTGAGGACCGCGTCCTGGCCGACGACAGCCTTCCCGACCTCCGCCCGGACCGCCTCCAGCGCGGCACGCAGGTCGGCGGAATCCTGCGGCGAGGCCGGCCGGGCCGAGGCGGTGTACTCGCCGGCTGCCCCGGCCGTGCCGGGCACGACAGCGCCGGGGACAGCAGCGCCGGGGACAGCAGCGCCGGGGGTGTCAGCGCCGGGGACAGCAGCGCCGGGGGTGTCAGCGCCGGGGGTGGCGAGCCCGGTTGCGGGCTGGTATTCGGCGGTCACGTGCGCACCTCTCCGAGGGTGTCTGCTTCCAGGGTGTCGATTTCGCGGGCGAGCGTGACGAGCGCCGCGTCATCGCGCGGGACGGGCCCGAACAAGGTTGCCTTGATTGCGCCTGCCTCGCGTCCGGTTCTCGCGGCCAGCGCCGCGCAGACCGCGTCGGCGTCGCCGCCGCGGGGGAGGGCCAGCCTGGCCGTGACCCGGTTCAGGGCAGCATCCCGCAGTACCGCGGCGGCCCGGTCACGGGACCGCCGCGACCGGTAGAGGCGGCCGTGGCCTTCCACCGTCTCCGAGGCCCGCACGATCACCGGCAGGGGTTCGGCGACCAGCGGCCCGAGCCGGCGCGCCCGCCACAGGGCGGCCAGAACCACGGCGATGGCCAGCTGGATGGTGACCAGGTAAGCCGGCCACGGGATCAGGCTGAACAGGGATTGGGGACCGCCCGGTGGCGGCCCGCTGGCCAGCCTGGGTGATAGCACCAGCCAGACGATCCGCGGGCTGCCCGTGAGCAGGTTGAGTGCGAGCGCGGCATTGCCGTTGGTGGCCAGGTAGTGGTTGGTGAGCGGCGCGCCGGCGCCCAGCACGGTGATGGTCCGGCGGCCAGCGGAGTAGCGGACGAGGGACGGCTGGCCGTCCACCGGGTAGCATCGCCACGCGCCTGGCGCGGTGGAGCGCAGCAGCACGCCGCCCATGTTCGCGCTGCCCGCCAGGGTGGCCGCAGGCAGGCCGCACCGTGGATCGGTGCTGCGCACGCTCACGCTGCCGGTCACTGTGACGCCTGGGGCGAGCGCGGTCAGCGACGCGCTCGTCGGCTCGACCAGCAGCAGGCTGGCCTGCAACCTGGCCAGGCGGCCGAGTTGCCGGGCGTTGAGCAGGTCCGGGCTGGTGATGACGAGCGTGACGCCGCTGCCCCGCGCTGCCGCCACGGCCGAGTTGACGGTGCCTGCCCTGATCACCGGCTCGCCCCGCTGCGCCAGGATCTGGGTCAGCGCCCGGGCGCCAGAGGTCCCGGCCCCCCGGGGATCCAGGTAGCCGCCATTGGCTGGCTGCAGCACGGCGATCAGCACCCCGCCGAGGAGGATAACCAGCACGATCACGAGCGGGATCCGCCATTGGCGCCACGTGCCCGCGGGCCCGGCGGCGACCGAAGGTGACGGCCCGCTGCCAGCCGGCCCGGTGCCAGCCGGCCCGGTGCCGGGGGGCCCGGTGTGAGCCGGCCCGGTGCCAGCCGGTGCGGTCACGGCGGGTGCGGTGCGGGCGGGAGGACTCATCGTGGACCGCTCCCGGCGGCCACCGGAACCGGCGCGGGCTGCTCCCTGGCCTGCGCCGCCACTATCTTCGCGTCGAGCGCGCGCAGCCGCTGGTAGCCGTCCTGGGTTCCCGGCCGCTGTCCGTAGCAGACGTCGTCGAACAGCCGGGCGGCGGCACGCAGTGCGTCAGCGTCTGCGGGCAGCGCCTGGCCCGCTTCATGCGCCATCTCATCCGCGGTCCGGCCGATCCGCGGCGCTAGCACGCCCTGCTCGTCGAGTTGCCGGGCGATCGCCCGCACCCGGTCCAGGATCGCCGCGGAGTAGTCTCCCGCGCTGGCCAGCCGCTCGGCGCGCAGCCGGTACTCCTTGGCGGTGACGGTGCGAGCGCCCAAGGTCTCGTCGTCCGCGTGCCGGTGCCTTCGGGCGACCGGGCCGATCCGGGCCAGGATGATCGCGATCACGATCACTGCGATAGCGGCCAGGGCGACCAGCCCCCACCAGCCGCCTGGTGCCGCGTTCGCGGCGTTGAAGAGGTTGTTCAGCCATTGGTAGATGGCGTTCACGATGCGCTGGCTGAGCGGCTCGTGCGGGTGGTAAATGGCCTTGGACAGCTCAGTCCGGGCCAGCCGTTGCGCGCCGGCGCGGCCGATCGGGGGGGCCGCGCTGGCGGCCGCAGCCGGATACCCCGCCGCGGTAAGAGCCCGGGCGGTCACCGATGCGGACATCACCACGACGGTGGTGCCCCCGGGGCAGGTGGCGGGGCCGGTGGGGCCGGTGTCGGGCCGCTGGCCGGGGATGTCGGGCCATCGGCGGGGGGCCGCCACAGCGACGCGAATTCGTCGCCAGGTGCCTGCTCGCCACCTGCGGCGGTTTGCAGGGCCAGATCGAGGCCCTCTTTGCGCATTCGCAAGTCCATGTAGAGCAAGACGATCACACCCGCCGCGATCGGCCTGGTCACGGTGCCCGCGACGATGCTGCCGACGGCGCTGATCAGGATGCTCGTGGTGCTGAGCCCGCTGGAGCGCAGGTTGTTCAGGGCGGTGAAGCCAGCCCCCACGGAGAACGGAATTTGCAGGATGCCGCCCGCGATGGCGACTATCAGCCCGGCCAGCAGCAGGATGCCGAACACCCGCCAGAAGCTCCGGCTGACCAGCCGCCCGGACCGGCGCAGCGACCGCAGCGGCCCTTGCCGTTCCAGCACCACAGCGGGGGTGGCCAGGCTGAACCTGACCGCGAGCCAGATCGTCAGGACGAGGAACGGGAGGCCGACGAGCACGCCGACCGCGACCAGCGTCCCGGTCGAGGCTCCGGCCAGGTGCAGCGCGACCAGGATCACGATCAGCACCACCCAGATCCCCACCAGGATGCCCAGGAGCGCGAAGGCCGCCCCGATCAGGGCGGGCAGCCGCGGCGCCGCGATCTGCCAGGCCTGCCGCAGGGTGATCCGCTGGCCCAGCACGGCGCGGCCGATCACCGCCGTGAGCATGCCGGCCAGGATGCTCTGCACGATGATGGCCAGCAGGACAGACACCAGCCCCGGCGCCACGATTGTGGCGTTGTCCCCGCTGATCGTGTTGATCGTGATGAGCGAGATCGTGGCGGAGATGACGCCGGCGATCGTCATCAGGATCGCCGAGGTCCCGAGCGTCGCTTTCGGGTTCTGCCTGATGGAGGAGAAGGCGCCGTCCAGGATCTCACCGACCGCGATGGGCCGGAGCGGGATCACGCCTGGCTTGGGGGCGAACTGCGCGCCCGGCCAGCCGTAGCCAGGTGGCTGTCCGTATCCGGGCTGGCTGCCTGGTGGCTGGCCGTAGCCAGGCTGCTGTCCGTAGCCGGGCTGGCCGCCTGGTTGCTGGCCGTATCCGGGCTGTCCGTAGCCTGGTTGCTGGCCGTATCCCACCTGGCCACCAGGGAGCTGGCTGCCAGGCTGCTGTCCGTATCCCGGCTGGCCGTAGCCGGGCTGGCCGTA
>CAYPQM010000054.1:7342-30796 GCA_964412845.1 uncultured Streptosporangiaceae bacterium
CCGGGCTGGCCGTAGCCGTAGGGCGGAGGAACCTGGCCGTATTGGCCCGGCTGGTCAGGCTGGGGAAACCAGGGCTGCTCCGGTGGCGGCTGCCCCGCGCCCGGCTGATCGTCTTCCGGCGTCCCCGGCGACGGACTGTCTGTCATGGCTCTCCTTCACGGCATGCTGCGGCGATCTCACGGCATGCTGCGGGTCCGTCACGGCGTACCGCCGTGGGAATGCTCGCCGTTGGCCGGGACAGCCCCCCGTGTTCCGGTGGCGCCCATACTCGCACGAAGCGAAGCCGCCATGAAGCACGGCACCCGAACGAAGTAGTGCGATCGTCGCGATGGGGATCCCCGTCCGATCGCGGGTCGAATCGCGTAGTACCGGCCGGCTGCCGGGCCTGTCCGCGGCAGCGCACACTCGGATCATGGATGTTCCTGTGCTGCGCTGGGTCGACCCACCGGACGGGCCCGCGATCGCTCTCCTGGACCAGACCCGGCTGCCCGCCGAGGAGGAGGTGGTCACCTGCGGTAACGTCGCGGCTCTGGTGGACGCGATCCGCCGGCTGGTGGTCCGCGGGGCCCCGATCCTCGGGGTGGCGGGCGCGTTCGGCGTGGCGCTGGCCGCCGCGCGGGGTGACGATGTAGCCGCGGCCGCCGCCGAGATCAGCGGTGCCCGGCCGACCGCGGCCAACCTGGCCTGGGGCGTCCGCCGGGTGCTGCTGGCCTACCAGGAGTGCGTCCGGGCCAGCCCGGAAAACACCCCTGACACCGCACGGATCGCCGCCCAAGCTGCCCTCGACGAGGCCCGGGCCATCGCCGCGCAGGATGCCGCGGCGAGCGCCGCGATGGCCGAGTATGGCCTGGCCCTGCTGCCATCAGGCCGGGTCAGGATCCTGACCCACTGCAATACCGGCCGGCTGGTGTCCGCGGGCGAGGGCACCGCGTTCGCGGTGATTCTCGCGGCCCACCGCGCCGGGCGCCTGGCCCGGCTCTGGGTGGACGAGACACGCCCTCTTTTGCAGGGTGCGCGGCTGACCGCGTATGAGGCCAGGGGCGCTGGCATGGATTACGCGGTGCTGCCTGATGCGGCGGCCGGGTCGCTGCTGGCGGCCGGCCAGGTGGACATCGTGCTGACCGGGGCGGACCGGATCGCCGCCGACGGCAGCGTCGCCAACAAGGTTGGCACCTACGGCCTGGCCGTGCTCGCCCGGCGGCATGGCGTGCCTTTCGTGGTGGTGGCGCCGGTCTCCACCGTCGATTTCGATGCCCCGGACAGCAGCGCGATCGTGCTGGAGCAGCGCGCCGCTCGCGAGGTCACCTGCCTGGCGGGCCAGGCGATCGCGCCGCGCGGGAGCGCCGCCTACAACCCTGCTTTCGACGTCACCCCGGCGGCGCTGGTCACCGCCCTGGTGACCGAACGCGGAGTCGCCCGGCCGGTCACTGCGGGTACCCTTCGTCTGCTGTGTACCCGCCCAGGTACGCGGGATAGTGCCGTTGGCGATATTTCCATGGAACGATGAGGCCCATGAAAGGTCGCGTGCTTGTCGTCGATGACGACGCTGCCCTCTCCGAGATGCTCGGCATCATGCTCCGGGGCGAGGGGTTTGAACCGACGTTCGTCGCGGACGGTGACAAGGCCATGGAGGCCTTCCGGGATACTCACCCGGACCTTGTCCTCCTGGACCTGATGCTGCCTGGCGTCGACGGCATCGATGTCTGCCGCCAGATCCGGACTGAGTCCGGGGTGCCCATCGTCATGCTGACGGCGAAGAGCGACACCGTGGACGTGGTGCTCGGGCTTGAGTCGGGAGCCGACGACTACATCGTCAAGCCGTTCAAATCGAAAGAGCTGATCGCGCGCGTCCGGGCCCGGCTGCGCCGGACCGATGACCCGGCGCCCGAGATGCTGCAGATCGTGGACGTTTTCATCGACGTGGCCGGGCACTCCGTGAAGCGCAACGGCGGACCGGTCAGCCTGACGCCGCTGGAGTTCGACCTGCTGGTGGCGCTGGCCCGGAAGCCGCGCCAGGTTTTCACCCGTGAGGTCCTGCTTGAGCAGGTCTGGGGTTACCGTCACGCGGCCGACACGCGGCTGGTCAACGTGCACGTCCAGCGGCTCCGCGCCAAGATCGAGAAAGACCCGGAGCACCCGGAAATCGTCGTCACGGTACGCGGCGTGGGGTACAAGGCAGGCCCCGCCTGACCTCCAGGGCTTGTTGAAACAGGGCTTTTGGGTACATGGTGGGTCGGCACAGAGAGGCGTATTCGGTAGAGAAGGGGCATGGAGGGGGCAGCGAGCGCTAGCGAGGCCCGGGGCGGCGAGCGTGTCGGCGCGCCGGCCACGGCCGCTGGGCGCGCGACTGGTGCCGGGGTAGCTGCGGCTGGGGCCGGGTCCGCCTCCCCCGAGCGAGTCACGCTGCTGATCCGGCGGGCGGCGCGGCGGCTGCCGCCCCGGGCGCGCCGTGTGCTGCGGGTGACCTACCGGCGGAGCCAGACCCTGTCCGGGCAGCTACGCCGCCGCTGGCACCGGTCGCTACAGCTGAGGGTGGTTGCGACCACCGCGATCATTTCCTTCGTCGTGGTGGCGGCGCTCGGCTACTTCCTGATGCAGCAGATTGCCACCGGGCTGCTGAACAGCGCGCGGAACCAGGCATCCACGCAGATCGCCGAGGGCCTCGCGGACGCGAAGGGCGAGGTCGGCCTGCAGGGGTCGGCCGGCAACCGGCTGAAAACCCTGATCTCGCTGACCACCACCTTGCAGGGCCTCAGCGGCCAAGGTGATGCCTTCGACGTGGTGATCTACGCGCAAGCCGGCGGTTCCAGCCTCCGCGGGGTCGGCGGCAACCCGAACGTGAACCCCTCCAGCATCCCGCAGCGCCTGATCGACCAGGTGACCGAGGAGCAGGCGAGCGGCCGGACCGACCACCTCCTGTCCACGTCGACCAGCCTGACCTACATCGACGGCAGGCAGTCACAACCCGGGCTGGCGATCGGCGGGGTGATCAACAGCCGGGATCAGCTGTACTACCTGTTCCCGCTCGATCAGCAGCAGCAGACCCTCCAGTTGGTGCAGCGCGCTTTGCTGGGCGGCGGCCTGGTCCTGGTCGTCCTGCTCGCCGCGATCGTCTCGCTGGTAACGCGCTGGGTGGTGGTCCCCATCAGGGACGCCGCGCAGGCGGCCAAGCGGCTTTCCGCCGGGCAGCTCGACGAGCGGATGGCGGTGCGCGGCACCGATGACCTGGCTGCCCTGGCCAGGTCGTTCAACGAGATGGCCCGCAGCCTGCAGGAGAAGCTCAGGGAGCTTGAGGAGCTGTCCCAGGTGCAGCGGCAGTTCGTGTCGGACGTTTCCCATGAGCTGCGGACCCCGCTGACGACGATCAGGATCGCCGCGGACATCTTGTTCGAGGCCAGGCAGCAGCTGGACGCGTCAGCGGGCCGCTCGGCGGAGCTGCTGCAAAGCCAGCTGGAGCGATTCGAGTCGCTGCTCGCGGACCTGCTGGAGATCAGCAGGTACGACGCGAACGCGGCCACCCTCGACGCGGAGTCCGCGGATGTCTGCGACCTGGTCCGGCGCGCGGCCGCGGATGCGGAGCAGCTGGCGGCCCGGCGCGGAACCCGGATCGACTTCCGGCTTCCCCCGGAACCCTGTGTCGCCGAGGTGGACCGGCGGCGGGTCGAGCGCATCCTGCGCAATCTGCTGGACAACGCGGTGGAGCACGGTGAGGGGCGCGACGTGGTGGTCACCGTGTCCGGGGACCGCGACGCGGTGGCGGTAGCGGTCCGGGATCACGGTGTCGGCTTTGGGCCGGCCGAGGCGCAGATGGTGTTCGACCGGTTCTGGCGGGCGGACCCGGCGCGGGCCCGCACCACCGGCGGTACCGGCCTGGGACTGGCCATCGCGCTGGAGGACGCCCGGCTGCATCGTGGCTGGCTGCAGGCGTGGGGAGAATGCGGCCGGGGCTCGGTCTTCCGGTTGACCGTGCCCCGGGTGGCGGGCCAGGAACTGGCCGGATCGCCGTTGCCGCTCGGCCCCGACGAGGCTGAGGCCGGATCCGGCTTCGCCGACTCCAGCTTCGCCGGCCCGGGCGAGGTCGGCGTCGTGCGGCCCGCGGCCCGGACCGGGACCGAGGCCGGGCTGACCGCGGAGACAGGCAGCGGAGTGGGCGCGAGTGGCTGAGATCTGGTCCCGGGCGGGGCGGCGCGATTCCCGCGCCCGGCGGCGTGTCTCGGGTGCGGTGGCCACCGCGGCGCTGATGGCTCTGGCCGCGGGCTGCGCGGCCGTCCCGGCCAGCGGCATCGTGGCGTCGGCCACGATTCCGCCGGGTCCGGGCAGTGCGGTCGGCGGCGGCCGGAACTGCTGCGTCCTGATCATGCTGCCGCCGCAGCCCGACTGGGGTCCGCAGCAGATCGTCAGCAACTTCCTGCTCGCGAGCGCCAACTTCGCCAACAACCACGCGGTCGCGCGCGAGTACCTGACGGCGGCGGCGAGTAAAGCCTGGCATCCCGGCTCGGCGGTGACTGTCATCGCCCAGCCGCCCGACGTGACGCTTTCCCGGCGCCCCTTCGGATCGCAGGGCGCGGCGCTCGTCCAGATACAAGCGCAGGAAGTGGCCACGCTGAGCGGCAGCGGGCAATACAGTCCCGCGCCTGGCGGGCACGAGCAGCTGGTCCGGCAGTTCGGCTTGCAGCTGGTCGATCACCGGTGGCGGATCGCCAGCCTGCCGTCAAGCGGGGCTGGGCAGGTCTCCAATGAGCTGGTGCTGACCAAGGACCTGTTCCAGCTGGCCTACGAGCCGCGGAACCTCTACTACTTCGATTCCTCGGGCAAGGTGCTGGTTCCTGACCCGGTATTCGTGCCCATCGACTCATCCGATCCGGGCACGAACCTGGTGCGGGCCTTGAAGCGCAGCCCGTCCGGATGGCTGGCAGGCGCTGTGTTCTCGGCGTTCCCGCCGAATGCGCAGCTAGCCCGGCCGGTCCAGATTCTGCCTAACAAGACCGCCCTCGTCGATCTCAGCCTGCCGCGCGGGGCCGCGACCAAGTCAGCCATCCAGGCCATGGCGGCCCAGCTCGTCTGGACGCTGACCAGCCCGTCCTATAGTCCCGCGCCTGCTCAGGCGGTGCAGTTCGAGGTCAACGGACGGCCTAGCTCGCAGGCCGGGTCCAGCATCCCGGCGCAAGATCGTCGCGGTTACCCGCAGCAGGCTCTTGACCCGCCGGATCACGAGAATCTGTACTACCTGGCCAGCAACGGTGCGACCCGGGTGCTGCGCGGGTCCACGGTCGCCAGCCCGGCTCCGCCTGGCCAGGGCGCACCAGGCCAGGCGCTCCCGGGCCAGGTCGGGGAAGGCCAGATCCCGTTGCACATCGTGGCCATCTCACCCGATGAGCGCTACCTCGCCGGGATCGCCGGGCCGTCGAACACGGTCTATGTCAGCGACCTGGGCGCAGCCCGGGACCGGGCCAAGCCAGGTACCGGCAATCTGACCTCCCGGCTCACCGGGAGCAGCTTCACCGCGCTCAGCTGGGACCGCAGAGACGATCTGTGGGTCGCGGGAAAGGTCAAGGGGCAACCAGGGGTGTGGGTGGTGCCGCCCGGAGCCGGCCGGCCGGCCCAGGTGAGCCTGCCGCCGGGGATTGGGCCAGTCACCGCGCTGCGGGTCGCCCGGGACGGGGTGCGGGTCGCCATGATCGCGGGGAGCGGGCCAGCCGCGCGCCTGCTGCTCGGGGCCATCGTCCGGGCCGGCACCCAGCTATCAGTCCTGCAGACCGTGGCCGTCGGCACGGACGTCTCGGCCCCGTCGGCTCTGACCTGGTACGACGCAGATCATTTGCTGGTTGTGGCGCAGTCAGCGGCCGGCCCGAGGCTCGATGAGGTGCCGGTCGACGGCGATCGGTCCACCGCCATGGGCGTGCAGCCCAACATGGTCTCCATCGCCGCCGCGGGACCGTCCAACCCCCTCTACGCCAGCCTGCAGACCAGCCACCTGGCCCGGTCCATCGGCGTCGGTGAGCTGTGGAGCATGTTCGTCTCCGGCAGCAGCGCCACCTATCCGGGCTGAGCCGCCGCGTAGGCATCTATTTCACGCTCGGTGACTGTTCGGGCCTTTGGGCCCGATGACATCGGGCCCAGGGGAGACTAGCGTCTTCCTATGGCACCCGCTCGGGTCCGTGGTTGCGACAGGCAGGGGTCTCCGCTCATCGCGGAGAGCCCGTCCTGGCAAGCCGATGCCAGCCGCAGGCGAAACGGCCCACGTAAGGCGACTTCTCGTCGACCGATCACGGTGCGGCTTAGAGGTAAGTCCTGCCCCGCCGGGGGATCCGGCGTCCCCCGGGCAGGGAGAAGGGCAGTAGTGGCGACAGGCCGCGAACCCCTCAGCAGGCGGATGTGGGGACGAAGACCAGGTCGGCCGGGCGGGTGCCACCCAGACGGATCGGGCTGAAGGGGGTTCCCAGGTGGACATCATCTTCAAGGGTCGGCGTACGGGTTTGCAGGAGCGGTTCCGCAGGCACGCGACGGCCAAGCTGGGCAAGATCGCGAAGCTGGATCACAAGGCGATCAGGATCGATGTGGAGGTGTCCCAGGAGCGCAACCCGCGTCAGTCGGACCGCCGGGAGCGGGTTGAGCTGACCATCACGTCGCGTGGGCCGGTCGTTCGCGCGGAAGCGGCCGCTGAGGACCGCTTCATGGCCCTGGACCGTGCCGTCGCCAAGCTGGAGGCGCGGCTGAGGCGGGCCGGCGACCGGCGCAAGGACCGGCATAGCGGGCTGGCTCTCCCCGATGACAGTCAGTTCTCCGACCAGCTCAACGGGCAACTCGCTGACGGGTACCCGGTGCTCGCGAACGGCGAGGCGCCAGATGACGAGGGCGGGCCAGCCGACGGGGCCCGGCCGCGATCAGGTGATCTCGTGCCCATCGCGATGGAAGGTGACGGGCCCTTGGTGGTGCGGGAGAAGTTTCACGCCGCGGCACCGATGACCATCGACCAGGCGTTGCTGGAAATGGAACTCGTCGGGCACGATTTCTTCCTGTTCCACGACGAGGACTGCCGGCTGCCGAGCGTGGTCTACCGGCGGTGCGGCTACGACTACGGTGTGATCCGTCTCGTGGACGAGGCCCCCCGGGAGGGGGCGCACCCGGAAGCCGGCGCAGCGGCCAGCCAGCGGGACCGGAGAGTGGGGCAGAATCAGGCGGCCAGGTAGGGCATCTGGGGGGTGCGTGGCGCAGTGCCGAGGGGCGGAACTGGCCTGGCTTGCGCAAGATGCCCCTAGTCAGCCAGAGTTTGGTGACGAGGTGTTACCTTCACCGTGCGCCGCGCCAGCGCTGGCGCGGCGCGGGGCCAGGGCGAAACGCGCGAAGGCATTACCAGAGGGTTACACGGCCTGGCCACTATGGCCGGCCGCAAGTTCGTAGGCGAAGCTGTACCGCAGGCAGTGAGGCAGGGCACCGGGATGCAGGGTCAGAGGGGAGGTGCCGTGGACGGAGATCTCGCAGCCGGCAAGGCCGCGGCAGGCGTTCGGCGGGGTCCCGATCCGATCCGCGCCCTCATCGTTGATGATCACGCGCTGTTCCGGCGTGGCCTGGAGATGGTTCTCGCGGCCGAGGATGACATCGAACTGGTCGGTGAGGCGAGCGACGGGACGGAGGCGGTGCAGAAGGCCGCCGAGTCGCTGCCGGACATCGTCCTCATGGATATCCGGATGCCCAAGAGCAGCGGGATCGAGGCCTGCCGTGCGATGAAGGAGGCGGCACCCAGTTCGAAGATCGTCATGCTGACGATCAGCGACGAGGAAGAAGACCTGTTCGAGGCGATCAGGGCAGGTGCCAGTGGCTACTTGCTCAAGGACATCCCGTTGGATGAGGTCGCCGACGTGGTCCGGGCCGTCCATGACGGGCAGTCGCTCATCAACCCGTCCATGGCGGGCAAGCTCCTTTCTGAGTTCGCCACACTCGAGAAGCGCGATGACTCTGAGCGGGCCCAGCAGGTACCGGCGCCCAAGCTCACCGATCGCGAGATGCAGGTGCTCAAGCTGGTGGCACGGGGCATGAACAACCGCGACATCGCCAAAGAGCTGTTCATCTCCGAGAACACGGTCAAAAACCACGTCCGTAACATCCTGGAGAAGCTGCAGATCCACTCGCGGATGGAAGCCGTCATGATCGCCGTGCGGGAGAAGCTGATCGAGTTCAGCTGAGCGCTGGGCCCGGCCGCGCGGCGGCTTAGCTGAGTGCTGCGGTCAGCCGTGCGGTGAGATGGGGTGGGTTTACCTGTTCTACCGCCACCGCGGAGCAGCCGACCCATTCGGCTGCCTCGCGGAGAGCGCGGGCCATCGGCTCGGTGGCGGTGGGGGAGACCAGGGAGATCTGGCGGGCGACGAGCGTCTGACCCCGGCGCACCGGATCGACGCGGCCGACCAGCCGGCCCCTGGCGAGCAGCGGCATCGCGAAATACCCGTGCACGCGCCTGGCCTTGGGCACGTACGCCTCCAGGCTGTGCTCGAAGCCGAACATCCGCAGGGTGCGCTTGCGGTCCCAGATGAGCGAGTCGAACGGGGAAAGCAGCACGACCCGATGCCGGCCGGCCGGGGCGTGCGCCAGCGCGGCCGGATCAGCCCAGCCCGGGGTGGCCTTGCCGGGCGTCTCGATGATCACCGGTGTCAGGCCTGCGGCGATCGCAGCCTCGTCGACATGGTCCGCGTGCTTGGTCTTGCCGTCGGTCAGTTCGCGAAGCCGGTGATAGTCGATGAGGTCGGCGCGGGTCGCCGCGCCCAGTGCCCGGGCGGACACCCCCGCGAGGTGGGCCAGGCACTCGCTGTCGGGCGGGTCGGCGTCGAGCAGTTCACCGGGCAGGACACGCTCGGGCAGGTCGTAGACCCGCCGCCAGCCATCTCGCCGGACACAGAGGACATCGCCCACATCCAGCAGCCACTCGACGGCGATCTTGGTCTCTGACCAGTCCCACCAGGGGCCGCCGGCTTTAGCCCCGCCGAGCTGGGTCGCGTTGAGCGGCCCTTCGGCCTTCAGCCTGGCCAGGACCTCCGAGCAGACCCGGTCGGTGCTCTGGTGCCAGCGCCGGCCCCTGGACCGCAAAGCACGCCGCCGGAACGCGTAGTAGGGCCATTCCTCCAGGGGCAGCACGCACGCGGCGTGCGACCAGTACTCGAACGCGGCCGGGGTACGCGGATGCCAGTAGGCGCGCTCGATCCTGTCCCGCGGGACGGGGCCGAGCCGGGCGTAGGCCACGAGCTCGTGGGAGCGCGCGAGCACGCTGATCGTGTCGAGCTGGACCGCGCCGAGGCGGCGCAGCATCCCCGGCACCCCGCCGCGGCGTCCCTCAGTCCCGACGAAGCCTTGCGCGCGCAGGGTGAGCAGCCGCGCGTCGTCCGCGGACAGGGACAGCTGAGCAGCGGGCCGGGTGTCGGTCTGCACAGGAACGGAGCCTAGCCGGAGGCTCTGACATTCCTTGCGGGCCGGGGAGCCCGGCGGATGTACGGCTTAACCGGATGTACGGCTTAATACCAGTCTTCGAAGATGTCGGTCGACAGCGCCAGCAGGGCGCCGATCACGGCCAGCGCCCCGCCGGACCAGAAGAGCCACCAGGTCGGCCCGAAGACCAGGGCCAGGCCGCCGGCCAGGAACCCGGCCATGATGACGCTGACCGCCACCCAGGAGACGGTCCGTCCGTGATAGGGCTCGTAGTTACCCGGGCTTCCGGGCGCGTCCAGGCTGAGCGCAGCCTCGTCCTGCCCGCCGCCGGAGACCATGCCAGTCCCTAGCGTGCCGCCTTCGGCTGTGCCCGTTTCCATCTGGCCCGTTCCCCTCTGGTCCGCCATGCGCGCTGCTCCCCTCAATAATTACCGGATGCGCGCCACTATCGCCCCTCTTATTGTGGCGGGAAGCGCGGCGCGCCGGACGCCGACCCCCCAGGAGGCGCGCGCCGACTCCCTGGATGTGCCGTGTTGCCCCGGCCGGGCCCGCGCACCCGTCGCGGCATTCCCCATGCCGGTGCGTCTGCGCGGCTCGGTTTCACTGCCTGTCTCGCCTACCATGACAGTGACGACGGTGCCGCATCGGTGCGGCACTGGCTGTCGCCTATCCGGTGGGCAGGCGGATGTGGCGCGCGGTTGGCGAGACTCCGGCAAGATTCCGGCATCAGGTAAACGATCCGCAAGGAGCGCGACGAGAAGTGCCAGTCATTATCGACAGGGTCCTTCGCACGGGCGAAGGCAAGATCCTGCGCCAGCTCAAGCGGATCGCTGAGCAGGTCAACTCGATCGAAGAGCATTTCACCGTGCTGAGCGACACGGAACTGCGGGCCATGACCGGCGAGTTCCGTGAACGTTACGCGGCGGGCGAGTCTCTGGACGATCTGCTTCCCGAGGCGTTCGCCACGGTCCGGGAGGCGGCCAAGCGCACCCTCGGCCAGCGGCACTTCGACGTCCAGATCATGGGCGGTGCGGCGCTGCACGGCGGGAACATCGCTGAGATGCGGACTGGTGAGGGCAAGACCCTCACCGCGGTGCTGCCGTCCTATCTCAACGCGCTGTCCGGCGACGGCGTGCACGTCGTGACGGTCAACGACTACCTGGCCAAGCGTGACTCCGAGTGGATGGGCCGGATACACCGCTTCCTCGGCCTTGAGGTCGGCGTGATCCTGGCCCAGCAGGCGCCCGAGGAGCGCCGCAAGCAGTACGAGGCGGATATCACCTACGGCACCAACAACGAGTTCGGCTTCGACTACCTGCGCGACAACATGGCCTGGGGCCTGGAGGAATGTGTCCAGCGGGGGCACAACTTCGCCGTCGTGGACGAGGTGGACTCCATCCTGGTGGACGAGGCGCGCACGCCACTGATCATCAGCGGGCCCGCCGAGCAGAGTGCCCGCTGGTACACCGAGTTCGCCAAGATCGCGCCCAGGCTGCGCCGGGGCGAGGACGGCGAGGGGGACTACGAGGTCGACGATAAGAAGCGGACCGTCGGCATCATGGAGTCGGGGGTGGAGAAGGTCGAGGATTGGCTCGGCATCGACAACCTGTACGACTCGGTCAACACGCCCCTGGTCAGCTTCCTGAACAACGCCATCAAGGCCAAGGAGCTGTACAAAAAGGATAAGGACTACGTCGTCATCAACGGCGAGGTCCTCATCGTCGACGAGTTCACCGGCCGCATGCTGTACGGCCGCCGCTACAACGAGGGCATGCACCAGGCCATCGAGGCCAAAGAGAGCGTGCAGATCCAGAACGAGAACCAGACTCTCGCCACCATCACCCTGCAGAACTACTTCCGCCTCTACGACAAGCTCGCCGGGATGACCGGCACGGCGATGACCGAGGCCAACGAGTTCCACCAGATCTACAAGCTCGGTGTGGTGCCGATCCCCACGAACATGCCGATGGTCCGCGACGACCAGTCCGACATCGTCTACCAGACCGTCGCGGCGAAGTTCCAGGCGGTCGTCGAGGACATCGTGGAGCGGCACGTCAACGGCCAGCCGGTGCTGGTGGGCACCACCAGCGTGGAGAAGTCCGAGACCGTGTCGCGGATGCTCAAGCACAGCGGCGTCGCGCACGAGGTGCTGAACGCGAAGCACCACGAGCGTGAGGCCGCGATCATCGCCCAGGCCGGGCGCAAGGGCGCGGTCACCGTGGCGACCAACATGGCTGGCCGTGGCACTGACATCATGCTGGGCGGCAACCCGGACTTCCTGGCCGACATCGAGTTGCACCAGCGCGGTCTGTCGCCGGTGGACACGCCGGAGGACTACGAGGCAGCGTGGGCCGAGGCGGTGGAGAAGGCCAAGGCCGCCGTGGCCGAGGAGCACGAGGAAGTGGTCGCGGCGGGCGGGCTGTACGTGCTCGGCACCGAGCGGCACGAGTCGCGGCGCATCGACAACCAGCTCCGTGGCCGGGCCGGCCGTCAGGGCGACCCGGGGTTGTCCCGGTTCTACCTGTCCCTTGAGGACGACCTGATGCGGATGTTCAACGCTGACAAGGTCGCCCACTTCATGGAGTGGCTGAAGACGCCGCCGGACGTGCCGATCGAGTCCAAGGCCGTGACCCGCTCCATCCGGTCCGCGCAGACCCAGGTCGAGCAGCAGAACTTCGAGATCCGCAAGGACGTCCTCAAGTACGACGACGTGCTCAACCGGCAGCGCAAGGTCATCTACGGCGAGCGGCGCCGGGTGCTGGAGGGCGCGGACCTGCACGAGCAGATCCGCGACATGATCAACGAGGTGATCACGGGCTACGTGGCCGGGGCGACCAGCGAGGGGTTCCCCGAGGAGTGGGACCTCGACCAGCTCTGGCGCGCGTTCCGTGAGCTGTACCCGGCCACGCTCGCCATCGATGACGCGATCGAGCAGGCCGGCGGCGAGCGTGCCGGGCTGTCCCAGGAGTTCCTCACCGAGGTCATCCGGGCGGACGCCCAGGAGGCCTATGACCGGCGCGAGGAAGAACTCACCCCGGAGGTCATGCGCGAGGTGGAGCGGCGCGTGGTGCTCTCGGTGCTCGACCGCAAATGGCGGGAGCACCTCTACGAGATGGACTACCTGCGCGAGGGCATCGGCCTGCGGGCCTGGGCCCAGCGCGACCCGCTGGTGGAGTACCAGCGTGAGGGTTACGACATGTTCGCCGCCATGATGGAGGGCATCAAGGAGGAGTCGGTCCTCAGCGTGTTCAACCTCAAGGTTGAGTACCAGGAGAACCCGATCGTGCAGGATGTGGAGGACGTGCAGGACGCGGTGCCCGGTCCGCCGCCCGCCCTGGGCGGGCGCTCCGCGAAGAGCGCCGGGGCCGCCCCCGCCCCGCGCACACCGCAGCCAGAACGCAACCGCCCCGCCCGTCCCGCCGCCCAGGCGCGCGGTCCGGTCGCGGACTCGGCGCAGCCCGCCGTGCCGGCTGCCTTCGCGAATGACGGGGCGCCGTCGCTGGTCGCGCCTGGGCTGCAGCGGCCGCAGCGGCCGGCCCGGCTCCAGTACAGCGCGCCGAGCGAGGACGGGTCCGGCCAGGCGGAGCAGCGCGCCGAGGACTCGGGGGGAGCCGACTTCAGCCGGGTCGGGCGCAACGACATGTGCCCGTGCGGCTCGGGCCGCAAGTACAAGCGCTGCCACGGCGACCCCCGCAACCGCGCTGGTGGCTGACTTGTTGTAGGGGGGCGCGCTTGTTGTAGGGAGGCGCGGGGCGGTCGGGGGTGGGCGCCTCGGTGGCCGCGCGGGCACGGGGGTCAGGCGGCCTCGACTGCCGTGCAGAGCCATCGGGCCGGGGCGGGGGCCTGGCCGGGGGAGGCGGTCGGCGGTGTGCTGCGTTCCAGCCGGATGGCGAGGGCACGGACGCGCGGGCCGAAACCCACGATGGCCGTCATTTCGAGCACGTCGCAGCTCGGCCGGGATGTCATGACCCGCCGCACGAGCGGCCGCTGCCCGGCGGTCGGCTGGCCGGCGGACAACGTCGGACCCAGGCGGCGGATGTTGGCCCGGGCGCGCTGCGTCGTCCAGGGCACGATCTGGCTTGGCGAACGGGATCCGGCGAGCGTTTCGGCGAGCACCTGGGCGAAATGGCTCGGCCAGCCTGGCGGGCCTGCCGGGGCGCTGGGTGCGGCAGTGCTGGGCGCGGCAGTGCTGGGCGCGGCAGTGCTGGCGGCCGCGGTGCCGCGGTCGGTGTCCGGTCCGCCCAGCCCGGGATTGGTCTCGTCCGCCCGGTCGGGCCGGCCTGGTTGGCCGGGCCGGCCTGGTTGGCTGGGCTGGTGAGCTGCCGCTAGCCCGGCTAACGCGTCGTCGTAGGGCGGCGCGGAATCCGGCACGGCGAAGACTCGCACTGCGGCCGGGTCGGGAAGAGGCCGCTTTCCGACCCGGGGGCAGCCACCACCGGTGGGTGGCGGCGAGGGCGGTGTGGGCATGGGACCTCCCGGGGATCAGCGTCGTGGTGCGGGTCTGCTGGCCCACGCGGCCCTGCTGGCCCACGCGGCCTGCCGGCGGCCAGGCGCGGGGCGCCGCGCCGCATGCCTGTGTTGTATCGGGGAGCAGTGACATTTTGGCCGTGGGCTGGCCCGGGAATGTGCCGGCCGGGCCGTCCGTTGAGCCAAGAGCCGGGCCGAGAAGTCGGTCCGGGACATGTCGTCTTTGGAGAGTTACGTTGTCGCTGCCACCGCTGGTCGAGCCGGCCGCCGAACTGAGCGTGGATGAAGTACGCCGGTACTCGCGCCACCTGATCATCCCCGATGTGGGGATGACCGGGCAGAAGCGCTTGAAGAACGCCAAGGTGCTGTGCGTGGGTGCGGGCGGGCTGGGTTCGCCGGCCCTGCTGTACCTGGCCGCGGCCGGAGTGGGCACGCTCGGTGTCATTGACTTCGATGTCGTGGACGAGTCCAACCTGCAGCGGCAGATCATCCACGGGCAGTCCGACGTGGGGCGGTCGAAGGCGGAGTCGGCCCGGGACAGCATCAAGGAGCTCAACCCGCTGGTGAACGTGATCGTGCACAAGGAGCGGCTGGACTCCGACAACGCGATGCGGGTCTTCGAGCCGTACGACCTGATCGTCGACGGCACTGACAACTTCGCCACCCGGTACCTGGTCAACGACGCGTGCGTGCTGCTCGGCAAGCCCTACGTCTGGGGGTCGATCTACCGGTTCGACGGCCAGGCCAGCGTCTTCTGGGCCGATCACGGCCCGTGCTACCGCTGCCTGTACCCGGAGCCGCCGCCGCCCGGCATGGTGCCCTCGTGCGCCGAGGGCGGCGTGCTCGGCGTGCTCTGCGCGTCCATCGGGTCCATCCAGGTCACCGAGGCCATAAAGGTCATCACCGGGATCGGCGACCCGCTGGTCGGGCGGCTGATGATCTACGACGCCCTGGACATGACCTACCGGACGGTCAAGGTCAGGAAGGACCCGGAGTGCCCGGTCTGCGGCAAGAACCCGACGGTCACTGAGCTGATCGACTACGAGGAGTTCTGCGGCGCGGTCTCGGAGGAGGCCCAGGAGGCCGCCATGGGCTCGACGATCAGCGCCCGCCAGCTCAAGGAGATGCTCGACGGCGACGATGAGATATTCCTGGTTGACGTGCGTGAGCCGAACGAGTACGAGATCGTGTCCATCCCAGGCGCGGTGCTGATCCCCAAAGGGGAGTTCCTGTCCGGGGCGGCCCTTGAGCGGCTGCCCCAAGACCGCCGGATCGTGCTGCACTGCAAGAGCGGAGCCCGCAGCGCGGAATGCCTCGCGGTGGTCAAGGATGCCGGATTCTCGGACGCGGTACACGTGGGCGGAGGCGTGCTGGCCTGGATCAGCCAGGTCGATCCGGCACTGCCGTCGTACTGACCCACGAGGAGCCTGTCCGGGCCTGTGCCGGTATGGGTATCCGGGCAACCTCGCCGTGAGCACGGCGGCGGGTGACTAGCAGGCCGTACCATGCCGGTGTGGGTATGCGGTCGGGGATCCCGGATGAGGGCGACGCTTGGGCGTCCGGGGGAGACTGGTCGGGCTATTCGCCGCCGGGCGACCCGGTACCTGAGCCGGCTTACGCATCAGAGCCGGCTTACCTGACTGAGCCGGCTCAGCTCCCTGAGCCGGCTTATCTACCTGGGTCGGCTTACCTGCCCGGGCCCGCCCACCCAGCTGGGCCGGCTCACCCATCTGTGCTGGGCCGCGACGAGGTTTCCGGGCGCCCGGCTCGCTCGCGCCGCAGGCGCCGTGGGTGGCGCTCCAGCCTGATGCTGACCCTGCTGGTGCTCGCGCTGGCCGGGGTGGCCGCCTCCGCCGCGGACATCATGGTCCAGGTGCTGCCCCGCCGGTTCACCGCGGCGCAGCAGGAGCAGATCATCAACTGGGAGATCGGCAAGCGCTGGCGCACCTGGCCGGCCGGGGAGATCTTCCCGGCCGCGGTCTCTTACCACATGTCCAGCTTCGCGCCGGGCGATGGGTACGGGACCAGCCTGCGGCTGACCGCCCGCCGGATCGGGATCGCTAGCCAGTCACCATGCGGGTCAGCTACTGATCAGGCCGTCGCGCGGGTCTTGGCCAAGCACGGCTGCCTCGCGGTGCTCAGGGCGACGTACGGGGACGCGACGGGTGCTCTCGCTGTTACCGTGGGGGTGGTGGTCCTGCCCGCTCCGGCGCTGGCGCGCGCGTCCCTGCATGCGCTGCCGCAATCGGCCGGTCTGGCGCCGGGGATCCGGGCGGTCCCCTTCGCGCATACGCTGGCCGCGCAGTTCGGCAACCCGCAGCGGCAGTTGTCCTGGGTCAGCAGCCAGGGTCCCTACCTGGTCATGGCGACGGTCGGGTACGCGGACGGCAGGCGCCGGGTGCGGGAGTCCACGGACCCCTACATCAAGGACGAGATGCTCAGCGTGGTGCACGGGATCGGGAACCTGATCGGGTCGCGGCTCGGTGCGCCGCCGCCAGCACCGCGCTGCCCGGGAGCGCCGGGATGCTGAGGCCAGGATGCTGAGCGGGCGGCCGCGGCGGGTGCCCGCCGTTTGCTGCGCGGCCCTGGCGATCGGGGTCGGTGTCGTGACGGTAGCGGCTCCGGCCAGCGCTGACGATGTGCGCACCGCCCAGATGTGGGTCCTCGACGCGCTCAGCGCACCCACCGCCTGGGCGCAGACCCAAGGGCAGGGTGTCACCGTCGCGGTGATCGACAGCGGTGTCAACCCAGATGTCTCGGACCTCACCGGTTCAGTGATCGACGGCCCTGACCTCACGCAGGTGGGCACTCCGTCATCGAATTCTGGCTGGGGCGTGCATGGCACCTGGATGGCGTCCCTGATCGCCGGGCACGGGCACGCCGGCGGCGCCAGTGGGATCATGGGCGTGGCGCCGAGGTCGAAGGTGCTCTCGATCCGGGTGGTCACCGACAAGACGGACCCCGGGTACAGCAAGTACCAGCAGGAGTCCGACCGCCGGGTCCAGCGCTCGCTGGCCCAGGCCATCAGCTACGCGACCGCGCAGAAGGCATCCGTGATCAGCATGTCTCTCGGCTACGGCACGCCGAGCGCGGTGGTGCGGTCGGCACTCCAGAACGCGCTGAACCATGGCGTGGTCGTCGTCGCGTCTTCCGGGAACAACGGGGATTCGGTGGGCGCCCGGGCCAGCGGGCAGGCTCCGTACTCCTTCCCGGCGGACTATCCAGGGGTGCTCGGGGTGGCGGCCGTGTCGCGGACCGGGTCAGCCGCGGATTTCTCCAGCGACAACCTGTCTGTGCAGGTGGGTGCGCCCGGCGTGGACGTACCCGCGCAGGGCAGGGACGGGCAGTACTGGCTGGTGAGCGGGACCAGCCCGGCCTGTGCGCTGACCGCCGGGGTGGCGGCGCTGATCAAAGCCAGGTACCCGCGCCTGGCGCCTGCCCTGGTGGTGCGGGCGATCACGTCAAGCACCCAGAACCACCCGGCGGGCGGATACGACGACAAGGTCGGCTTCGGCACGGTGGATGCCGCGGCGGCGCTCACTGTGGCCGCGACGCTTACCAGGCAGGCAGGCGTCCTGCCGGGTGCCGCGGCCGTGACACACTTCGGCGGCGGCAGCACGGCCGTCCCGCCCGTTCCGGTCCGCCCGCGCGGGGTCACCGCGCTCGCGCTCGGCTTCTTGGTGGGACTCGCGTCCCTGGCGATCGCCATCATGGCCTGGAGCAGGCTGATCGCCTACCGCCGGGCGCGTCGGCAGGCCGTCCGTGCCGCCCCGGCACAGCACCACGGGCCGGCCTGGCCGGGGGTTGACCAGCCCTGGCCTGATCCGGGCCCGGGCTGGTCAACGCCCACAGTGCAGCAACGTGCAGAGTGAAGCAACGTGCGGAGTGAAGCAGGGTCCGCCGTGAGGTACGACCCCGTACGCCGGGCCGGGCCGTCGCCCGATAGCCGGCCCATGACGGATTTCGCCAGCCGGGTGCTCGATGTCGCGGACGCGATTCCGCCGGGACGGGTGATGTCCTATGGGGACGTCGCTGAGTACCTGGGGGCGGGCGGCCCGCGCCAGGTGGGCCGGGTCATGGCCCTGTGGGGTGGCGGCGTGGCCTGGTGGCGGGTCATTCACGCCGACGGGTCGCTGCTGGAGGGACACGAGCGCGAAGCGACCGCCCATTACATCGCCGAGGGCACGCCGCTGCGCCCGGCCACCGGCGGCCGGGCGGCCCGGGTGAACATGCGCCAGGCCCGCTGGTACGGCGACGCCTGACGGCCAGGCTTCCAGATCGTGTCAGCCGGCATCGGTACGCTCTCAACGTCCCGCCGCCAGCCGTCACGATCCGCACAGGCAGGATGTGCCGAACCGCATGGACCGCGAGCCACCGCCGTACCGCCTGCTCCGCCGGCCAGCGCCGGCGGCCGGGCCGCCGCGCCTGGACGAGGCCCAGCGCGCGGTGGTCGGGCACGCCGGGGGGCCGCTGCTGGTGCTGGCCGGACCAGGTACGGGCAAGACCACGGCGATCGTGGAGGCGGTCGTGGAGCGCATCACGGTCCGCGGGATCGACCCCGAGCGGGTTCTCGTGCTGACCTTCAGCCGCAAGGCGGCGGAGGAACTGAGAGAGCGCATCACCACGAGACTGCGGCGGACCACCCGTGAACCGCTCGCGCTGACCTTCCACAGTTATGCGTACGCGCTGGTGCGCCGGGAGTTCGTGCTGGCTGGCGAGGCGCCACCCACTCTGCTGTCAGGTCCTGAGCAACTGCTTGAGGTGCGGCGGATGCTCCGCGGCGAAGCGACGGATTCGCCGCGGCGCTGGCCGGAGCAATTGCGGGCGGCCCTCGGCACCCGCGGCTTCGCCGAGCAACTGCGCGACTTCCTGCTCCGCGGGGCCGAACGCGGCCTGGACGGGCGCTCGCTCGCCCGCCTGGGCCGGCTGCGCGGCCGTGACGACTGGATCGCCGCAGGCGGTTTCCTGGACCGGTACGCGGGCCGGTTCGATCTCGCCCCGGTGCCTGCCTACGACTACGCCGAGATCGTGCGCATCGCCGCGCGGCTGCTGGGCCGGTCGGCGACCAGGGAGCGGGAGCGCAAGGCCTACGACGTCGTGCTGGTGGACGAGTACCAGGACACCGACCCGGCGCAGGAAGCGCTGCTGCACGCACTGGCGGGCGACGGCCGGGAACTGATCGCGGTGGGTGACCCGGATCAGTCGATCTACGCCTTCCGTGGTGCGGATACCCGCGCGATGACCCGGTTTCCCGCTGCCTTCCGGACGCCGGATGACCACCCAGCCACGGTGATAGCGCTGCGCACCTGCAGGCGCAGCGGCCCGGTCTTGCTCGCGGCGTCCAGGCGGGTAGCCCGCAGGCTCCCCGCGGCCCCGGGGACAGCCTCAGGGACGGCCTCAGGGCCGGCCGTCCGGACGGCCCCCGTCCGGATGGCCCCGCAGGCCCAGCCCGCTGAGCCAGACTCGCAGGCGGAGCCCGCCGCGGCCGCCCCGCAGGCCCAGCCCGCCCCGCAGGCCCAGCCCGCCCCGCAGGTGGAGCCCGCCCAGGCCGCCCCGCGGGCGCAGCCCGCTGAGCCAGCCCGGGGCCACCGGGACCTGATCCCGTTGCCGGACGCTCCGCCAGGCCGCGTGCGTGTGATCATCGCGTCCAGTGCCAGCCAGGAAGCCGCCGTGGTCGCCGACATACTGCGCCGCGGCCACCTGCTGGACGGCGCCCCGTGGTCGTCCATGGCCGTGCTGGTCCGTTCCGCGGTCCGGCAGGTCCCGCTGCTGCGCCGGGCGCTGGCCACGGCCGGGGTGCCGGCGGTGGTGGCGGGGGATGAGTTGCCGCTCAGTGAGGAGCCTGGCGCCCGGCCGCTGCTGGCGGCGCTGCGTTGCGCGCTGCAACCAGGTGTGCTGGATGAGGATGCCGCCGCCGAGTTGCTGATCGGGCCGCTGGGCGGCACGGACGCGCTGGGCCTGCGCAGGTTGCGCCGGGCACTGCGGGCCGTCGCGGACGCAGCCGGGGCGGATCCGTCCAGCGACCCGCTGGCCAGCGTGCTGCGCGACCCGCGCGAGCTGACCCTGATTGACGGCCCGGCCGCCGAGGCGGCGCGGCGGGTCGCGAGCCTGCTGGCGGTGGCCCGGCAGAGCGCCGAATCCGGCGGGACCGCGCACGACGTGCTCTGGGCTGTGTGGCGCGCGTCCGGCCTCGGGCCAGCCTGGCAAGCCGCGAGCGCGGCCGGCGGGGCCCGTGGCGCGACCGCTGACCGTGACCTTGACGCTGTGGTCGCGCTGTTCGACTCGGCCGCGAGGTTCGCCACCAGGCTGCCGCCCGGGCTGCCGCGGCTGTTCCTGGACAGCCTGAGTGGCCAGGAGATTTCCGGAGATACCCTGGCCGAACGCACACCTGAGGGTGATGCCGTCCGCATCATGACCGCGCATCGCGCCAAGGGCCTCGAATGGGACCTGGTGGTCGTGGCCGGCGTGCAGGAGGGCATCTGGCCTGACCTGCGGACGCGGTCCTCCCTGCTCGGCATGGATGAACTGGTCGACGCGGCCAGCCCGGAGGGTGCAGGTCCTGGCGGTGCAGGTCCTGGCGGTGCTGGATTTGGCAGTGCTGGATTTGGCGGTGCTGGATTTGCCGGGCTGCGCCCGGGGGCCGACGCGACGGCGGTCGCGCTGGCCTCCAAGCTGCTCGATGAGGAGCGCAGGCTGTTCTATGTCGCGGTCACCCGGGCGCGGCAGTCGCTGGTGGTCACCGCCGCCGGGGGCCAGGACAGCGAAGAGCGGCCGTCCCGGTTCCTGGCCGAACTTGCCGGTGATGACATCGGGATTGAGCAGGTGGCCGGCTCCGAGCCGCGCTGGTTGTCGCTGCCCGCGCTCACCGCGGAACTGCGGCGGGCCGCGGCCGACGCTGCCCGTCCGATGCCGGCCCGCGAGGCGGCGGCGGCTCAGTTGGCCCGCCTCGCCGCCGCCGGGGTCCGCGGCGCGCATCCCCGGCACTGGTATGCGCTCACCGAACTGTCCGACCCCGGCCCCATCACCAGTGAGGTCGTCCGGCTGTCGCCGTCCCAGGTCGAGTCGTTCAGCAAGTGCGGGCTGCGCTGGCTGCTGGAGTCGGCGGCCGGGGCGGGATCCCAGGACGTCGTACGCCATTTCGGCATCGTCATCCACGCTGCGGCGACGCTCGCGGCCGAGAACATCGCGGATGCCGACATCGGCGAGCGTATCGACCAGATCTGGCATCACCTGGACTTCGGCAGCGCCTGGTACAGCGAGAAGCAGCGGGCGCGCGCGCATGAGATGGTGCGCAAGTTCCTCGCTTGGCATCACGCCAATCCGCGGCAGCTCGTCGACGTGGAGCAGGGTCTCAAGGTCCGGCTCGGCCAGGTGGAGATCAGGGGGCGGGTGGACCGGCTGGAGCAAGATCCGGACGGCAGCGCCATCGTGGTGGACCTGAAGACAGGAGCCACCCCGGCTGACGACGCCGAGCTGGACCGCAATCCGCAGCTTGGCGTGTACCAGTTGGCCGTGCTGCTTGGCGCGTTCGAGCAACTCGGCTTGGTCAAGCCCGGTGGCGCGGAACTCGTCCAGGTCGGCGGGGCCAGCCTGACCGCTACCGTGCGGGTGCAGCGGCAGCGCGCGCTGCCCGACGATCCCGATCCGGACTGGGCGCGCAACCTGGTCGAGACGGTCGCGGCCGGCATGGCGGGCCCGGTGTTCCAGGCCACAGTGAACCCGGGCTGCCGGGTCTGCCCAGTCAAGTCGTGCTGCCCAGCGCATCCCGACGGCGAGCAGGTGACCCCGTGACGGGAACCCAGCCGGACCGGGAGCCGGGGGCCGGCCGGGAGTCCGGGGGGCCGCGGGTGCCCGGAATCCGGTACAGCCCGGTCCAGCTGGCCCGGCTGCTCGGCATTCCCGAGCCCACCGCGGAGCAGGCCGCGGTGATCTCGGCCCCGGCGCAGCCGCTGGCGGTGATCGCCGGCGCTGGCTCGGGCAAGAGCGAGACGATGGCGGCCCGGCTGGTCTGGCTGGTCGCGAACGGCATGGTCCGGCCGGAACGGGTGCTCGGCCTCACCTTTACCAGGAAGGCGGCCGCGGAACTCGGCGAGCGGGTCCGGTCCAGGCTGGATGGCCTGCGCCGGGCCGGGCTCGGCTCGCTGGATGCCGACGACCTGCTCGATGGCGAGCCGATCGTGTCCACCTACCACGCCTACGCGGCCCGGCTCGTCGCCGACCACGCGCTGCGCGAGGCGCTGGAGCCTTCGCTGCGCCTGGTCACTCCCGCGGTGGCCTGGCAGATCGCGGCGCGGGTGGTCGCCGCCTACGGCGGTCCTATGGACGCGGTGACCTGGGCGCCAGCCGGGGTCACCGCGGCTGTGCTGGCGCTGGCCGGCGAACTGGCCGAGCACCTGCGCACGCCGGGCGACGTCAGAGAGGTCGGCGCGTGGCTGACCGCGCAGGTGGCGGCGCGACCAGGGAGGGTACCCGCCGCGGTGCGGAAGATCGAGGCCTGCCAGCGCATCCGGGAGCAGTTGCTGCCGATCGTGGCGGCTTACGCGGCGGCGAAACAGTCCCGTGAGGTGATCGACCACGGGGACCAGGTGATGCTCGCCGCCCGGATCGCGGACCGCCATCCCGAGGTCGGCGCGGCCGAACGGGCCCGCTATCAGGTGGTGCTCCTCGATGAGTACCAGGACACCAGCCATGCCCAGCTCGTGCTGCTGCGCGCGCTGTTCGGTGGCGGGCACCCGGTCACCGCCGTCGGCGACCCCTGTCAGTCGATCTACGGCTGGCGGGGGGCCAGCGCCGGCAACCTCCGCCGCTTCGCGCGCGACTTCCCCAGCGCTGCGAACCGGGCCGCAGGCCAGCCGGCTGGACAGAGCGCCACGCAGGTCAGGCTGCTGTCGACCAGCTTCCGCAACACCGGCCGGGTGCTCGACGTGGCGGCCGCGCTGCAGGAAGGGCTGCGCGCGCAGGCCCCGGACGTGCCACGCCTGGTGCCGCCGCCCGGCCGGGCCGACCGGGGCCAGGTGACCTGCGCGCTCACCGAGACGGTGGCCGCCGAGGCGGACTGGATAGCCGAGCGGATCAGCCGCCTGCTCGCCCTTCCCCCCGGTACCGCCCCGGATGGCCAGCCGTGGCCCGACGGCCGCGAGGAGCCTGTCCGGGCGTCCGACATCGCGGTGCTCTGCCGTAAGCGCTCGCAGTTCCCCCTGCTGCGCGCGGCCATCGAGGCGCGGGGCATCCCGGTCGAGGTGGTCGGTCTCGGCGGCCTGCTCACCGTGCCTGAGGTCGCCGACATCGTCGCCACCCTGCGGGTCCTGCACGATCCGGGTGCCTCTGGGCCGCTGGCCAGGCTGCTCACCGGCCCCCGGTGGCGGATCGGGCCGCGCGACCTGGTGGCCCTCGGCAGGCAGGCCAGGGAACTTACCCGCGAACAGCGCCAGTCCGCTGAGCAGGCTGGCGCCGTTCAGCAGGCCCAGGCCGCGCAGTCTGAGCAGGTCTCCCAGTCTGGGCAGGTCTCCGGGTCCGCTCAGGTCTCCGGGTCCGCTCAGGTCTCCGGGTCCGCTCAGGTCTCCGGGTCCGCTC
>CAYPQM010000054.1:30896-38064 GCA_964412845.1 uncultured Streptosporangiaceae bacterium
AGGTCTCCGGGTCTGAGCACGCCTCCGGGTCTCAGCCAGGCCCCGCGCGGGCTAAGGGCGCAGACCCGGTCGATGCTCTCGCGCAGGCGGTCATGGACCTCACCGCCGATCCGGGCAGCCTGGTGGAGGCGCTCGATGACCTGGGTGCGCCGGAAGCGTATTCGCGGGTCGGTTACGCGCGCTTGACCGAGTTCGCCGCCGAATTGCGGGCGCTGCGCGGGCATGCGGGCAGGCCGCTGCCCGACCTGGTGGCTGAGGTCGAGCGGGCGCTCGGGCTCGATGTCGAGGTGGCCGCCCGGCCCGGGCGGAACCCAGCCGACGCCCGCGCTGACCTCGATGCGTTCGCGGACGCGGCGGCGGGCTTCGCCGGTGATCAGGAGGAGCCGACGCTCGGCGCCTTCCTCGCCTACCTGGCCGCCGCCGAGGAGGAGGAGTACGGCCTGGAAACGGGTCATGTCGGCGAGGGCGACACGGTCACACTGGCCACTGTGCACGCGGCGAAGGGCTTGCAGTGGCCGGCCGTGATCGTGCCTGGCCTGGCTGGCGGGGATCGTTCTCGGGTCTTTCCGGCCAAGCCGAGAGCGAGCACGAAATGGACGGAGAACCCGCGGCTGCTCCCGTTCGGCCTCCGGGGTGATTCCACTGACCTGCCGGTCTTGCCCGATCTGGCCGCCGGCTCGCTGGAGACCTTCGCGGCCGCATGTGCCGCCCGTGACGCGAGCGAGGAGCGGCGGCTGGCCTATGTGGCGGCGACCCGTGCCGCGTTCTTCCTCGCCTGCACCGGCTACTGGTGGGGTGATGGCCTGTCCCCGCTCGGCCCGTCGGTATTCCTTACCGACGTGCGCGCCGCATGCGAGGCGGGCGCCGGGACGGTTGGTTACTGGGCGGAGCCGCCGGAGGAGGATGCGGAGAACCCGGCTCTGGCCGAGCCGGTGTCCGCTCCCTGGCCGGCTGCGCCGGCCGGCGCTGGTCACGAGGCAGTACGGGAGGCGGCAGAACTGGTCCACCAAGCGCTGACGGATGCCCCTTCGCCCGGCGGGCGGCTGAGCGAGCGCGACCGCGGGATGGTGGAGGCCTGGGCGCGGGACACTGAGCTGCTCCTGGCCGAACGCCAGGAGCGGCGCGGCGATGTCACGACGGGCGTCTGGCTGCCCGGGCGGCTCACCGTGTCGTCCTTGGTGGTGATGGCCCGCGACCCAGCGGAACTCGCCCGGCAGATCCGCCGGCCAATGCCGCGCCCGCCAGTCCCCCAGGCCCGCCGGGGAACGGCGTTCCACCGCTGGCTGGAGGAGCGGTTCGGGCAGCAGCGGCTGATCGACCCGGGCGACCTGCTGGGCGCCGCCGATGATCCGGCTGACGGCGACGCGGACGACTTGGCCGAACTGCGCGAGCGGTTCGAGGCGGGGGAGTGGGGGAACCGCTGGCCGCTGGAGGTGGAGGTGCCGTTCGAGACACTCATCGCTGACCGGCCGGTCCGCGGGCGGATCGACGCGGTGTTCGCCGACGCCCCGGAGGGCGGCTTCGACGTCGTGGACTGGAAAACTGGCCAGCCGCCGTCATCGGCTCAGGATCGCCAGGCCGCCGCCGTGCAGCTCGCCGCCTACCGGCTGGCCTGGGCGATGCTGGCCCGGGTGCCGGTGGGGCAGGTCCGCGCGGCGTTCTACTACGTGCGTGATGACCTGACCCTGCGCCCCGCGGACCTGCTGGATGAGGCAGGCCTGGCCGGGCTCATCGACGATATTCCCGCCGGGATCTTGCGCTGAAGGCTTGACGCTGCGCGCCGATCTCGTCATTATTTGGGCAAATGCCGTTAAAGCCGAGTTAATCCGTGCATGGTGAGTCCTGCCGGGAGTGATCAGTGACGGCTAGTGCCTGGGCGTTCGTCGTAGTCAACGCTGGTGTTGCCGCTGTGCTCCTCAACGCGGGAATCGCCAAGCTGGTCGCACCTGATCCGCTGCGGCTGGCCGTCAGCGACCTGGTCCCAGCCCTGCTCGGCGGGGTCACCAGGGCGGCGGTCCGCAGCATCGCGGCCGCCGAGTTACTGGTCGCCGCCGGATTACTCGCGCCGCTGACCCGCAGCCCGGCCGCGGTGGCACTGGTGGGACTCGGGACCTGCTTCGCCGGGTTCGGCGTGCTCGGGCTGCTGAGCCGCAGTAACGCTCCCTGCGGCTGTCTCGGCGGGTCCGGCCGGCAGCCGCTCGGCTGGGTCAACATCGGCCTCGGCGCCGCGCTGGCCCTCGTCGGCTTGGTGGACGTGATCTCCGCCGTCCCGGCCGGCACCCGGTCGGCGCGCGGCGCGAGCGTTGCCGTGCTGCTCACATCGATCTGTGTGCTCAGTCTGTGCCTATGGCTACACCGGAGGCTGATCATGGAACTAGTTGGCCCTGCGCGCCGTGGCCGCGCCGAAAGTGGGGCGTGATGGTACTCGTCGTGTTCGGTGTCGCATTACTGGTCCTCGCCGCGGCGATGGTTGTGCTGTTCGCCATGATGGGCGAGCTCGCCTCCCGGGTCCCCGGGCCGTCAACCACCAGGCGAGACGCCACCGTGCGGGCACTGGACGAGGCGCAACTCGGGTCCGTCCCGAGCTCGTGGCCGCCCGGCCTGGAAGCCGGCAACGGCAACGGCAACGGCAACGGGAGCACTGTCCTGCTGGTGCTCAGCACCATTTGCGCCACCTGCGCGGACATCGCCACCCAACTCACCGAGAACCCCGGGCACGCCGACTGGGGCGAGCTGGGGGTGGTGGTCTCCACGAGCAACCAGGGCCGCGGGAACGACTTCGTCGCGCGCCATGGGCTCGGCGCATTTCGCCATTTCGTCGACACAGGTGGCGACTGGGTCTCTGATCAGTTCGGAGTCCGGGTCAGCCCGACCGCGCTCGTCTTCACGGCCGGGCGGCTTGAGTCCGCGTATGTGTTCTACGACGTCGCGGCCCTGCGGGCCAAAATCAAAAAAGAGCGAGAGGACCGGCAGATGCAGCGAGAGGACAGCCAGATGCAGAAGGAGCCGACATGACAGACGACAGCAGCGGAACCCGGGCTACGCGCCGGTGGATTCCAGGCCGCCGGGCCTTCCTCGGCGGCGTCGGGGCCAGCGGCCTGGCCACCGCCGCCACCATATTCGGCCAGGCCACGCCGGCATCCGCGCTGGTGAACGCGGGGTGCTGCACCCTGTGCTTCAGCCCGAGCCACACGGTCGCCCAGTGCGAGACGGGGCAGTACTACGTGTGGTCATGTCCCTATGGCAGCCAATTCCTCTACTGTAATTGCTGCGAGCACGGTGCCAGTGGCGACAATTGCAACCACGTCACCTACTCCTCCTACAGCTGCCAATACTGAGCACCACGGCCAGCTATTAGGCCAGGGAGGTTGGCAGTGGCACGCTGGATCTTCATCGCCGGCTTGGGCGCGCTCCTGCAGTTCCTCAGTCCATGAGGCCGGTCCATGGCCGGGGTCGCCGGTCCGATGCTTCGCAACAGGGACCGGGCGGGCGCCCGTTTCCTCGCGGGCCTGCTGGCGGGCGAGACCGCGGCCGGGCTGTTGCTCGCTGTACCCGCGTACCTGCTCAGCGAGGCGGTGCGGGCCGTCCCACTGACGGCGCGCCTGTGGACACTCGCCGCGGTCTGCGCAGTGTTCGGCGTGGCCGACCTGACGAACCGCACGCCGCATGTGTGGCGTCAGGTCCCGCAGGCGCTGATCCACCGGCTCCAGCCGGGCACCCTCGGCGTGGCCTGGGGTTTCGACCTCGGGCTGCTCTTCACCACGCAGAAGGTGGTCTCGCTGATCTGGGTGGCGATCGCGGCCAGCGTGCTGCTCCAGCCGGCGATGGCCGCCGGTGTCGTGGTGGGCGTGGCCGTGCTGACCGGCCTCGCCGTGATAGGAGGCAGCGTGACTTTCAAGCCGGGCAGGCTGCGCAGCCCAGGGGCCCTGCTGCGCCGCGTCAGGCAGGCGTCGGGCTCAGCGACCCTGGCCCTCGCCGTCCTCACCGTGGCCCAGGCATGGCACGCGTAACCCCCTGGCTGCAGACCGACCCCGCGGGCGGTCAGGTGATCGTGACCAGGTTCGAGTGCGGGAGCCTGTTCAAGCTGGCCGCCGTGCGCATCCTGCACGTGCGGCTGAAATTCGACGTGCGGCGGCACGCCAAGGGCTTTATCGGCGTCAAGGTGCTTACCGACTGGCGCCGTCGCACCCTGCTGAGCATCTCGCTCTGGCAGGACCTCGACAGCGTCTACTCGATGGGCAGCGTTCCCCGGCACATCTCCGCCGTACGGGTGGCTGGCACGCTGACCACGGGGACAGCATGCGGAGTCTTCTGCTTCGTCGGCGACTGGCGGCAGGTCATGTTCCGTGGCGAGGCCGTGAACCATTCTCCGCTCTACCCGCTCCAACCCTGAAGGGAACCGACATGGGGATGCCGACCGACCGCGGCTATGCCGTGATCATCAGAAACCAGGACGGGTCAACCACCGTCATGGTGTGCACAGGGATCGAGAACAAGCAGCCGGTAGGCGTCTTCGCCAAGCACGTGCGGGCGTCCAACGTCGCGATCGACCCGAACGTCAAGCTGGTGCGGACCGCGTCGTACGGCTTCACGACACAGATCGTCGAGGTGTTCCCGGCCAACGGGGCCGTTCAGGTGCGGGTGCCGATGCAAACTCGCCTGACGGCCTGACCCCCCGCAGCCGCGCGGCCCGGGCAGGTGGCCGTGCGGCTGGTTCCGGTACGCTGCGCTGATCATCGTGGTCCTGGCCGCGATCGACGCGATCACGCTGGTCAGGCGGCAAGGAGCGTGCGCGTGGCCGGGCAGCGGGGCAGGCGGCTGACGATCATCGGCGGCGGCGTGATGGGGCTGATGACGGCGTACTATGCCGCGCCGCTGGCCGAGGCCGTGACGGTGCTGGAGAAATCATGGGTGGGAGACCCCGCCACCGCCTCCTTCGGCCTCACCAGATCTGTCCGCAACGACTACCGGGATCCTGGCTACGCCCGGCTCGCCTTCGAAGCTCGGCGGCTGTGGCTGGAGTTTCAGCAGGAGTCCAGCGACCCGGTACTTGTTGACTGCGGGTGCCTGAACCTGGTCAAGGGCAGCGTGACACCGGACCTGGTTGATACGTACGCGGTGCAGAGTTATGCCGTTCTTGAGCAGTTGCAGTTGCGCCGCGAGGTCTTCTCGGCAGCGGGACTGCGGGACAGATTCCCGCAGTTCGATGCCGACGGGGGATGGCTGGACGTGGACGCCGGGTTCGCCGATGTGGCCGCGGCCACCCGGGCGCTGCGCGCAGCCCTGCGTGCGCGGGGGGTGCGCGTGATCGAGAATGCCGCGCCCCGGGGCATGGCCAGGTCGGGCGCGGCCTGGAGGGTGGCCACCGATTCTGGCCCGGTGGAATCCGATGTCGTGGTGATCACCGCCGGCCTGGGCACCAACGACGTGCTGGATCTGGTGCCGGGCTGCTCCGTCCGGTTTCCGCTGCGGCCCGACCGCCCGTCGCAGTCGAAGTACTTCATTCCTCCCGCCGGGACGCGCAGCCTCTTCACCGAGGACGCGCTGCCGGTTTTCGCGTACCTGGATATCGGGATTTACGGGCATCCGCTGTACGACGGCAAGACCCCCGGGGTGAAGATCGGTTTCTACAATCCGCCCGACGCGGCACTGGTGCCCAGCCGGATCGGGAGCGTGCAGGACTTCGTGGCCGAATGCATGCCCGGGCTGCGCGGCGCGGAGAGTGTCGACGTGGCCGAAACCAGTGGCGTCGACACCTGCTCGTATGACCTGGTGGCGGACGACGATTTCATCCTCGGCCCGGTCCCCGGCGCGGATGAGGTCTTCGTCGGCGTGGGGTGGCGCGGCACCGGATACAAGTTCGCGCCCTGGGTGGGGCGGGTGCTCGCGCAACTCGCCGTGCAGCAGGGCACCGTGTATGACATCCGCCGCTTTGCGCCCGGCCGGTTCGCTGGCGTCGGCGCGGCCGCCGGGACTGGCACGGCCGTCGGGACCGGGGCAGGCGGTACGGCGTCATGAGCGCGGGGATCGTTGAGCGGCTGACCAGCGGCACTGTGCTCGGCGCCGAGGGTTACGTCTTCGAACTGGAACGCCGCGGGTACATCAAGGCGGGCCCGTTCGTCCCTGAGGTGGTCCTGGACTTCCCCGGCGCGCTGCGCGAACTGCACCGGGAGTTCCTGCGCGCGGGTGCCGAGGTGATGGTCGCGCTCACCTATTACGCGCACCGCGAGAAGCTGCGCCATGTGGGCCGCGAGGGCGATCTGGAGGCGATGAACCGGGGGGCCGTGCGGATTGCCCGCGAGGTGGCCCAGGAGGGCGACGCCCTGGTCGCCGGCAACATCTGCAATACCTGGGCCTACGACCCGGACGATCCCTCGTCCCGGGACGCTGTCCGCGCCATGTATGCCGAGCAACTGGGCTGGGCGGTGGAGGAAGGCATCGACTTCGTCATCTCCGAGACCAACGACTACCTCGGCGAGGCGCTGATCGCGCTGGAGGTCATCCAGGGCCTGGGCCTGCCCGCCATGGTGACGCTAGCCCCGACGCAGCCAGATCAGACGCGTGACGGCTACGGCTACGCGGAGGCGTGCCGGATCCTCGCCGCTGAGGGAGCCCAGGTCGTCGGCCTGAACTGCGACCGCGGGCCGGAGACGATGCGGCCGCTGATAGCCAAGATCCGGGAGACAGTCGACTGCGCGATCGCCATCCAGCCGGTGCCGTACCGCACCGACGCGGCCGCGCCGACGATGGAGACCCTCCGGTTCGCGGGCGAGCGGGCTTTTCCGGTCGCGCTTGAGTCCTTCGGGTGCACCCGCTTCGAAATGGCGCAGTTCGCGCTGGACGCGCGTGACCTCGGGGTGGACTACGTGGGCATCTGCTGCGGGGCCGGCCCGCATCACGTCCGGGCGATGGCCGAGGCACTCGGCCGTGAGGTCCCGGCCAGCAAGTATTCGCCATCGATGGATCTGCACCCCATGTTCCGGCCGGATGTCTCGGCGAAGGACGCGCTGTTCCTCGACACCTGGGACGCCTGACCACAGCGTCCCGGCGGCCGGCCGCGGCCTGCTCAGCGACTCCTGGTCATTGCGCCAGGTGGCGCTCCAGGCTCTCCAGCTTCGTGCTGAGCCCGGCGGTCACGCCGGGCCTGATGTCGGCCTTGATTACCACG
>CAYPQM010000055.1:0-20573 GCA_964412845.1 uncultured Streptosporangiaceae bacterium
GGGCCGGTCGGCCCGGACATCTCCAGCTGGCCGAACTTCTCCGCCAGCGTCATCTGGCCGATCAGTGCGTCGACCTTGCCCGCGATGGCGGTGAGCCGCTGCTGCGCGGAGTTGGCCGCCGCCCCGCTGGCCGGCTGCCCGGGCCTCGCCCCGGCCGCTGGCACCGCGACCAGGAGCATGGCCACGGCCACCGGGACCGCGACCCCGGAAACCATCCGCGTGCTGGTGAACCGCCCTAATGACTTGCTCATGGTGCCGTCCTCTCCGTAAGGAGACGGCCCGGCTGCGCCCCACGTCCGCAGCCGGGGTGCCCGTCTGCTGAACGATCGTGAAGTCTTTCACGTCTGGCCCGTCCCGAGAAGAGATCGGAGCGTGGGTCGTCGTCGGCTGCCCCAGGTTGCGGGCCGGGGAGGTGGGTTGGCAGGATGCGTTGCCGTGGATACGGGTTGCGGTGAAGACGTGGCGGGCCCGGGGGAATCCCCGCGGGAAAAGGATGCGGGGGAATCCCCGCGGGAAAATATGTCCGCCGTGCCTGGCCTGCCGCTGCTGCCCGCGCCGCCCCGGCTGCCGGGCCGCGCCGCGATGCTGCTGTGGTGCGCCGGTTCGCTCGCGGCCAGCGCCGTTGCCGGGGCCGGGGTGCTGCTCGCCTCCGGTGTGGTGCTCGCCGCCACGCCCGTGTTAGTCCTGGCCTATCTGGGTGTCTGCGTGGCTGGCCCGGTCCGCCGGGCCAGGTTGCGCAGCCTGCTGGCCGACCCGAAGTACCGGACGGTGGATGACGGCCCGGCCGGGCCGGCCCTGGCCGCGGGACTGGCCCCCGCTGGGGTCCGTGACCTCACGGTCCGGGTGGGAGCGGTGCCCGGGCTGGCCCGCAACTACCGGGCCGGCCAGCACGCGGTGCTGCTCGTGCATGACGCGCTGCTGGCCCGGCCGGACCTGTCCGGGTTCTTCATCGCCCATGAGGCCGCGCACCTGGCCCGCAACGATGTCGTCCGGCGGCCCGTCGTGTTCAGCGCCGCGCTGGCCGGCTGGGTCTTCGCCGCCGTGGCCTGGCCCGCCGCCATCTTCGCGCTGCCGCTGCTCATCGTGCTCGCTGCCGTCTACAACCGCGCGATGGAGCTGGACTGCGACCGGCAGGCCGTTCGCTGGGCCGGCCTCAGCCAGGCCGAGCTGGCCCTGGCGGCCCTGGCCGTGGCCCGGGACCGGGAGCACCGGAACCTGGGGCGGATCATCCGCAGCCTGCTGACCTACCCGTCGCCGAAACGCCGCCTCGCCGCCGCCCGGGCGGCGGCCGCCCGGGCCGCCCGGGCCGCCAGCCAGGCCGCCGGATAGCGGGTCCGCGCGCGGCCTGGGGCGGCGGCCACCCGCTGGTGAGTTCTATCATGCAACTCGATAGCTCGACGCACGGTCGCTGCGTCTTTGTCCTGGCCCCGGCGCCGCGGGCCGGCCAGCAGCCGAACTCAGGAAGGACGCGTGATGACCGCAGCCGAGGACATCGGCCCGCCCCCGGCCGCATGGGGTGAGCCGAGGAGCAAGACGGTGCACTGGTATGACCCGATGATCACCGCAGCGGCCGGCCGGCCGCTGTCGGGGATCGAATTCCTGCGCGCGATCAGGGACGGCGTGATCCCGCCGCCGCCGATCGCCGTGCTGTTCGGGATGCAGATCCGCGAAATCGAGGTCGGCCAGGTCGTCTTCGAGTGCGAGCCGGACGAGTCCGCGTACAACCCGATCGGGGTGGTCCACGGGGGCCTGGTCTGCACGCTCGCGGACACGGTCACCGGCTGCGCGGTGCAGACCACTCTTGACGCGGGAGTCGGGTACACGTCGATTGACATCAACGTGAGTTACCTGCGGCCGGTCACGAAGGACACCGGCGTGCTGCGGGCCACCGGGCGCGTCACCAAGCCGGGCCGCCGGGTCGCGTTCAGCATGGCGGAGATCGCCGACCAGGCCGGGAAGATCGTCGCCACCGCCACCAGCAGCCTGCTCATCATGGATACCCGGCTGGCCTGATCTGTCCGGCCCTGTCCGGCCACCGCGGCCGCCCGCCATCGCCCTACACTGATCGTGGGTGAAGCCGGTGAACGTCACTGCGGTGACTGCCGCGGTAGCGGGTGCCATGCTTACCGCGCTGCTCGTAGCCGGATGCGGCGGCCAGGATTCCGGCCCGCATCAGGGCACGGTGGCCGCGTGCGCTGACTACGGGGTGCGGGCGATCGACCAGCACATCACGGTGACCCGGAAGCCCCCGGCCTGCCAGGGACTCAGCAAAGCCCAGGTCAACCAAGCGGTCGGCCGGGCCATCTACCTGGTGGCGGGCGGCCGGCCCAAGGTCGCCTGGCGGCACGCGGCGATGCTGGCCGGCGCCCGGCTTGGCTACCTGATCAGCCCGCCGCAGCAGACCATCAGCTCCCCGCCGCCCGGCTCGGCGATCCCCGGGTCGGCCCCGCCGGCCCGGCGGGGCAGCGACCTCGCGCTGAGCCTGGCCGCGCTCGGCGCCTGGATCCTGGCCGCGGGCAGCGGTTTCTACCTGCTGGGCGTCTGGATCTCCCGCCGCGGGCTGCGCCGGCTGCGCACCGGCGCGGGCTTCCCGCCCGCAGGAATCATGGGCCACCTCGGCCTGGCCACCACCGGCCTGCTGGTGTGGGTCGGCTACCTGGTCACCGGGGCGGCCGCGCTGGCCTGGATCGCGGTCGGGCTGCTGCTGCCGGTGGCCGGCTTCGGCATGGCCCTGCTGACCCTCGGCCGCTCCGGGCGGCCCGGTCCGGGGCCAGCCAGACGGCGAGCGCCGCTCCTGGTCGTCGTCGGCCACGGCCTGATCGCGATGACCACGCTGCTCCTCGTCGTGCTCGCCGCCCTGGGCGCGTCCGGCGCCTGACGCGCTGCGACCAGACCCTGTCGACCCTGCGATCCGCCCGCGAGTGGGCCGCTGACCGGCAAGGCTTCCGTCATGGAATCTGTCGAGCTCTGGCGGGGGCCTTCGGTGACCCGGTGCCGCTTTTCGGGCCACTTCCCGGGGTCCGGGCCGGCCCGGTGATCGCGTATGAGGGTCAGCCGCCGGACTGCCCGGGCGGCAGCATCTCGGTGAACCGGCCACCAAGATAGCGGTAGTCCGGGTCGCCGGAGTCCAGCTCCCCGTGGGCGGCCAGCATCTCCCCGGCGAAGACCTCAGCGTCGTCCTGCGGCTGGTAACCCAGGGCGCGCGCGGGGCCGAGATCCCACCAGCCGCGGGTGTTCGCGGAGATGCCGTAGACGGTGGCGAACCGCAGGCCGGGGGCCGTCAGGCCGGCCTGCACCAGGCGCGCGATGTCACCGGGGCTGAGCCAGGTACTCAGCATGCGCACGTTACGCGGCCGCTCGAAACACGATCCGATCCGCAGGCACGCTATCTCCATGCCGTATTTGTCGACGTAAAGCCGGGCCGCCGCCTCACCGAACGCCTTGGACAGCCCGTAGTAGGTGTCTGGGCGCACCGGCACGTCGACGGTCGCCAGTTCGCTGCGCGGGGTGAAGCCCACCGCGTGGTTGCTGCTGGCGTAGACGATGCGCCGCGGCCCGGCCCGGCGGCAGGCCTCGAAGACCTGGTAGGTGCCGTCGATGTTGATGTCGCGGATCCGGTCGAAGTCATCCTCGCCGGAGATTCCGGCGAGGTGCACGACGGCGTCGACGTCCTTGACCGCCGCGGTGAGCAGGCTCGCGTCCCGGATGTCACCGGTCAGGATCTGCTCGGCCGGGCCGGGATCCGGGATCTCGGCGATGTCCAGCAGCCGCAGCTGCCAGCCCGACGGCGGCAGGCCGCGCCGCAGGAACCCGCCGATGATGCCTGCCGCGCCAGTGATGAGCACTCGGGGCACGTTGATCACTCTCCACAGGGCACGCGGCCGCATCACCAGGACGCGACCTGGTTGGCCCAGATGTAGTCGTGGTCCAGATCATCTCCCAGGCCGGGTGTCGCCGGCAGGGTGACGAAGCCATCGGCGTCCATCGGGTCGATCGCCCGGAGCAGGTGCGGCGGGACCTCGTCGTAGTCCGACATCGGGTGCAGCAGGCCCCGCTCGTACCAGTGCCCGGCCGTCACGGCGCCGAGGACCGCGAGATTGCCGGAGCCTGTCCCGTGGATCTCGCAGTCCATGTTGAACGCCTCGGCCAGGTGGACCGCCTTGACCGCCGGGGTGATCTCGCCGACGTCGTTGACGCCCGCGCGGTAGCCGGGCCTGCCGCAAAACTGCTGGCGGCGGGCTGTCGCTGGCTGCGACACTCGGCGGATGGCTGGGCCGCCGACCTTCGAGGAGCTCGTGGCCGAGGGCGCGGCCGCGCCGGTGGTGGGCTGGGACTTCTCCTGGCTCGACGGCCGGGCCACCGAGGAGCGCCCGCCCTGGGGCTACTCCCGGATGCTGGCTGACCGGATGGCCCGCGCGGCGGCGGCGCTCGATATCCAGACCGGCGGCGGCGAGGTGCTCGCGCAGATCCCGCGGCCGCCGCCGGTCCTGGCGGCCACCGAATCCTGGCCGCCGAACCTCGAGGTGGCCCGGCGTAACCTGGCCCCGCTGGGCGCATCGGTGGCCGAGGTCGACGACGCGGCCGATCTGCCGTTCGCCGCCGCGTCCTTCGACCTGGTCGTCAGCCGGCATCCCACCGTGACGCTGTGGCCGGAGATCGCACGCGTGCTGCGGCCCGCTGGCACGTATCTCTCCCAGCAGGTCGGCGCGGGATCCAATCGCGAACTGACCGAATTCATGCTGGGACCTCAGCCGGCCGGCCCGGCGCGCATCACGCGGCAGGCGGCCGCCGAAGCCGCCGGCCTGGTCGTGGTCGATCTGCGGGAGCGGTCGCTGCGCGTGGTGTTCTACGACATCGCCGCGGTCGTCTACTTCCTGCGGAAGGTCATCTGGACCGTCCCCGGCTTCACCGTCGAGGCCTACCGGGATCAACTCGCCCGGCTGCACGACCGCATCGCGTCCCGCGGCCCGTTCGTGGCCCACGCCCAGCGCGTCCTGATCGAAGCGCGCAAGCCCCGCTGATGATCTAGCGGTGAAGATTTCAGCGCTGGCGGGCGGGCGCGGCGGCGGCCGGCGGTGCCGCGCCCGGGCAGTGTTAGCGCTCTCACCTGGACGTGGGACACCGGGCGCGGTCGCCGCGCCCAGACCTGCTGACGGCGCCGCCGGAACCAGCATTGACAACATTTCCGTGCTCGGTAGCGTGCGCTCCGAGGAGAACCTGGCAACCCCCAACGGAACCCGCACCGAAGGACGTGGCCATGCCCAAGGTCTCTGCGCCTGCCACCGCACTGCTGTCCATCGCCGTGATCCTGCTGCTCGCCGCCGGAGTGATCACCGCCACCGCGCAGCCGGCGGCCGCTACCTCACTGGCGACCGGCGACGCCCGCGCGGTAACCCAGCCGTCCATCCCGTCGACCTGCGCCACGGTCTCCGCGGCGCTGCCGGGGACCAGCCGGCAGTTCAGCAGTTCGGCGGAGTCGAGCCCGCCGGATACCTCCCGCATCGAGTCGGCGCTGTCCAGCTGCCTCGGCACGGGCAAGGCGGTGGTGCTGGCCGCCAGCGGCAGCAACAACGCCTTCCTGGCCGGCCCGCTGACCGTCGGTGGCGGCGAAGTCCTGGTCATCGACGCCGGTGTCACGCTCTATGCCTCCCGCAACGCCGCCAACTACCAGGTATCCGGCCAGGCGACCTGCGGCACCGTCGCCACCAGCGGCAACGGGTGCAAGCCGTTCATCACGGTCAACGGCTCGAACGCCGGGATCATGGGCACGAAGAGCAGTTCGGGCAGCCAGGGGCTGATCGATGGCCGGGGCGACCTGGACATCCTTGGCCAGAGCGTGACGTGGTGGGGACTGGCCGCCAACGCGCAGACCGCCGGGGAAGACCAGAACAACCCGCGGCTGATCCAGTCGAACGGGGTCAACAACTTCACGGTCTATGACCTGAGCCTGACGAATTCGCCCAACTTCCACCTGGTCTTCAACGGGGGCACCGGGTTCACGGTATGGGGGCTGCGGATCAAGACCCCGGCGAACGCCCGCAACACCGACGGCATCGACCCCAGCGGCACCAACGTGACCATCAACAATTCCTACATCCAGGACGGGGACGACGGGGTGGCCATCAAGGCGGGTAACTCCGCGGCCAAGAACATGACCATCGAGAACAGCCACTTCTTCGGCACCCACGGCATCTCGATCGGCAGCGAGACCAACGCCGGCGTGAGCAACATCCTGTTCGAGAACGACACCCTCAGCGGGAAAGACAGCTCCGGCCTCACCAGCACCAGCAACAACGGCATGCGCATCAAGAGTTACTCCAGCGTGGGCGGCGTCGTCTCGACCGTCAGCTACGAGGGCATCTGCCTGACCGGCGTGAAGTACCTGCTGGACTTCACCCCGTTCTACGCGACCGGCAACGGAAGCCACATCCCCACCTACACCAACATCGTGGTGGACGGGGCCCGGGCGGTCAGCTCGGCATCCGGCGCCACCTCGGTCCTCGAGGGCTACAGCTCGGCCAACCGGCTCGGCCTCACCCTGGAGAACGTCAGCCTGGACGCCACGTCGAACACCTCCGAGAACGCCTTTGCCGACACGTTCAACAGCAACGTCACCCCGTCCGGCTCCAACGTCAGCGTCACCGCGATCTCCGGCAGCGGAAGCGTCCCCTCCTGCAGCTTCCCCTCGTTCCCCGGCCTGTGAAACGAGCCGGGCCAGGCCGGTGCTAGGCCCGCTGCTCCGGCGGGCTGCGGAAGTACACCGCGGGCGTCAGCCCGGTCTCCCGGCGGAACGCCGCGACGAACGCGCTGGCTGACTCGTAGCCCACGTGCCGGGCCACGTTGCCGACCGGCTCGCCCGCGGCGAGCGCGGGCAGGGCGGCCCGCAACCGCAGCAGCGCCCGCCAGCGGCCGAACGGGAGGCCAGTGTCAGCCACGAAGGCGCGGGCCAGGGTCCGGCCGCTGGCCCCCACCTGGCGGCCCCACTCCGCCAGGGTCCGGCCGTCGGCTGGATCGTCGGCCAGGGCCTGAGCCACCTGCCTGGCTCGTTCCTCGGCCGGCATCCGCAGATCGATGGTCGTCATCGTCACCGGCTGCAGCAGGTCGACCAGCATCGTCTCGGCATGCCCGCGCCGGCCGGGGTCGAGGCCGGGATCGGCCAAGTAACCGATGAGCTCGGCCAGCAGCGGGCTGGCCGTGACGGGTGTGCAGTCCGGCCAGCTGATCGGGCACAGGTCCGGCCGGACGTACAGCGTCCGCATGGTCGTGCTGCCCGCCGACAGGGTCTCGTGCCGCAGCCCGGCCGGGATCCACAGCGCCCGGGTCGGTGGCAGCACCCAGGCGGCCGCGGCGGTGCGCACCGTCAGCACCCCGCTGGCCGCCCAGGCCAGCTGATGATCGGGGTGGGTGTGCCAGTCAAAGACCAGGCCCGCGGGCATCGGGAAGGTTACGACGGTGACCGCAGCCGCGGGGTCAGGCTCACCTGCGGCGCATTGTCCGTCCGGCGACACAGGATGGCAGCCTACGCCCTTGGGCTGCGCCAGGGCGGTCCGTAGCGTCAGGGACCATGAACGAGAACCACGCGAAGCTGTGCCCGAGCCCCGAGTGGGCGGCGCACATCCAGGACCAGGTGCTGCCATCCCTGACGCGGCACGCGGACCTCGGCCAGGACATGCTGGAGATCGGCCCCGGGCCGGGTGCCGCCACGGAGTGGCTGCGGCACCGGGTGCGGCGGCTGACCGCCCTGGAGATGGACACCGCGGCCGCCCGCGCGCTGGCCGGCCGGTACTCCGGCGGCAACGTCCGGGTCGTCGTCGGGGACGCGGCCGAGTTGGGCTACCCGGACGGGTCCTTCGACTCGGTCGGCTCATTCACCATGCTGCATCACGTCCCCACGCTGGCCCTGCAGAACAAGATCCTGGCCGAGGCGTTCCGGGTGCTGCGGCCGGGCGGCGTGCTCATCGGCTCGGACAGCCTGGCCAGCAATGACCTGCATCACTTCCACGCGGGTGACACCTACAACCCGGTTGAGCCTGCCTCGGTGCTGAGCCGCCTGCAGACGGTGGGCTTCGACAAGATCACGATCATGGTGGACGGGATCCTGAAATTCGCCGCGCACAAGCCAGCCGGCCCGAGTGCTGACGGCGCCGAACCCGGCGAGGAGGCCGCACCGTGACCAGCATCCAGGAACTGAGAAGCGCCATCATCGGCCTGGTCAGTGTCGCCGCGGCGGAGGAGCAGATGCTGCTGGCGGTGACTCCTGCCGCCGGGCCAGGCAGCCCGCGGTGCTGGGCGGCGGCGCCGCTCGTCGCGCACAACACCGAGTTCAAGGACCAGCAGGTGCAGCGGCTGCGGGCGATTTCCGCCGGCCAGGCCCCGCCGGAGTTCGCCGACATCGATCACGCCTCCAGCGAGGTGTACCGCGGCTACGCCGGGCAGGCCGCGGCCGATGCCGCCCGGGACAGCCGCCGGGTTACCGGCGAGCTGATCGACGCCGTGGGCTCGGCCAGCGCCGATGACCTGGTCAACCCGGCGCGCAATCCCTGGCTCAAGGGCCGGCAGCTCTGGCTGTAGATCATCGTCCGCGGATTCTGGCATCCGGCCGGCCACCTCGGTGAGTACTACCTCGCGCACGCTCAGCCGGACCGGGCGGTCGCGCTGGCCGCGCACGCCGTGGCGACGGCGGGCTACCTCGGCGCGCCTGATCCGGCCCGGGGCATGGCCGCGTACAACCTGGCCTGCGGGCAAGCCCGGGCCAACCGGCCGGACGAGGCGGCGGCGGCCCTCCGCGAGGCGGTCACGCTCAATCCCGATGTGCGCGCCAACGCCGCTCGTGACCCGGACCTCGCCATTCTCCGGGACAGCGGCCGGCTGGCGGCCGCACTCGGGCCCTGACGAAGATGCTGCCCCTCCGCTGAGCCCGGGCCGGGCCCGTCAGTAGCTGAAGGTGGTCGCGCCTTCGTCGCCGATCCATTCCCACAGCTGGACGGTGCCGGCTAGCTCAGCGTTCGGCAGCAGGCTGCCCTGGTCAAGCTGCTTGGCGTTGAAGCAGATCGGGCAGACCATGAACTGGCCGCCCGCCTTCTCATACCGGGCGAGCAGGTCAGCGAGGCTGGGGCAGCCGTCGCAGGCGACGCCGGTGGCCACCCCGTCCAGGGCGAGCCGGACGGCTTCCTTGGCCTGGAAGATGAGGGTCGGCCGCCCGGATTCGGCCGCGCCGACCGCGACGAGGAACGCCACGGTCACCTTCTCCGGATCCTCCAGGCCTGTGCTGAGACTGATCACTGCTTTTCCGGCCATCGCTTTGCCCCGCTTTCGTCCCGTTGTGACTGGCGGCCGGTCCTGTTACCCCCGATGCAGCGCCGGGCCGTGCAGTTAGCACGATCGGTCGTGCTGGAAATTAAAATAAGAACGATCGTGCTAACTTGTCAATGACAATGAGCGAAACCATCCCGCACGCCCGCCGTGACCAGCGGCGGCAGCGCGCCGACGGGGAACGGACCCGCGGCGCGATCCTGCGTGCCGCCGCGTCACTGGCCACCATCGACGGGCTGGAGGGCCTGTCGATCGGGAACCTGGCCGCGTCGATCGGGATGAGCAAGAGCGGCCTGTACGCGCATTTCGGCTCCAAGCAGGAACTCCAGCTGGCCACGGTGCAGGAGGCGGCCCGGATCTTCGCCGATGAGGTCGTGCAGCCTGCGCTGGCCGCGCCGCCCGGCCTGGCCCAGCTCGCGGCCGTGTGCGAGGCGTTCTTCGATCACCTGCGGCGCCGGACCTTCCCCGGCGGCTGTTTCATGGCCAGCGCGGCACTGGAGATGGGCACCCGGCCCGGCCCGGTCAAGGAACTGGTCGCCGCGTTCCAGTCCCAGTTCGCGGCGCTGATCCGGGGCTTCGCGGCCATCGCTCTTGACCGCGGCGAGCTGCCCGCCAGCGAGGACCCTGACCTGCTCGCCTTCGAGCTGAACGGGATCATCCTGGCCGCGGACGCCAACTTCGTCCTGCACGATGACCCGGCGGTCCTGGACATGGCCCGGCGGATCGTGCACCGCCGGCTCCGGCTCGGCGATGCGGCAAACGCCGGCCAGCGGCACAGCTAGCGGCCTGATCAGCGCCACCACCGGGGTCTACCTGCTCAGCGACCGGGGCCCTCGCTTTCGGGGACCGGCGCGGGCTGCAGCTTGAACACGGGGTTCTCGATCAGGCCGACCAGATCGCCGGCCGGGCTGCGGAACGTGCCGAGCTTGATGCCTTCCCCGACTTCCTGGACGGCTTCGACGACGACGGCGCCCATGGCGATCATGCGTTCTTCGGCGGCCGCGATGTTGCGCACCCCCCAGTAGGTACTCGGGCCAGCCGACGGGTCGGCGTTCGGGTTGAGGCCCAGTTCGTAGCCGCCGGGGTTGAACCCGACGAAGAACGGCTGGTCGAAGTAGGGTTCGACGCCCAGCACCGCTGTCCACCACGCTTTGCTCGCGGCGAGGTCGGGGGCGGGGTACACCACGGTGCGGAGTCCGAGGAACACGGCGGTCCTTTCTTCGATGACGCTGCTGGCGTCCAGTCAACGGCCCGCCGGCGGGGGCGTCTTGTACGGAACGGACATTGGGGCCAGAGGTAGGGTCCCAGATATGACAGAGCCTTCGGCTGGGCGAGCGAGTACCCAGGTTTCCAGGGTAATCAAGGCGCCGCGCACGGCCGTGTACCGAGCCTGCCTGGACCCGGACGCGCTGGCCTCGTGGCGGGTGCCGGACAACATGACGGGTGAGATGCACGTCTTCGAGGCCCGCGAAGGCGGCACGTTCCGGATGTCGCTCAGCTACCTGGACCTGGCCCAGGGGCCGGGCGGCAAGACCTCCGAGGGCACGGACACCTTCCAGGGCCGGTTCGTCGAATTGGTGCCCGGCGAGAAGATCGTGGAAGTGATCGAGTTCGAGTCGCAGGACCCGGGATTCGCGGGTGAGATGACAATGATCACGAGCCTCGCCGACACGGCCGAGGGAACTGAGATCACCGTCCGCGCCGAGGGCATACCAGCCGGGATCCGGCCCGAAGACAATGCAGAAGGCACCCGGCAATCCCTGCGGAAACTGGCTGCGCTCCTTACCGCGTGAGGCGCATCATGGGCAAGGGTTTCCTGGCGATCGTCGGTGTTGAGACCCGATGGATTACCCGCAGGACCAACCAGACCGCTGAAGACGTATACCCGGATTACGCGGACTCCCTGCGCAAGCAGCACAGGTATGTGCGGGAGCACGGCGGCGAGTGGCGCGCTCTGGAATGAAAATGCCTCTCTGGTCACCAGCGCTGCGCTCATTACGAGATTGCGCCCCTGCGCGGAGGAGGGCTGCCGACGGCTGGCGGGCGTTGCGGCGAGGAATCGCCGTGGGCCTGGTCGCGGTGCTGGTGCCCGTCGCGCTGAGCGCGTGCGGCTCCGCACCGGGGAAGGCGCCCGGAACGGCATCAGTCGTGTCGGCGCCAGTGCGAATCGCTCACACTAGGCTCGGCGCCATCGGGTACCGGATCATCGGGAGCGGACCCCCGCTGGTCTTGATCATGGGCTACGCCTGGACCATGGAGGGCTGGGATCCGCGACTGGTTCACGCCCTCGCCCGGCACAACCGGGTTGTGATGTTCGACAACTCCGGAGTTGGCCGTACGCAGCCACTGCCCGGGGCGCTGACCGCGACACTCACCATCGACGCCATGGCCAACCAGACCAGTGCGCTCATCGACGCCCTCGGCCTCGGCAGGCCGGACGTACTGGGCTGGTCGATGGGCGGCATGATCGCCCAGGCCCTGGCGGTCCTGCACCCTGCCCAGGTGCGCCGCCTGGTGCTGTGCGCCACGTACCCCGGGACCGGCGCGGTCGCGGTGCCCTCACCGGCGGCAATCCAGGCCGGCAGCGATTTTCCCGCTAATCAAGTCAGTGCCTACGACGCGTTCAAAGCAGCGATCTCGGAATACCCAGCCGCCCCCGCCCCGTCGGCCGCCACGAAAACGGCTCAGGCGGGCGCCGTGACCGACTGGTGGGACGGCACAGACGCAGCCGGACGCAAGATCGCCAAAATCTCAGTGCCCACGCTTATCGCCGACGGCACCGACGACCGGCTCGACCCGGTTGCCAATGACCACACCCTCGCCCGCCTCATCTCCCGGGCAAGGCTAGTGCTCTACCCCGATGCCGGGCATGGGTTCCTGTTCCAGGAAGGAACTCGCTTCGCTTCCCTCATCGAATCGTTCCTGACCGGGCACCCAAGCTCGTAGTGGTAGGGACCTTAAGATTTTCCACGTTGCCGAAGCAGCGCCTGGAGTTCTTATCCCGCCGGCAGGCACTCCTGAGGCCCTACCGGCTGGCTGGACGCAGTCAAGTCTGGGGGCCCTGGGGAAACTTGCTGCCCTCGTCACCGCCTGAGCACCCCCCAAACCAGTTGAGGTCAGCGCGGCGGTGGTTCATTCTACGAAAGTGGCCCTGAAGTTCCTGGGGATTTATCTATACCCCGAAGGAGGGCAGGGGTGGTCCGCGTCATCGGCTGGGGCGTCTGGGTTCTGCTGGCAATGCTGGGCTTAACGATCAGCATCACTACCACCCTTGGCGATCGGGAAGCCCGGAACTCATTGCGCGGCCTTCTCAAGCAGGCCGCTACGACTGCCGCCTTTATCATTGCCTGGCTCGGCGTGCTCACGGCGATCTTCGGCGCATGGTTGCTGGTGTCATGGCGGCCATTCATATCAGCCGCCCTATTGGCCCTATTCGGGACCGCCTTCATAGGGCTCGCCGGAGTATTGATGGTGAGCGCCTTTGGATCGGAGCCGAAGTGGCTGACAGAGGCGCGCGAGGACAGGAAAAAGCTAGCGGAGGCCCGGAAACGCCGGAGAGAGCGGTTGTCGCATGCTGACGATCAGCCCAGCTCACCAGGAATCGATAAGACCCCAGCCGACGATGCTAACGATGCTGGCGCCGATCCGGCTGCCCTTGATGGCGTGCTGAGCATCGAGAGCCTGGACCCTCGCGAGATCGTCGGCGGCCGATTGCTGGACAGGGCGAAGGAGGCCTTGGTTTTCTCCCGAGCGGGCCGCCTGATCGTGGCTTCGATCGGGCTCGCACTCGCGCTGGTACTCCTTGGCGCGGTGCCCATCGTGGCCCGTGGTGGGACGCCGCACGCACTGGAACGGGTGCTGACGTACGGCAAGGAGTTTCCGCGGGCCGTTGGAACACTGATCATCGTGGCGGCAGTCGCCCTCTGCCTTGGCTTGCTCCCGGCAGGCCTTGCGCTGCAGGAGCGGGATGACCGGCAACCGGTGATCAGTAAGCGCTCGGTGCGCTATCTCGTGGCCTGTGCCGGCTACGCGGTGCTGGCCGGCCTGATGGTCGGTGCGGCCTATCTCGGCGTGCTGAACTGGGCAGGTGGGCAGGTGCGCGACGCCTGGGAAAACCTGACGGCGTTGCCCTGGTAACACGAGCTGCGTAACCAGCTGACGAGTTTCACGCTGCAATAGCTGGCGGGATTGCCCTCACCGGTGGTCTCACGCTGCTCATCTGCGGCGCTTTCATCGCCGGCGGGGATAGCAGCTAGTCACGTTGTCGGGCGTCGTGCCGGTCGGGCGTCGTGCCGGTCGGGCCGCCCGGCGACTCGATGCCTCCGCCGCCGATGCCGTCCGTTGTCTTGCTCCCGGAGCGCTCAGGCCTGCTGCGTCGGGCGGGTCCAGCCGCGCCGGGTGCGGGTCAGTTCGCGGAACCCGGCCGCCGGGAGGAAGGCCCGGTAGCCGGCGTAGTCCAGGCCGCCGGGGTCGGTGCCGTCGAGCCAGGCGTAGTCCAGGAGCCGGTCGGCGTGGGCCAGCGCGAGCCAGTCGGCGGCCTGTCCGAGCAGCCAGGTCGCCACCCCGCGGCGGCGGTGTCCCTGGTGGACGCAGAGGTTGCCGACGTCGGCCCACCCGCCGTGCCGGGGTGCCGGCTCGCCGTCCTGGCGGGTCTCTAGCTCGATGTAGCCGAGCACGTCGCCGGCCAGCACAGCGGACAGCCGTGTCCCGTTCATCCCGGCCGACCGGCTGACCGACAGCCCGGCCATGGGCGCGGCCGGGCGGCGCAGGTCCTCGACCCGGGCCAGGTAGACGATCTCGGTGTGGCCGGTGTGGGCGAACCCGGCCCGCTGGTAGATCGCGCTGACATGCGGCCACTGGTCCGGCACGCCATACACGCCGGGCGCGGGCAGCTCACCGCCTGCCGCCTGGCGGGTCACCCCCCACTGGCTGAGCTGGGCGAGGCACGCGCTCATCAGCGGGCCGGCGGCCTCGGCCGCGTCGGGCCAGCACGGATTCCCGGCCGGGGCCTCGGGCCAGTACAGAAACCAGCAGATCTCCCCGAGGCCGCGGTAGGACGGTCCGGCGCGGTCGTCCGGGAAGTAGCGGAGCAGGTGCGCGGCGGCAGTGACCCGGCCGCCCTGCTGCGCGACGAGCGTGGCCCGCTCGCTGACCCAGGGGTCCGTGATGAACTCGCCGGGCTGCCCCTCAAGCTGGCTGAGCACCGCGTGGACGGACACCGACATGCCGGGGACAACTGCCCCGGCGTGCCGGTTCACGAGCTGGGTGAGCTGGTCGCGGTCACTGCGGCGGAACGGCCGCACCTCGGTGGATGGCATCAGCAGGCCTCCTGGGCGCAAGTCAGCGCGCGGACGGGCAGGGGCCGCTACCAGTGCGGTACACATGAAAGGCTACCGGTCGCCCGCGGTTCCCGCAGTTTCAGCCACACGCCAGCCCAGGGTGATTGCCGAGGCGGATCAGAGCCCCTTCGGCGGGAATCCGGCCGCGGCGCCAGCGGCCGGTCTCATCCTGGCGCGCACGATCGCCCGGGCGATGATGGGCGCTCCGATGGCCGAGGGAAGCAGCCAGAACGCGAATGTCGGCAGCCAGTCCCACAGCGGAAGGTGGGGGCCGTTGTCGACGTAGAACGCGGTGAGCATGGCGACGTAGCTGACACCCAGGCCGGCAATGTGCCCGGTGTCTCCGGGCCGGTGACGGCGGCGGTGCTGGTAGCCGATGGTCGCGGCGGTGAACGCGACCGCGCCGATGATGAACAGGTAGTAATCCTGCCGCCAGCGCATCGCGGCCAGGATGGTCGCGGTGCCGAAAACCACGGTGATCGCCCGGTAGTACCAGCGGCCCGCCCGGATGTGCCGCGGGCCGCCCTTGGGTGAAAGCGCGGCCACAGCCCCGGTGATGACGGCCGTCAGCCCGCCGATCACGTGGACGGCCAGGAACGCCAGGAACACTGGCGCGGTCGAGCCCACCTGGTCGCCCAAAATACGGCTGGCCGTCAGCATGTCGCCTGCTCTCTGCTGCCTGGCCGGCAGCCCTGGTCTATAGGTAGCGATGCTACGTATAGGCATCACGTTACGCCGCTGATTGCCCGGGCGGGAAGGGCTAGCGTAGTGTTCCTACCTATGCGGGCCGAGGAGCTGAAGGGGCATCTGGACGCGCTGCTGCTGGCCGCCCTGGAAGACGGCCCCCGGCATGGCTACGCGGTGATCGAGGCACTGCGCCAGGCCACCGGCGGCCGGCTGGACCTGCCGACCGGGACGATCTACCCGGCGCTGCGCCGCCTGGAAGAGGCCGGGCTGATCACCGGGTCGTGGTCGGTGGTGGCCGGCCGCCGACGACGCGAATACCAGCTGACGCCCGCTGGAGCACGGGCCCTGTCGGGCAAACGGTCCGACTGGCTCGACTTCACCGCCCTGATCAGCGCCGCGCTGGAGGGCCGGCCATGCCCGAACCCAGCGTGATCACGGACTATCTGGCCGCCCTGTCCGCCCAATTGCCCGCGCCGATCGTCGAGGAGCTGGCTGACGGGCTCGGCCAGACTCGCCAGCATTACCTGCAGCAGGGCCTGACCCCGGCGGCCGCCGCCGATGCCGCGCTGGCCGAGTTCGGCGAGCCGCGCGTCATCGTGGCCGCCTTCACCCGGCTGAGCCCGGCCCGGCGCGCCGCCCGCAGGCTGCTGGCCGCCGGGCCGCTGGTCGGCGCGTGCTGGGGGACGGCGCTGATCACCAGCCGGGCCTGGACCTGGCCGGTCCCGGCCGCGGCGCGGCTGCTGTTCGGCCTGGCGCTGATCACTGTCATCGGCCTGCTCGCCGCCGCCGCGTTCGGCCGGCACTACCGGTCAGTCGGCCGGGCCGGCGCCGCCGGGTGCGTGGGCATCGCCGTGCTGGACACCGTCCTGCTCAGCACCGTCATGCTCGCCATTCCGGACCTGATCTGGCCGCTGATGCTGGGTGTGGCGGCCAGCGCGGCCCGCCTCACGTTCACCGCGCGGGCGCTGCGGCCCGTCCTGACCGGCTGACCTCCCAGAGACGCCCCGGCGCAATATGAGATGCGCTGAGCTGGGCGTGACGGCAATGATTGGCCATGCCCGATGACCCGAAGCTCACCGCGATGTATGAGTACTACGATCATGGCTGCGAGCTGGGGCGGCTGGCCGAGTCATGCGGGCAGCTGGAGTTCGAGCGCACGAAAGAGATCATCCTGCGGCACCTGCCGCCACCGCCTGCGGTAGTGGCTGACATCGGCGGCGGCCCAGGCCGGTACACGCTCTGGCTCGCGCAGTTGGGCTACCAGGTCTGGCACCGTGACCTCATGCCGCTGCACGTGGAGCAACTGCGGCAGGCGGCCAGCGGCAACCCGCGCATTCAGACCACGGTGGGCGACGCTCGCCAGCTGGACCTCGCCAGCGAAAGCGCCGACGCGGTGCTCCTGCTCGGCCCGCTGTATCACCTGGAGCGCCGGAGGGACCGGGTGCAGGCTCTGGCTGAGACGCAACGGGTAGTCCGCCCAGGCGGACCGGTCTTCGTTGCGGCGATCTCACGCTGGGCGACCCGCATGGACGGCATACTCCGGCAGCGCCTCTATGAGACGATCCCGGGGGCGGAATCCGGGCTGGCGACGACTGAGCGGACTGGACGCCTGCCGCCGCTTCACCCCGGTTCGTTCTGCGGCTACACGCACCGGCCCGGCCAACTGCGAGCAGAATTGACCGCCAGCGGTGCTCAGGTCATCGACTTGGTCTGTGTGGAAGGCCCGGCGTATCTGCTCGATGACTTGGCTGAGCGGCTCGCTGACGACGAAGCCCGCCGGGTGGTCCTGGAAACCGCCCGCGCCCTTGAGCGAGTCCCTGAACTGCTTGGGATCGGGCCGCACCTGCTCGCGACCGCCCGCCAGCGGCCAACAGCCGGGGTCGGCTCCTCCTCATAGCCGGGAACCTGCCAGCTCGCGGGCCGCCGGGTCGATCGCTTCCACGGATCTGGGCGCCTGCGAGCTGGACAAATCAGGGTCCGCCATGCCCGTAAGATGTCAGATAATTTCTAGAAATATATTGCTAGTTTTGACTGCAAACGTACTGTAAAGACAGTGTTCTGGGGCGGTCTCTCTTGTTCGTGGTGCCGGGTTCTCCGCTGCGGCACCGGCAGAAGGGGGCGACGTGGTGTGCCGGGCGGATTCGCCCGCATCAGGTGGCTGATGGCCGCGGCGTCGGATTTCGCGAGTGCGCCCCGGAGCCACCGCGCCGGTTGATACTCGCCGAGTCGCCGGCCTCGTCAAGGGAAGGGAGTCCAGGTGGACTCAACTAGAAAGATCGCGTTTATTGCGGGCGCGCTCTTCGTGATCACTTTTATCACCTCGATCCCGGCGGCGCTCTTTCTCTACCGCCCGGTGCTGGACCACGCCAACTACATCGTCGGCGCGGGCGCTGATAACCGCATCGCCCTCGGCGCGCTCCTTGAGATGATCCTCATCGTCGCCAACGTCGGCTCTGCCGTCGTGCTGTTCCCGATCCTCAAGCGGCAGAACGAGGGCCTCGCCCTCGGGTACGTCACCGCCCGTGTCATTGAAAGCGCCTTCATCGCCATCGGCCTCGTCAGCCTCCTTGCGATCGTGACGTTGCGGCGGGACGTCGGTGGCGCAGGCGGCGCCGGCTCGCTCGTCCCGGTCGGCAGGTCGCTCGTCGCGATCCACGACTGGACGTTCCTGCTCGGGCCGGGCTGGATAGTCGGCCTCGGGAACGGGCTGATACTGGGCTACCTGATGTACCGATCCGGCCTCGTGCCGCGGGGCATGGCGATGCTGGGACTGATCGGAGGTCCGCTGATCATCGCCTCAGGGACCGCCGTGCTGCTCAACGTCTTCGACGCAGGCTCCGCACCGCAGGTCATCGCGACGGCCCCGGAATTCGTCTGGGAGTTGTCGCTCGGCATCTACCTCATGGTCAAAGGATTCAAGCCGTCTCCGATCCTCTCCGGCACTATCGGAGATGCCGGAGTGGGCGGGCGTTCCCCGGCCCCTGCGCCGGCGGGCGGGTAGCTCCCGCCCCGCCCCGCACAGCTCGGAGCCCGGCTTCGGCCGGGCTCCGACGCGCTTTGCCCGTCAGCCGCCCTGCGGCACAGGCCGCCGACGCTTCGGCGGGATCATTGACGATTGAAGGCACTGGCCGCGCACTGACAGGAGAGGCTCTGATGGAGCACGCACGACTGGGCAAAACTGGACTGAAGATCAGCCGGATCGCGCTGGGCTGCATGAGCTACGGGGATCCCACCACCAGCAACGCGCACACCTGGGCACTGGATGACGACGATGCTCAGCCGTTCTTCCGCCAGGCCGTCGAGATGGGCGTGACCTTCTGGGATACGGCGAACGTCTACCAGCTCGGAACGTCAGAGGAAGTCGTTGGCCGGGCGATTCGGCGTTACTCCCGCCGCGAGGACATCGTCCTGGCGACCAAGGTGTTCGGCTGGATGCACGACGGCCCGGGCGGCCAGGGCCTGTCCCGCAAGGCAATCCTGGAGCAGGTCGACGCCTCGCTGACCCGGCTCGGCACCGATTACATCGACCTTTACCAGATCCACCGCTTCGATCCCGAGGCTCCGGTTGAAGAGACCATGGAGGCCCTGCACGACATCGTCAAGGCGGGGAAGGTCCGCTACATTGGTGCCTCCTCCATGTATGCATGGCAGTTCGCCAAGCTTCAGCACACCGCCGAAATGCACGGCTGGACCCAGTTCGTAGCGATGCAGAATCAGTACAACCTGCTTCGCCGGCAAGACGAGAGCGAGTTGCTCCCCATGTGCGCTGACATGGGCGTGGGCGCCGTGCCGTATTCCCCTCAGGGCAAGGGGCGCCTGGCTCGCCCGTGGGGCGAACAGTCACACCGGTCCAGCGTGGACAAGATCGTCAAGTCCTTCGACTCGCCGCTTGATGAGCCCGTCGTCAACGCGGTCCAGCGCGTCTCCGAAATCAGGGGCGCGAGCATGGCTCAGGTTGCGTTGGCGTGGGTGCTGAACAGCCCCGTCGTCTCCGCCCCCATCGTCGGGGCGACCAAGCCCCACCACCTGCCGGAAGCGATCGCAGCACTGGACCTGCACCTTACCGACGACGAGATCCGGTCACTTGAAGAGCCGTACACGCCCCACGGGCCCGCCTGGTACTGACGAACTGCCCGGCTTCGATCTGGCGGCACGGGTACAAACTCGTTTGCCGCGCCTTCAGACTGGCCCCGCGATAGACACCGATGAGCGCAGTCTGGCTCACCCGGGTCCAGCGTCGGCGGACGGGCGAATCAATCGGAGCGGGAGGAACGGGCTCCCAGTTCGCGCAGCCAGGAGATGACGTTCTCCTGCCGGGTACTCAGCCCGCTGGCGGCGTCAAGCGGTGTGCCGTGCGCGTAGTCCGGCTCCCAGTTGAGATCCGCGCCGCGCGACAGCAGGTACTCCGCGGCGCGGCGCTGGCCGCCGGTGCAGGCATGCCAGAACGCTTGCGACACGTCCTCTGCTGGCGGGTCGCTTCCCAGGAGCGCTGCGAGGCGGCCAAGCATGCCCAGCGCGGCTGCATGCCAGGCCTTGTCAACTCTGGCGCCGCGCGCCGCCAGCAGGCGGGCGACATGCCAGCAGCCGTAGCCTACGGCGTTGTCGAGCGGAGTGCCGATCGAGCCATCAGGCGTCTCGATATCCGCTCCTGCATCGATCAGGGCTTCGGCCACGTCGACATCGTCGCTGCTTGCCGCATAATGCAACGGCGTCTCATCACCTGGACCAGGTGAATCTCTACCGCTCGTCAGGGCGTTGGGATCGGCGCCAGCGTCGATCAAGAGCCGGATGATCTCTGGGCCGTTGGGGAAGTAGCCAGGCCAGTCCGTGACAAGATGCAATGGCGTCCCGACGCCGCCGTCGTTACCAACAAGTCTGGCCGACGCCAGAGCGGGATCATGACGCAGCAATCTCTGAATCGCCGCGATATCTCCTGCACGGACCGCCAATCGCAGATCGACCGCGACCTGGTCGTCGCTGGGGATCCGCTTCCCGGCCTCCTGCTCACTCATCGTGGCCCATTATGCCAGCCGCCGGACATTCGCTACGGCCGTCTGCGTGGGCTGATGGTCCAGGCCTGTCTTCCCGTTCTTGTCAGGGGTCGTTGCCGTACTCCGCTGCTGTCCCGGCCGGTCTGGCCCCGTGCTTGGAATGGTGGTGACCGCGCCTGCATGCGGCGCAACTGCTGATCTGGGACCAGGCGCCGCATCCTTGCGAGTGGGTGCGGAAGTCTAG
>CAYPQM010000055.1:20673-36947 GCA_964412845.1 uncultured Streptosporangiaceae bacterium
TAGCCGATCGCGTGCGACGGCCCGCAGGGCCGCCTTAGACGCGGTGGCCGCGAGATGGACACTGGGAGCCGAGGAAGACGGCCCCGTGCAGCGCCGGACAGCCTTGCCGGGTGAGCGTGATTGACCTGCGGGAGATGGCGGCGCGCCCGTGCCGGGCGGGCGTCCTCAACGCGGAGCCCGGCGGCGGGCGCGCCAGCGGTGCCGCGCAGCGGCGGCGCCTTGATCCAGCACGGGGCAATTCGGCAATACTCGCGTTTGACAGGCGGTCGGCGGGTTGCAGCGTCAGGTGCGGCCTAATTCGCCGGATTCGATGAGCCGGCGGATGTGGAGATGGTGTTCGTGGAACTCGTGGGCGAGGTGTTCGCCCCGGTAGCGCTGCTGGAGGATGTTGTCTAGGTCGGCAGAGCTGCTGGCGAGCGCGGTCAGGCTTTGGCGTTCGTATTCGAATGCGCTCTGGCCGTAGGAGACAGCTTGGTCGAGTTGGCCCCGCCGCGCGGCGACGACAGCCAGGTTCATGCGGGCCTGGGCGGTGCGCATGGGGGCGTTGGAGGTGCCGTCCGGCCGGGTGTGCTGGCCGATGACCTCGGCGGCGTGTTCTTCGGCGCGGCCGTTGTCGCCAAGCCAGAGGTAGCAACTCGAAGCGTAGAAGAGCCATTTGGTGTGGTCGAACACGAAGTGGTGTTCCGGATGGGCTGGGACCGGCATTCGGCCGAGCATCTCGGCGCCCCGGGTTAAGGCGACGACGGCTTGTTTATGATCGCCGAGCCGTGACCAGCCTTTCGCTTCTTGCAGGATGAGCTGAACCCCGGCGCTGCCTGTCCCGGCGATGGCCTGGCCCGCCTGGGCGAACTCGATGAGCTGCTCGTAGCGGCCTTCGACGAGGGCGAACCAGGCGCTCATCTCGAATGCCCAGCCCATGAGTTCGGCGTGCCCGGCCTGCTTGGCCCATTGGTAGGCGGCCTGGCGCGCGGCTTCGGCTTCCTCGCGTTCGCCGAGGTCGTAATGCAGGCAGCCGAGGAGCACAGCCAGCCAGGCCGCGACCACCAGCAGCTCGCGGTGCTGGTCAAGGGTGGACCGGCCGCCGAGTAGCCGGATGACATGCTGCAGCCGTCTTTTGGTCCGGTCCCGCAGCGCGGAGGCTGGGGTGCTCGGGTAGGCGCGGCACAGCAGGTCGGCTGTCTCGTCCAGGGCCTCGATGGTGCCCGCGCCGATGTCGGAGATCTCGGCCAGGCGGGTGAGTTCCAGGGTGTCGAAGATCTCGGCTTCAGCCTGCAACGCGTCACGAGTCACGGCAGCGCCGACCAGAGGGGGCCGTTCGCCGCGCCTGTGCTGCGGGATGAACCCGAGGCTTTCGGCATCGCGTCCGGTCAGCTCGTGCAGCGCACGCCGGTAGATGGCGTGCGGCCACAGAACCTCGCCCGTCTCCCACCGCGCGAGCCGTTTCTCATCGCAGCTCAGCCGCTCCCGCTGGCCAGTGCCGGTCCGGTTGAGGGCATCGGCCATTTCCACGCGGGTGAGGTGCCTGGAATCACGCCACGCGCGGAGCTGGATATTCGGGATCTTCTGTGTCATCAGGTCGCCTGGGGGACTGAAAGGGGTCTGACCGGGCGGTTGGTTAGGGGTCCGTGTTCCGGCTGGGTCTTGCTTGGCTGATGTCAGTACCAACCGTACGTGACAGGCGCCCGCCCGAGGGTGACAGAAGCTGTGTCCCCGCGACCGAGCGGGCGGGGGACGAGTTGGAGCTTGCACGACTTACCGACGAAGAACCAGGAGAGCAATCTTGGCCGAGCAAGCTAACGCGCCGCTGCGCGTCATGACATCAGGATCGTCGTGGAGATGCCGCCGGAGCGGGTGGGCTGTTCACTGTGCACGCCGAGGTCCGCGAGGGTGAGTACATCTGGGCAGAGGTCGCGGACTGTGGCGGCTTATGGGAGACCACGGGTGGCCGCGCCGGCGAGCGGGGCCACGGCCTGGACATCGTGCGTGAGATCGCCAGCGACTGGGGCCGGGACGGTGACCCGGTGACAGGCTGGGCCGTCTGGTTCCGGCTTGACTGGCCCGCCGTCGATGTGGCATCGGGCACGAAAGTTGCACGGAACGGCCAGCAAGCCTCGTGAAGATCAACAGCTCAGGGCGGGGAAACGCTCTCTCACCTGGGCGGGAGTCCCTGAAACGATTGCGTGCGCCTGGCAGGACTCGAACCTGCGACCCGCTGCTTAGAAGGCAGCCGCTCTGTCCAGCTGAGCTACAGGCGCCTGTGCTTCATTGTGCAGGGTGAAGGTCACATGAGGGACACATGGTGTTGACGGGCCGGCCACGGCCGAGGCCGCCTATTGTCGTCTCGTGAGCGGCATAGCGGGTCCCCTGACGCAGGTCACGCCATGAAGGGCGCGCTCCTGGTCGCCGGGACCACGTCCGACGCGGGCAAGAGCGTGCTGACCGCTGGACTGTGCCGCTGGCTGGCCCGCCAAGGCGTCAAGGTCGCGCCGTTCAAGGCCCAGAACATGTCGCTGAACTCGTTCGTGACCGCCAGCGGTGCGGAGATCGGGCGGGCCCAGGCCATGCAGGCCGCCGCGGCCGGCATCGAGCCCGACGCGCGGATGAACCCGGTGCTGCTCAAGCCGGGCAGCGACACCCGCAGCCAGGTGGTCGTGCTCGGCCACCCGGTGACCGAGGTCGGCGCCCGGGAGTACCGCAGCCACGCCGGGCGGCTGCTCCGAGTCGCCCTGGACAGCCTGGCTGAGCTGCGCGCCGAGTACGACGTGGTCATCTGCGAAGGCGCGGGCAGCCCGGCCGAGATCAACCTGCGCGACACCGACATCGCCAACATGGGCCTGGCCCGGGCGGCGAACCTGCCGGTCATCGTCGTCGGCGACATTGACCGGGGCGGCGTTTTCGCGGCATTCCACGGCACGATAGCTCTGCTGAACTCTCTCGACCAGGCGCTGATCGCCGGTTTTGTGATCAACAAATTCCGCGGTGACCTGGGCCTGCTCGAACCGGGACTGCGGATGCTGCGGGAACTCACCGGCCGCCCGACCCTCGGCGTCATTCCGTGGCGCGGCGGGCTCACCCTCGACATGGAGGATTCACTGGCCCTGGACAGCGCCCGGGGGACGGGAGTCGCGCCGGACCATGCGTTCGGTAATGAGGTTCTGCGGGTGAGTGTGCTGCGGCCGCCGCGGATCAGCAACTTCACCGACGTGGACGCGCTGGCGGCCGAGCCGGGCGTGCTGGTCCGGTTCGCTACGTCACCCGCCGAGCTGGCCGATGCCGACCTGGTGGTGCTCCCCGGGTCCCGGGCGACCGTGACCGACCTGGCCTGGCTGCGTGAGCGCGGCTTCGCGGCGGTGATCAGCGCGCGGGTGCGCAAGGGCCTGCCGGTGCTCGGCATCTGCGGTGGCTACCAGATGCTGGCCCGCGAGATCGATGACCCGGTTGAGTCGGGCGCGGGCACGGTCGCGGGGCTCGGGCTGCTGCCCGCCTCGGTGGCGTTCGGCCCGGACAAGATCCTTGGTCGCCCGCGCGGGTCGGCCTATGGGGTCGAGGTGATCGGCTATGAGATCCACCACGGGATCGTGGCCGCGGACCCGGCCGCGGAGCCTTTCCCCGGCGGCTGCCGGGCCGGCTCCGTGTGGGGCACCAGCTGGCACGGCACGCTGGAGAACGACGCGTTCCGGCGGGCCTTCCTCACCGAGGTGGCCGCCCTGGCCGGGCGCGACTTCACGGTGGCCCCGGACACCAGCTTCGCGGCCATCCGGCAGGCCCGGCTCGACATCCTCGGCGACCTGGTCGCCGAGCACCTCGACACCGAGGCGCTGCGCGGCCTCATCGAGCATGGGCCGCCGTCCGGGCTGCCGGTGGTCCCGCCTGCTGGCCCGCATGGGTTACCGGCTCGGTGAGGTGGCGGCTACCGCCCGGATCCCCGGAATGACATGCACGGTCGGCGGCGCGGTGCTGGCCTGCTGGGCCTGGGCCGCAACGGCCTGGGCCGCCGCGGTCGGGCCTGGGTTCGCCTGGGTCGCGCCGGGCGAGCAGGCTGACAGGCCGACGACGGTAGCGCCGACCGCCAGCAGGCCTGCCGCCCGGCGGGCGCCGCCGGACCTGGCTGGGAAGCGGGGTGCTGACCGTGGGCTGGCGCACTCGACCTGGCTGGCCGGGTTCGCGTGCCGGGCCTGGTAAGCGCGGGAGCGCTCGACCTGGCTGGCTGGGTTGGCGTGCCGGGGGTGGTAGTTGGCGTACATCTGTACCTCCAGGTTCTGGATGGTGCCGGCCCCTGTCGGCGCCATCGCGGGTTCGTGTGTAAGAGCCGGGAAGGCGGCCGGGCCAACACTTTTCGGCCGGCTTTTTTCTGCCGGATGGGCCGGCGATTTTCGGCCGGAGGCAGATGCGCCCAGCCGAGCGGGAAGAACCACTTGCGGAGAGGTACCTGAGCCAGATGAACTTGCGCGTGAGCGCGGATCTTCAGCGCGACGAAGCGCCAGGGAGGGCGGCATGAGCGTGACCGAGACCGAGATCCAGGGAACCTGCGCGGCGGGGTATGAGCCGGTGCGGGACGCTTTCGCGGAGAACTTCGCGGAGCGCGACGAGATCGGTGCCAGCGTCGCGGTGGTCGCGCACGGCGAGCCGGTGGTGAACCTGTGGGCCGGCTGGGCCGATCCCGCGCGGACCCGGCCCTGGCAGGAAGACACCCTGACCAACGTCTGGTCCACGACCAAGCCGATGACCTCGCTGTGCGCGCACATCCTGATGGACCGGGTGGGGCTGGACATGGATGAGCCCGTGGCGTCGTACTGGCCGGAGTTCGCGGCCGGCGGGAAGGGGGACATCCCGCTGCGCTGGGTGATGTCGCACCGCAGCGGGCTCTCCGGGCTCGCCGTGCCGGTCACCGTCACGGATTACGAGGACTGGGAGAAAATCACCTCGCTGCTGGCCGCCCAGGAACCGCTGTGGGAGCCGGGCACGGTGAGCGGGTACCACGCCATCACGTTCGGCTTCCTGGTCGGTGAGGTCGTCCGCCGGGTCACCGGGGAGAGCCTGGGCCGGTTCTTCGCCTCGGAGATAGCGGGCCTGCTCGGCGCCGATTTCGAGATCGGGCTCGCCGAGGGGGATCTGGAGCGCTGCTCCGATGTGCAAGGGGTCCGGCCGTCCGCCGAGGAGCAGGCCGCGACGGCCGCGATGATGGCCAACGCCCACCCCGCGGCGCTGGCCGCGCTGGCCAACCCGCCGCTGAGCGGCGATGAGGCCAACGCGCCGGGCTGGCGGAAAGCGCAGATCCCGGCCGCGAACGGGCACGGCACCGCGCTGGCCCTGGCCAGCATCTTCGGTTCCCTGGTAGATGAGTCGGAGCGGCTGATCTCCGCGGCCACCCTGCGGGCCGCGTGCACGGGCCAGGGCAGCTGCACCGACCTGGTGCTGGGCATCCCGCTGGAATTCGGGCTCGGGTTCGGGTTGTCCGGTGCGGAGCACTACTACGGTCCCAATCCGGCCGCGTTCGGCCACGACGGCTTCGGCGGATCGGCGGTGTGGGCCGATCCGGAAACCGGGGTCGCGGGCGCCTACGTGATGAACCGGATGGGGATGACCCTGGTCGGCGACGCGCGCCGGGTGGCTCTGCTGGACGCGATCTACCGGAGCCTGGGCCGCGCGGGCTGAGCCTGGGGCACACCGGCTGAGCCTGGTTGGCCTGCATCGGCTGAGCCTGGCCGGCCTGCACCGGTGGAGCCTGGCCGGCCCGGACCGGTGGAGCCTGGCCGGCCCGCGGCGGCGGAGTTAAGCTGAGCCGCATGCGGGCCGCTAGCTTCGCGATCCTCGCCGCCTTCTACCGGGTCGGCGCACACGACTTCGGCGTGCTGTCCGGCGGCCATCAGTCCGGCTTGATGATGCTGGCCGCGATCGCCCTCACCGGTGTGCTCATCGCGCTGCTCGCCCAGAGTGCGCGGATCGCCGGTGGTGCCGCTTCCGTTCCGCCGGGCTGCCGGGCCGCCGCGCTGCGGGCCAAGTCCTGGCGGGCCGCGTTCCTGCCGCAGCGTGATCCGGACGCACCAGGCCGGTCCCGGCCCCGAGCGCCCACCGCGGGCCCGGCGGCCGCCTGATCCCGCCTCCTGTGATCCGGCGCTGGCCGGCCGCGCTGTCTACCGCTGCCCGCTGACGCCCGGTCCCGGCGTGCCCGAGTGGCCGCCTCCAGCAGTCATCTGATTCTTCCTGACCCGCTGGAGGGTTTCCGTTATGTCAAATCTTCTCGGCGTTCCGGTGGACGCTGCCTATCACCTGGTGTCCGCACTCGCGGGCGTCTTCGCTCCGATGCTGGGCGGGCTGGCCGTCGCCGCAGCGATCATCGTTTTCACCATGGCTGTGCGGTTGCTGGTGCTGCCGCTCAGCTATTACGCATTCCGCGGCGAAAAGGCCCGGGCCGGGCTCGCGCCGCAGGTTCAGGAACTGCGACGGCGGCATGCCGGCCATCCAGAACGATTCCAGCGTGAACTGTCCGCCCTCTACCAGGCGGAGGGCACTGGGATGTTCGCCGGATGCCTTCCCGCGCTGCTGCAGATACCGTTCTTCAGCGTCGTGTACCGGCTCTTCCTGTCCCACCGGATCGGCGGCGGTGCCAACATGCTGCTCAGTCATAACCTGTTCGGGGCGCCACTCGGCAGCCATTGGCTCACCGGAGCGGGTCCGTTCAGCGCCCAGGGTGGCGTGTTCGCGATCCTGTTCGTGCTGCTCGCGGTAGTGGCCGTGTTCTCGGTGCGCGCGGCGAAGCAGATGGCCCAGCCTGGCGGGGTTTTGCCGGCTGGCGGAGCTTTGCCGGCTGGCGGGCCTTTGCCGGCTGGCGGCGCAGGCCGGCCCGGCGGAACGGCGCAGCCCGAGAAACTGGTCGCCGCGCTGGGGCGGTTCCTGCCGTTCGGGACGGTGCTGATGGCGGCCGTGGTTCCGCTGGCCGCCGGCCTTTATCTGCTGACTACGACAGCATGGACGGTGACCGAGCGCATCTATCTCCGGCGGCGGTCGAGGCGCTAACCTCCTTCTGGGGTCCAGATAGGTGTTTTCGCTTGGGGTTCGGGGTGAGCGACGACACGAGGGGGGCAGCGTGGCTGATCCGGCAAAGGTGCTTTTCCGTGACCCTTCCTATGACGGCCAACTTGTCCGTACCCTCGCCGCGGCGAGCGTGCAGGCGGCTGATCTGGGTGAAGCCCTGGCCACCGCGCGCCGGGTGGGCAAGCTCAACGGCCGGTCCTGGTACGACGCGTGGTCGCGGACCGCGGCGCAAGCCAGGAGCGCCGGCGACACGGCCCACGGGTCGGGGAACCAGGTCACCGCCCGGCACGCGTACCTGCGGGCCAGCGAGTACTACCGGCAGGCCTACTATTTCGTGCGCGCCGATCTGGATGACCCCCGGCTGCATGACGGCTATCGCGGCCATGTCGGCGCGTTCCTGGCCGCCACGCAGTTGATGGATCACCCATGTGAGCAGGTACGGATTCCCTACGAGGGCAGCACGCTCGGCGGGTACCTGTTCGCTCCGGACTCGACCGGCGCACCGCGGGCAACCGTCGTCTTCCCCTGCGGCTACGACTCAACGGCCGAGGCAGGCTGGGTCAACGTGCCGCCCGCCCTGCAGCGCGGCTACAACGTGCTGGTGTTCGAAGGTCCCGGGCAGGGGGAGGCACTGTTCACCCAGCGCCTGTCCTTCCGGCCGGACTTCGAGCAGGTGCTGACCCCGGTCCTGGACTGGCTGCTGGCCCGGCCGGAGGTGGACAAGTTCCGTGTCGCGCTCGTCGGCAGGTCCTTTGGCGGCTACCTGGCACCGAGAGGCGCCGCGTTCGAGGGACGTCTCGCGGCACTGGTGTGCGACCCGGCGCAACCGGACATGAGCGCGCGGATTCCCGTCGGCCTGGCCGGCAAGATGGCGGTGCCGGTGGTGACCGCGCAGACCCGGTTCAGCGGGAGGCGGGCAGAGTTTTTCGGGGCCCGGATGGCCGCGCACGGCCTGACATCCATCGAGCAGTATTTCGCCGAACTGCGCCGTTTCACCATGCTGCCGTACGCGTCGCAGATCACCTGCCCCACGCTCATCATCGAAGCGGAGCACGACTTCGCCGGCGGCGGCGGGCAGATCCTGCGCGACGCGATGACCGCCCCGGCGGACCTGGTCCGGCTGACCGAGGCGCAGGGTGCCGACGGCCATTGCGCTGGGCTGGGCCAGGAAATCTGGGCCGAGGCCGTTTACGCGTGGCTGCAGAAAACCCTCTCCGCCGCGCGGCGCACGCTAGAGGCCGGCCATCCGGCAACCGGCCAGCCACGAGGCTGGAGGTCACCATTACTCTGATTTCACGATCACCCGGGAGTGACAGGCATCGTGGGCGCGACTGAGGACAACGCGACTGAGGATAAAGAGCCGGTCAGGTCGAGATCAGAGGGCCACGGCTGTTTCAAGATCGTTCTAAGGCCAGCGCTGGCCGTTCCCGGGCTGCCGGGGCGTGATGTTGTGTCCCGGTCTGGTACCGGCCCAGCGGACCTGATCATGAAGTGAGGCGAAGCCCCGGTAATACGAGGTGTCTTCCTATGGCCGTGGTGACGTGATGGCACGACCTCGGTTCCAGGCGCTCAGCCGGGGCGACGCAGCACGCCCTCGGCCAGGAGAGCCTCATGCGCGGCCCGGAACGCCTGGCGCCCGGCTGGTGTGCCGCAGTACACGGTGGCGTGGATCAGTATCTCCTTGATCTCGTCGACCGATACGCCTGTAGCGATCGCGCCCTTCACATAGATGCCCAGCTCGTCGGGCCGCCCAAGCGCCGTCAAGATCGCAAGATTCAGCATGCTCCGTGTCTTGCGATCGAGACCTGGCCTGCTCCACGCGTACCCCCACGCCCACTCAGTCACGACGCGCTGGAAGGCCATCATGAACTCGTCGGTGTCAGCGAGGTTCGCGTCGACGTACTCAGCGCCCAGGACATCCCGCCGCGCTTGAAGGCCCCTCTCGAACAGTTCGCTCTCGGCCATGGTGGGCGACTCCTTTCTGAGTGCCGGCCGGCACCGATGCGAGGCTGCGGCTGGCGCGGGCGGCGGGCCGATCATCGTTTGATATCGGGGCTACTATCTGGCATCGCTCCTGGTGCTGTCCATCTTCCTGATAGCTGCCCTGCCCTGGCGAGCGGTTGCCCGCGGCCGTAGTAATGATCGTGATGTGAGTCCGAGAATGGTGAAGGGCCGGCCCATGTTGCGGCTGGCCCAGCGGCTGGCTTCGGCGGTGTCGTGCCGCCCGGCCAGGTTCGGGCTCGCGCGGGTGCTGGCCGCCGGCCGGGCGTTGCTGCCATGTCGGCCGGGCATGTGTAGCCTCACTGCGAGGAGGTCACCATGCACCAGCCGCCCGTTCCGCATGTCGCGCTCACCGACCCGGAGACCGCCGTACTGATCAATGAGGAGGCGCGCCGCCAGTTCGAGAAGATCAGGCTGATCCCGTCGGAGAACTACGTCTCGCTCGCCGTCCTGGAGGCCGCGGGCACGGTGCTGACCAACAAGTACTCGGAAGGCTACCCGGGCCGCCGCTACTACGAGGGCCAGCAGTTCATCGACCAGATCGAGACGCTGGCGCAGCAGCGGGCGCAAGCACTGTTCGGTGTTGACCACGCCAACGTGCAGCCGTACTCCGGGTCGCCGGCGAACCTCGCGGTCTACCTGGCCTTCCTGAAGCCGGGGGACACAGTCATGGGGATGGCGCTGCCCATGGGCGGCCACCTCACCCACGGCTGGTCCGTGTCAGCCACCGGCAAGTGGTTCCACTCCGTGCAGTACGGCGTGCGGGCCGACACCGGGCGGCTGGACCTGGACGAGGTGCGCGACCTCGCCCGCCGCGAGCGGCCCAAAGTGATCTTCTGCGGCGGTACGGCGATTCCGCGGACCATCGACTTCCCAGCCTTCGCGGAGATCGCCGCTGAGGTGGACGCGGTCCTGGTCGCGGATATCGCGCACATCGCGGGTCTCATCGCGGGCGGCGCGCATCCCACCCCGGTGGGCCACGCCGGGGTGATCACCACGACGACGCACAAGACACTGCGCGGCCCGCGCGGCGCCATGATCATGTCCACCGCCGAGCACGCGTCCGCTGTGGACAAGGCGGTCTTCCCCGGCCTGCAAGGCGGCCCGCACAACCACACCACGGCGGCCATCGCGGTCGCGCTCAGGGAAGCGGCGCAGCCGGAGTTCCGCAGTTACGCCCACCAGGTCGTGGCGAACGGGAAGGCCCTGGCCGAGGCGCTGTCGGCGCGGGGGTACGACCTTGTCTCCGGTGGCACCGACAACCACCTGATCCTGATGGACCTGACCCCTCAGGGCATCGCCGGCAAGCCGGCGGCCAAGGCGCTGGACCGGGCCGGCATCGAGCTGAACTACAACACCGTGCCGTTCGACCCGCGCAAGCCCTTCGACCCGTCCGGGGTCCGGCTGGGCACGCCAGCGATTACCACCCGCGGCCTGACTGAGCAGCACATGCCGCAGATAGCGGCCTGGATGGACGAGGCGATCACTGCCGCGGTCAAGGACGACGAGGCGGCCATCGAGCGGATAGCGGGCGAGGTCCGTGACATGCTCGCGGCGTTCCCGATGGCCGGCTGGGCGCCAGAAGCCTGATCAGAGGCCTGATGCCGCCAGCGCGGTGCGTTGTGCGCGCATGAGGGGCACAGCGCACCGCGCCGGTTCTGCACCACAGCAACGCGGTGCGTTGTGCGCGCGTCAGGGGCACAGCGCACCGCGTAAGCAATGATCGGCGTGTGCCAGGGACACGCCCTAGCAGGATGGCCTGGGGGAGGCGGCCGCCAGGTGGGTCGCGGCCGCGGGGACGAGTGCCGCATTGCTCGGCGCCGGGCTGGCCGTGCTGCGCGCCGGGGACGGGCTGGCCGACGGGGGAGCCGTCGTGGCGGGGGCAGGTGCCGCGGCGGCCACCGGTGCGCCCGCGCCGTACATCGACGTGCGGGTGGACTGGACGACGCCCGGGGACAGGCTGATGCCGGTCAACGTGACCTGGTGGCCGACGGAATCGGTGAGCTGGACGGTGAACGGGCCCGGGCCCATCCCCGACGTGGCCAGCCAGTAGTTGTAACTGGCGTGGGCCAGGCTCTGCGCGCCCTTGGTGGGACTGCTCACCCGGACGCTGGTGATCGCGTTGCCACTGCCGATGGGCAGCAGCGCCAGCCAGTACTGGGAGGAGCCCTCCTTGACCCGCAGTGACAGCGGCGCGGGCAGCGGCGGGTCGACGATGGTGTGATACGTCACCGGGACGAGGCCCGCGGAAAGCTGCGCTATCTGCGCGAACGCCGCCTCGCTGAGGTCGATGTGGCCCGCCGCGCACTCCGGGCACTGGTCGACGACCTGGACCTTGACCGACCCGTTCGGGCCGGTGACCTCAAGGTAACTGCCGCACGCGGCCGCGGCACCGTACTCACTGGGGGACAGCGCCACGTAGAGCTGGCTCGCGCCCACACCGGGATAAGAGCAGTTGCCGTCGCCGGTCTGCAGCAGGTAGTGAGTGGCCTCGCCCGTGGTCTGGCCCGCGACCGCCGTGCCCGCGACCGCCGCGCCCGTGTCGGCCGTGGTCAGGACCGACGCGCAGGCCGGCGAGCTAGTCGCCTGTGAGATGCCCACGGCGACCGCCACCGCGATCGCGCATGCCACGACGGCTCCGCCGAGTTCAATGCCGAGCAACCGGCGACGCGGAAGTCGCTTGCGGTGGCCTGGGCCGGCAGCCATGCGGGTGAGTCTAGAGATCAGCGGTATGCCGCAAATCGTATTCTCCGGACTCATCTCATAGCTGTAATATCCAGGCCCCTGCTCCAATGTCGAGGCCCGGGCATCAGGTATCCAGGCCGGCTCTCCAGAGCGGTGCTCTTTATTCGTGGCGGTGCTCTGCTAGAATGCGCATGTGAACGCAAGCCGCAGCGCCCGGGAGCGGGTCCGCGAGGAACTCACCCGGGAGATCACCGAGATCGCCCGGAGCCAGCTGGCGACCGAGGGGGCGGCCGGGCTGTCATTGCGGGCGGTCGCCCGGGAGATGGGGATGGTCTCCTCGGCGATCTACCGGTATTTCCCGAGCCGGGACGACCTGCTCACCGCCTTGATCATTGATGGGTACACCGCGATCGGCGTGGCCGCGGAGCAGGCGGATGCGGCGTCCCCGCCCGATGACCACGCCGCGCGCTGGCTCGCGGTCTGCCGCGCGGTGCGGGACTGGGCGCTGGCCCATCCGCATGAGTACGCGCTGGTCTATGGTTCGCCGGTACCTGGCTACCAGGCGCCCCAGCAGACGATCGCGCCCGCCGCCCGGGCCGCCACGGTCTACGGGAAGATCATCAGTGCCGCGCACCGGGCCGGTGCGCTGGATCCGCCCGGCGTCTGCCCGCCGCCGCCCGAGTCTTTCCGGCCGGATGCCGCCGCGTTGCGTGACTCGGTGATGGCGGAGGTCCCCGACGACGTGGCCGCGCGGGCCGTGGCCGCCTGGGCGGCCCTGTTCGGCATGGTGAGCTTCGAGCTGTTCGGGCAGTTCGAAAACGTGATCACCGACCGCGGCGCGTTCTTCGAGCACGCCATGCGCTGCCAGGGCCGCCTCACCGGCCTGCCCGCCTGACGGCTAGCGCTTTCCCCGGGCGAGTTCGGTGCCCAGGGCGTCCAGGCGCGGCGCCCACAGCCGCCGGTAGCGCTGCAGCCATGCGTCGGCCTCGCGCAGCGGCGCGGGATCCACCGCGTAGAGGCGCCGGGTGCCGTCCGGCCGGACGGTCGCGAACCCGTTCTCGCGCAGTATCCGCAGGTGCTGCGACACCCCCGGCTGGGAGATCCCGAACTCCCGCTGGACCACGGCCGTGATCTCGCCTGCCGCCAGCTCACCGTCGGCGAGCAGTTCCAGGATCAGGCGGCGGACCGGATCACCGAGGACATCGAACGCGTGCACGGATTCTTTATATCAGTAACAATTTATATAAGTAAGGCTGAATGCTGTAGTTGACCGCATCAACCCGGCGAAATTCCGGGCGAGTTGCTTGCGTGAATCATGAATCGAATATAAATTCGATCGCTATGGCGCTGCCTGACTTCCCCCGGGTGGTTCAGCGGAACGCAGTGAGCGGGAAGCGGGCAGGCATGTGAGCAGGACGTATGGAGAGCCGATCGATGTCTGGGTCCAGGACGGCCGCCCGGCCAGGTTCGCATGGCGCGGTCGGCTCTACGCCGTGCTCAGGGTGCTGGATCACTGGGTGATCAGCAGGGAGTGGTGGAGGGAACAGAACCCAGATCCGGACGCCCCGGCCGAACGAGAGTTCTGGCGGGTTGAGGCGTCACCCGCGCGCGGTGTGCCCGCAGCCGCATTTGAACTGCGCCAGGACGTGGCGACCGGTGACTGGCTGCTGGCCCGAGTATGGGACTTAACGGACTGACCTGGGCCGGTCACTTCATCCACCTGCATGTCGCGTCGTCGTACTCGCTTCGCTATGGGGTGGCTAGCCCGGCCATCCTGGCGGCCAGGGCGGCCGAGCTCGGCATGCCCGCGCTCGCGCTGACCGACCGGGACGGGCTCTACGGGGCGATCAAGCATGCCGTGGCGTGCCAGGCGGCCGGTGTCGCCCCGGTCCTCGGCGTCGACCTGGCCCTGGCGGGTGCGCACATGCCGGTGCGGCCGGCCCGGCTGAGCAGCGAGGACGCGGTCCGGGTCACCCTCCTCGCGTCAGGCGGCCGAGGGTGGGCGTCGCTCTGCCGGCTGGTTAGCGCCGCGCATCAGGCTGGCGAGCGGGGCGCCCCGGTCGTCACGCCCGACCTGGTCGCCGCGCACGCCGAAGGCCTGACCATCCTCCTGGGCCCCGGCAGTGACGTGGGGCGGGCGATCTCGGCCCGGCGCCCCGATCTCGCGATGGCGGCGCTGGGCCGCTGGCGCGAGCGGGGCGACGCGGTGGTCGAGATCACCGATCATCGCGGCCCGGGCAGCACCCACCGGGCCGCCCGGATGCTGCGGCTCGCCCGCGAGGCAGGCAGGCCCGCGGTGCTCAGCAACGCCGTCCGGTACTGCGACCACGCTGACGGGCCGGTGGCCCAGGTGCTTGACGCCGCCCGGCAGCTCACCCCTCTCGGGCCACGCCACCAGTCCAGGGAGAACTCGCAGGCGTATCTGGCCAGTGGAGCCGACATGGCCAGGGTCGCGGCGCGGATCTGCGGTGCCTCCGACCGTGGCGGCGGTCCCGGTGGCCGTGCGATGGCGGAACTGCTCGCCCAGACCGTGGAACTGGCCGGGCGGTGCATCCTTGATCCCGCCCGTGACCTGGGTATTGGCGGCAGGTTTATGCCGGAAACCACCGCTCGGGAGCCGCAGGCGGTCCTGCGCGCCAGGTGCAGGGCAGGGCTGCGCCGGCGCTATCCGCGCAGCCGCCGGGCGATCGTCCGGCGGCTCGACCATGAGCTTGCCATCATCGCGAAGGCCGGGCTGGCCGCCTACTTCCTGACCGTCGCGGATGTCACCGCGCTCATCGCCGGGCGCGGCATCCGCTGCTCGATCCGCGGGTCAGGGGCCGGCAGCCTGGTCAACTACCTGATCGGCATCTCCGGCATCGACCCCATCGAGCATGACCTGATCATGGAGCGGTTCCTGTCCGAGGGCCGCAAGGGCCTGCCCGACATCGATCTTGACGTGGAATCGGCGCGGCGGATCGAGGCCTACCGCGCCATCCTGGACGCCTACAGCGAGCAGCGTGTCGCCTGCGTGTCCATGATGGAGACCTACCGGGCGCGCAGCGCGATCAGGGATGCCGCGGCCGCGCTCGGCCTGCCCCGCCACGAGATCGACGTGCTGGCCAAGGCATTCCCGCACATCCGGGCTGGCCGGATCACCGACGCCCTCGCCGACCTGCCGGAACTGCGCTCAAGCGGCCTCGCCATGCCCCAGCTCAGCGGGCTGTTCCGGCTGGCCGAACGGCTCGACGGGCTGCCCCGCCATGTCGCGATGCACCCGTGTGGCGTCCTGCTCTCCGACAGATCCCTGCTGGACCGGACCCCGGTCGAGCGCAGCATCGAGGGCCTGCCGCTGAGCCAGTTCGACAAGGATGACGTGGAGATCGCGGGAATGATCAAGCTGGATGTGCTCGGGGTGCGCATGCAGTCGGCGATGGCCTACACGCTCGCCGAGATCGAGCGGTGCACGGGCGAGCGGGTGGACCTTGACGCCGTCGACCCGTGTGACGAGCCGACGTTCGAGATGATCCGCAGCGCGCGGACGCTCGGCTGTTTCCAGATCGAGTCGCCGGGCCAGCGCGAACTGGTCGGCAAGCTGCAGCCACGTGACATGGCCGACCTGATCGTGGACATCTCGGTGTTCCGCCCCGGGCCGGTCAACTCGGACATGATCACGCCGCTCCTGGACATCCGCAGCGGCCGCCGCCCCGCGTGCTACCCGCACGAGGACCTGGTCGGCCCGCTGGCCGAGACCCGCGGCGTAGTTATCTTCCACGAGCAGGTGCTCCGCATGATCGACGCCATGACCGGGTGCGGGCTTTCCGATGCCGAACGGCTCCGGCGGCAACTGTCCGACGAGGAGTCCAGGGCAGAAGCGGGGGAATGGTTCGCCGCACAGGGCCGCCGCCAGGGTTACGACGGGCTGACCGTCGACAAGGTGTGGGAGGTTCTCGCGGCATTCGGCGGGTTCGGTTTCTGCAAGGCGCACGCGGCGGCGTTCGCGATCCCGACCTACCAGTCGGCCTGGCTGAAGCGGCACTACCCGGCCGCGTTCTACGCGGGAGTGCTTACCCATGACCCCGGCATGTACCCCAAGCGGGCGATCGCCGGGGACGCGCGGCGCTCCGGCGTCCGGCTGCTGCCCGTGAGCGTAAACACATCCGGCGCCGATTGGAGTGTGCACCAGGTGCCCGGACCGCCGCCGGGGGAGGGCCTGCGCCCCGGGTTGCGCGAGATCAAGGGGATCAGCGACGCCGAGGTCGCGCGCATTGTCGGCGGCCAGCCGTATGCGTCGCTCCGCGATTTCTGGGAGCGGGCCGCGGTGTCCCGTCCGGTGGCTGAGCGGCTGGCCATGGTCGGGGCCTTCGACTCCCTCTACGGAATCGGCGGCCCGGTGTTGGCCGCGAGCGCGGCCGCGAACACGTCCCGGCGTGACCTGCTCGCCCGGATCCGGGTACTCGACCGTGGCGCCCGCCGGTTCTTCACCCGCTCGGTGCCCGCAAACCCGTCCAAAAAGCGCACAGAAGTGGCTGCGGCGCGGGAAGAGCCGGCGCGGCGTGCCGCGGACCCCCGTG
>CAYPQM010000056.1:0-36799 GCA_964412845.1 uncultured Streptosporangiaceae bacterium
AAGGTCAGGTCCCTGGACGACCTGGGCGTCACCCTGGATGCGACCAGCCCATCGGCTAATGCCACCCTCCAGGTCGCGAGCACGGCCGGCCACTGGCAGACCGTGCCGGCCGCGAGCAACGTCGCGCTGGATCCGGGGAACCCGATGTACGTGCCGCTGCCACGCGGCACGCAGGCCCAGTTCGCGCGGCTGACCGTCTTCAGCGGCACCGGCGTCCCCGTCTGCGTGGGGGAACTCCGCGCATTCGGGGCAGATCCGGCCGCGGCCGGGATGGACCGCGGCGCGGATCTCTCGTTCACCCCGCAGGAACTGGCCGCCGGGGCCACCTTCACCGACCGGGGCAGGCAGGCCAGCCCGGTCACCATCATGAAGAACAACGGCGCCAACTATGTCCGGATGCGGCTGTGGGTGAATCCGCCGCCCGGCTATAGCACCCTGGCGAGCGACCTGGCGCTGGCCCGCAGCGTGCACGCGGCTGGCATGAAGATCTACCTGGACATCATGTATTCCGATTTCTGGGCCGATCCGCAGCACCAGGACATCCCCGCGTCCTGGGCGGGCCAGGACCTCGCCCAGCTCACCACGACTGTCCAGGCCTATACCCAGCAGGCCATTTCGGCCTTCGCCAAGCAGGGCACGCCAGTGGACATGGTGGCCATCGGCAACGAGATCCGGAACGGGATCCTGTGGCCGGTCGGCCAGGTGGACCCATCCGCCGGAACCGGCTACGACGCGCTGGCTACCCTGCTCAAGGCGGGTGTGGCCGGCGCCAAGGCCGGGAACCCGCCGGGCCACCAGTTGCTGATCATGATGCACTACGACCAGGGCGGCAATAACCAGCTCAGCCAGGCCTTCTACCAGAACCTGGTATCACGGGGCGTGCCGTTCGACGTGATCGGGCTGTCCTACTACCCGTTCTTCCACGGCACGATCTCCCAGATGCGGGCGAACGTGGACGCGCTCGCCACCCAGTTCCACAAGAAGATCATCATCGCGGAGACGCAGTACGCCTGGACACTGGCCAACGGCGACAGCACCGGCGATTTCGTCTGGCAGACCAGCCAGGTCTCGGCCGGCTACCCGGCCAGTCCGGGCGGGCAGCTCAGCTTCGTCACTGATGAGCTGTCCATCCTGGCGCAGGTGCCCGGCGGGCTCGGCGCGGGCCTGTTTTACTGGGCACCCGAATGGATCCCCGGCGTGGGCTGGGAGCCAGGTGCGGGCACGCCGAACGACAATCTCACCCTGTTCAATTTCCAGGGCACCGCGCTGCCGTCGATCGGGATCTTCCAGAACCCGGCCGCCGTGTGCGCGAGCTACGACCCCTACGACGTGCCCTGCGTCGTCGGATCCTGAGATCGCGGCGGGAGCGGCGCCGGCCAGCCAGCCGGCGCCGCTCCCGCGGATCCGAGGATGTACAGGCTGACCAGCGAGCCGAGCAGAGCCACCCCGGTCAGCAACCCCATCGCCACCGATGCGCCGTCATGGCCGGCGTTGACAAAGGCCGCGCCACTGGCCGCGGCGGCCACGATGGCGGCCAGGCTGATGGACGAGGTCACGATGACGGCCCGGTGCCGGGCCGCCGCCGCCCGGACCATCAGGGCGACCGCGCTGCCGACCAGGAGCAGCCCGACACCGGTGTGCACGGCAAGCGCCGCAGGGCCGTTCGACAGGGCCCGGCCGATCGCCGCCGCCATGCCGCCACCTTGATCACGGGCTGGGACGGTGACATACAGGTTGACCCACATCCCCAGGCCGTACTGGATCAGGAGGCCGATCGACGTTCCGAGAGTGGCCCGGCGCAGGCCTTCCCGTCTGGCCATCAGATCCGGGATGGGGATCCCGTTCATCAAGGGCACCTCACTATTCCGATGCGGTGTTCCGTTGCGGTACTGGCTTGCTCATATAGTTTTCTAGCTTAGATTATCGCGTACTGCAAGTATTGAGTCAGGTTGATAGTATGCCGCCTATGGACGACCCTGCCGCCAGCGATGGCGACGGCGACGCTGACCTTGCGTTCCTCCTGGTCCAGATCGGCTTCCACGCGGCCCGGCAGTTCGGGGACCTGCTGGCCCCGCTTGGCATCGAGCAGCGCCAGGCCGGGATGCTCACCCGGCTGGCTGCGAACCAGGGCAGATCACAGCAGGCCATCGCCGAGATGATCGGTGTCAATGCCACCCGCATGGTGTTCCTGGTCGATGAGCTGGAGCGGCTCGGCCTGGTCGAGCGGCGGCGCAACCCGGCCGACCGGCGCTCGCACGCCCTCTACCTCACGGATGCGGGCACGGCCATGCTCGACCGGGTCAAGGCCGTGGCCGCGCAGCATGAAGCGCAGATCTCGGCCGGCCTGAGCGACGATGAGCGCTTGCAGGTCACCCGCCTGCTCCGGCGGATAGCCCGCGAACAGGGACTGGCCGCCAGCGGGCTGCCCGGATCGCTGGCGGCCATGCCCGCGAATTGACCTGCGCGGGCCGCTACCGCCACGATGGCGGTCATGCGCAAGACTCCGCCGTTCCGCGCCGACCACGTCGGCAGCCTCCTCCGCCCCGCCGCATTGCTGGCCGCTCGCGACGACTTCTCCGGCGGCCGGATCAGCGCCGAGGAGCTACGGGCCGCTGAGGACGCGGCCATTGTCAGCGTCGTGGCCATGCAATAGCAGGTCGGCCTGCAGTCCGCCACCGATGGTGAGTTCCGGCGGTCCTCCTGGCACATGGACTTCATCTACCAGCTCGGCGGGATCGCCGTAGCGCCGGGCAACCTGGCGGTGCAGTTCCACAACCCGTCAGGTGACATCGAGTTCACCCCGGCCGCGATGGAAGTGAGCAGCAAGATCCAGCTGGACCACACGATCTTCGCCAGCGACTTCAGCTACCTGAAGTCGCTGGTCACCTCGGCGACGCCGAAGCTGACCATCCCGTCGCCGAACATGGTGCACTACCGGGGTGGCCCCGCGGCGATCGACCAGGCGGTGTACCCCGACATCGAGGAGTTCTGGAGCGACCTGGCCGCTGCCTACGCCGATGAGGTCGCCCGCATCGCCGCGCTGGGCTGCGAGTACCTGCAGCTTGATGACACGAGCCTGGCTTACCTGAATGATCCGGCGCAGCGGGCCGAGATCTCCGCCCGGGGCGAGGACGCCGAGCACCTGCACCTGCGGTACATCAACCAGGTCAACGCGGCGCTGGCGGGCCGGCCGGCGGGACTCGCGGTGACCACGCACATGTGCCGCGGGAACTTCCGATCCTCCTGGGCGGCCGAGGGTGGCTACGACTTCGTGGCCGAAGCGCTGTTCAGTGACCTGGATGTGGACGGTTTCTTCCTCGAATTCGACGACGAGCGGTCCGGTGGTTTCGAGCCACTGCGCTTCGTGCCTCCCGGCAAGATGGTGGTCCTTGGCCTGGTAACAACCAAGCGCGGCGTCCTGGAGAGCCCCGACGCCCTCAAGCGCCGGATCGATGAGGCCTCCCGCTACGTGCCGCTCGATCAGCTGTGCCTGTCGCCGCAGTGCGGGTTTTCCTCCACCGTCGAAGGCAACACACTCAGCTACGGCGAGGAAGTCGCCAAGCTCAGCCTCATCGTCGAAGTGGCCCGCGACGTCTGGGGCTGATCACGGGACGTTTCGGCATGCCGCGCCTGCTGCGGCTGGACCTCGCCCCGGCCCGGGAATCCCGCGATTTCCGGCTGCTGTTCGCCAGCCGGACCATCACCCTCTTCGGCAGCCAGGCCAGCGAGGTGGCCCTGCTGGTGCAGGCGAAACAGCTCACCGGGTCGGCCTTCGCGGTGGGCCTGCTCGGCGTGGCCGAACTGGTGCCGATGGTGGCGTTCGGCCTCTATGGCGGCGCTCTCGCGGACCGGCTCGACCGCGGCAGGCTGATCCGCTGGTGCGAGGCCGGGCTGGCCTGCCTAGCCGCGCTGCTGGTGGTCAACGCCGCGCTGCCGCATCCCGCGGTCTGGCCGTTGTACGGGCTGGCCGCCGGGATGAGCGCGCTGGCGGCGCTGCAGCGGCCCTCGCTCGACGCGTCGGTGCCGCGCCTGGTGCCGCGAGAGCAGCTGACCGCGGCGTCCGCGCTGATGTCCATGGCCGCCAACGCCAGCGTGATCATCGGGTCAGCGCTCGGCGGCCTGCTGGCCGCCGGCCTGGGCCCCGGGCTGGTCTACGGACTGGACACCGTGAGCTTCGCCGTCTCGTTCGTGTTCCTGTGCCTGCTCCGCCTGCTCCCAGCGGCCAGCGCGGGCCAGCACCAGCCTGACCGGGTCCTGCGCGGCATTCTGTCCGGTCTCCGGTACGCCGGCACCCGGCCCGACCTTCTCGGCTCCTACCTGGTCGACCTGGCCGCGATGACGTTCGCCTACCCCAACGCGCTGTTCCCGTTCATCGCGGCCACGCTGCACGCGCCGTGGTCGGTCGGGCTGATGTTCGCCGCGCCTTCGGTCGGCGCCCTGGTGATCTCGGCGGCCAGCGGCTGGATGGGCCAGGTGCACCGGCATGGCCGCGCGATCGCCGTCGCGGCCGCCGTCTGGGGGCTCGCGATCACCGCGTTCGGGCTGGCCCCGGGCATCGGAGTCGCCCTGGCCTGCCTGACGGTCGCCGGGGGTGCCGACATGGTGTCCGGGATCTTCCGCGACACGCTGTGGAACCAGAGCATCCCTGACTCGCTGCGCGGCCGCCTGGCCGGGGTCGAAATGCTGAGCTACGGCGTCGGCCCGTCAGCGGGCCAGTTGCGGGCCGGCGGGGTCGCCAGTATCTCGACGCCCCGGTTCGCGCTCTGGTCCGGCGGCCTCATCTGCGTGGGAGCGGTCGGCCTGGTCTGCCTGGCCCTGCCCGGCTTCACCGGCTACAGCTCCCGGCGCGCGGTCCCACCGGGTGACGCGGTCCCACCGGGTGACTCCGCCGGATCGGGTTAGGTTGAGTGCTGAGGATGCGGTGGTGAGCGCGGGAGGCTCTTGATGGACGGGAATCCCCGGCCTTGATCAGCGTCGAGGCGGATGGTCGTGTGGCCGTGGTCCGGATGGCGTACGGCAAAGCGAATGCCCTGGACACGGCCTTGTGCCGGGAGCTTGCCGCACAGCTTGGCGAGCTGGAGCACGATGGTTTCCGCGCTGTCGTGCTTACCGGGCGCGGGTCTATCTTCTCGGCGGGTGTTGACCTGCTGCGGTTGCGTGACGGCGGCCCCGGTTACCTCGATGAGTTCCTGCCCGCCCTGAGTGAGGTCTTCCTCGCGGTGTTCAACTGCTCCCTGCCCGTGGTCGCGGCCGTGAATGGGCACGCGATCGCCGGCGGCTGCATTCTTGCCAGTGCATGTGACCACCGGGTGATGAATGCCGGCCATGGGCGTATCGGCGTCACCGAACTGCTTGTCGGGGTCCCGTTTCCGATTACCGCGCTGGAGATCTTGCGCTTCGCCGTGGGCACCGCCCGGCTCAGGGAACTGACCTGCTTCGGCCGGACGTATCCCGTTGATGAGGCCATCCGCCTCGGTCTCATCGACGAGGCCGCGGCGGAGGGGGCGGTGCTGGAGCGCGCGGTCGCGGTCGCGGGCGGGTTCGCCGCGCTGCCCGCCGAGCCGCTGCGGCACACTCGCGGCCAGGTCCGTGGTCCCGCGCTGGACCGCATCGTGAAGGGGCGTGCGACCGACGGCCTGGTGCGCCGGATGTGGGACTCGCCCGGCGCCCGCGAAGCGGTCGGGGAGTACGTCAAGAAGACGCTGCACAGCTGAGATGGCTGGCCCGGCTGGTGTTGTGCCACTGCGGACCGTGGGGGGAATCGGTTCGAAAAGCGGGCGCGCTTGCCTGGTTGCGGTGGTGCCGGTTACTGGGCGAGGCGTTCCAGCTGGGCGGTATCTGACGCGGTGGCCAAACGCGGCGACGAGCCATTCCTGCGTGGTTAAGCCGGAGGAGACAACCATGAACACACTCAGCTCACCCGACGGCACGACGATCGCTTACGACAAGCAGGGCGAGGGACCGGCCCTGATTCTGGTCGACGGCGCGCTGACCGTCCATTCGTCCGGCTCCGTGGCGGAGCTGGCCACGCTGCTCGCGCCGCACTTCACGGTCTACGGCTTTGATCGCCGCGGCCGCGGCGAGAGCGGGGACACACTGCCCTACGCGGTCGACCGGGAGATCGACGACATCGAGGCGCTGATCGACCGCGCCGGCGGCTCGGCGTTCCTCTACGGCCACTCGTCCGGAGGGCCTCTGGCCATGCGGGCGGCCATAAGGCTCGGCAGCAAGGTCAGCAAGATCGCCATGTACGAGCCCCCCTACAACAACGACCCTGGCGCACAGGAGTCCTGGAGCCAATACCTCAGGCAGCTGAGAGAGGCCCTGGCCGAAGGCCGCCGGGGCGACGCCGTGGCCCTGTTCATGCGGTTTGTGGGCACGCCCGCCGAGCAGGTCGACGGCATGCGCCGCGCGCCGTTCTGGCCGGGCCTGGAAGCCGTCGCGCCGACGCTGGCCTACGACCACGCCGCCATCCTGGGCCAGCCCTGGTCGGTGCCGACCGAACTGGCCGTGCGTGTCTCGGTGCCCGCCCTCGTGATGGCGGGCGACGCGAGCCTTCCGTTCATGCCCGACGCGGCGCGGGTGCTGAGCCAGGCGATCCAGCAGGGCCAGCTGCGGACACTGGAGGGTCAGACGCATGAGGTGAACCCGGGCGCGCTCGCCCCGGTCCTGGTGGAGTTCTTCACCTCATGAGCGACAGGAGGTTGAAAGACTGAGGTCTACGGCGGTTCGGGCTCGTCAATCCAGGTAACCGGCCCAGACGTGCTGGCCCGGGGCGCCCGGCAAGACTGGTATGAGCAGGCCAGGGCTAAAATACGAGCAGATATGGGTAATGGCAGGGGACCGCTGCGCTGCGGTGCGGCGGCGGTCCTGGTCTCGGCGGCGGTGCTGGGCTCTGTCGCGTCCCAGGCCCAGGCCACCGGCGCCGGGCCAGACCGGCCGGTGGCGCGGGCGGCGGCCGCGATGCCCCAGGCCGGATCGATCGCCGTGACCTGCACGTCGCCTGCCCAGCCGGCCCTCGCGGCGCGCTTGTCCCGGGACATCCGATCGGCGTTGGGTGGCCGCATGTCCCTGGTCGGACTCCGGGTGGACGACCAGAGCCGGCAATTGAGCTGCTGGCTCAATGCCCGCAGGCAATTCGATTCAGCCAGCGTGGTCAAGGTGACAATCCTCGGCGCCCTGCTGCGCGAGGCCATGGAGCAGCACAGGTACCTCACCCCGCGCGAGGTGAGCCTGGCCACGGAGATGATTACCGAATCGGACAACAATGCCACCTCCGCGCTATGGGCACAGATCGGGCGCGGGCGGCTGACGCACTTCCTCACCCTGGCCACGATGACCGAGACCCGCGCCGGGCCGGGCGGCTACTGGGGCCTGACGCTGATCACCGCGCACGACGAGTGGCTCTTGCTGAGGCTGCTGATGACCGCCAACTCAGTCCTGGACGCCCCCTCGCGGGAGTTCGCGCTCGGCCTCATGGCACACGTCACTCCCGCTCAGCGGTGGGGAGTCCCGGCGGGCGCGCCTGCCGGCCTGACGGTGCACGTGAAGAATGGCTGGCTCCCGCTGGCGTCCGGCGGCTGGCGCATCCACAGCATCGGCTGCTTCACCGGCCATCAGCGCAGCTACAGCATCGTCATCCTCACGAAAGACAACCCGTCAATGGGCTACGGGATTACCACGATCGAGCGCGCGGCCAAGGTGATCCACCATGACCTCAACCCCACGGCGGCGGCCGTCATCCCGCCATCCGCGCCTTCCGCATCGTGGGGCACACCCGACGAGCGCGTTCCTGGCCAGCTCACAACGCGGTAGTGCCCGTCCCGGGAGCGCCGCGGAGATGATCACATTCCGGGCCGGCTGGTAGAAGGGTCGACGACCATCGCGGTGTAGCGCTGAGAGTGAGCAGTGACCGCGTCATTCACGGCGGTGACGAAATCTGCCCACAAGTAGCCCGGGTCAGCTTCTGCCTGCCAGCCGATCCGTTCCAGGGAAACCCGCAGGTCGTAGTAGGTCTGCCAGGTCGGCGAGGCGCGGACGGCGACCATCATCGCGGTAGCGACGGCGACCAGTGCTCCTATCGCTATACCGATGATCTTCAACCAGAACTGGAAACCCGAGTTGGCCACTGCGCCCGCGGCAGTGAGTATGGGCGCCAGGCTCGCGCCGCCGATCACGAACCGTCCGGTCATTGTCCCGAGGTGCGCCCGGCTGGAGTTATGGCCAGCGCGCTCCATCCGTTCCAGGTAACGGCCTTCGAGGAATGCGTGCTGGTCTTCACTGGTCCATCGCGAATGCAATCGTTGCATCAGCACCTGGTGGGATCTCGGCGCCTCGGGCTCATGCCGCCATGCAGCCGCCAGGCCAGCCATCAGGCTCACCTCCCTCTGTACCGGACTGGCCCAGGTCAGGGGAATGCTGGCGTCGACTAATCATGATCTCCCCCCCGGGGACTACCACGCTGGCCGGGTCCCGGCAGGCGCCGCCCGTGGCCTGCGCAAGCCGCAACTTGCCGCCTACTGCGTATCATCCCGACCGCCGCACACCGGAGCAAGGCCGACAGCCCGCAAACATCAAGGCACCGTCCGCCGGGGAAGCAGGAGACGAGGCTCTCGCCGATTTCAAGCATCCGGACCGGACCGTGTCGGCGATATGGAGCGCCGTTCTTACTTCCCTTTGCACGACTGGAGGAGGTGTGTGTCGGCCAGGATGAGATCGACGGTCTGCTGCAGGGCGCTCGTTTCCGGGATGATGCGCTCGCTCACGTGGGCAAGAAGGTCTCGTCGCCGGTACCAGGCGCGCATATCGCCGGCCCCGAACTCCGCGGCTTGCGGGCGTGTTGCATGGCGGCGCACTGTCTCGTCCATGGACACGTCCAGGTAATAGAAGCGGGACAGGCCGAGATGGTCGCTCTGGAGCCCGGCCAGCATCTGCTCGTACCGGTCCGCGTACAGGATGCCGTCGAGGACGGCATGGTAGCCATGGTCCAGTGAGTAGCGGGTTACCTGATCCAGCAGCCCGATGTTCACCGCGCCTGGCTCGTCCCGCTCTTTGAGGATGATGCGGCGGACAAGGTCCTGCGACACCCACGCGACACCGCGCCCGCAGGCTTCGCGCAGCGCCTTCGCCACCGTGCTCTTACCGGAGCCAGAGTTTCCCCGCAGGACGACAAGCCGTGTCTGATCTGACCCGACGGGCATGAGGGAGATCCTAGGGGCATCCGTGGCCAGGCCCACCGATCATCCAGCGTGCCGCGTCAGCGGAGGTCGCGCAGGGCCGCTTCGATGGCGCGGTGGAACGTGGGGTAGGCGTAGATCATCTCGCGGAGCCGCTGTACTGGGACCCGCGCGTGCACGGCGACGCTGAGCGCGCCGAGAACCTCGCCACCCCACGGGCCGGCCGAGGTGGCGCCGGCCAGGATCCCTCGGTCGGCATCCTCGACCAGCTTGATGAAGCCGTCGTTGCCCGCCTTGTGGATCCAGCCCCGGGTGGACTTCGGGATCGGGGTCACGGCCACCCGCACCGCCAGGCCCAGCTCCCGGGCCTGGGCCTCGGTCAGGCCGACCGCGCCGATCTCCGGGTCGGTGAAGGTCACCCGCGGCACCGCGTGGTACTCGGCGGGCGCGACCTCCTGGCCGAGGATTTCGCCGACCACGATGTTCGCCTGGTACATCGACATGTGCGTGAACGCGCCCTTGCCGGTGATGTCGCCAACCGCCCACACCCCGGGCGCCACCCGCAGGTGGTCATCGACCGGGATGGCATGGGCCTGCTCGTCCACGCCAATCGCGCCGACCCCGACCGACGCGAGGTTCGTGCGCCGCCCGGTGGCGACCAGTAGTTCATCACCGGTCACCTGCGCGCCGTTCGCGAGGGTCAGCATGAAGCCGGCATCGCCGTAGCTCACTTCCGCCGCTGCGGCGCCGGTGCGCACGTCGATCCCCTCGTGGCGGAACACCTCGCCGATGAGCGCCCCGGCCTCGGGCTCCTCCAGGGCGATCAGGTGATCGGCGCCTTCGACCACGGTGACCCTGGCCCCGAAACGGGCGAAGACCTGGGAAAGCTCGGCGCCAATAGCCCCGCCGCCGAGCACCAGGAGCGACGCCGGCACCTGGGTCGCCTCGATCGCCTCGTGGTTCGTCCAGAAGGGGGTGCCCGCCAGCCCGGGAATGGGCGGTATAGCTGGTTCCGTTCCACTGTTGATGACGATCCCGCGCCGTGCGCGCAACGTCTGGTCACCGACGGTGACCTCCCCGGGGGCGGTAATGGTGCCGTGGCCGCGGAAAAACATGCCTCCCTTGCCGGTGAACCGGTCCACGGCCACCTTGTCATCCCAGTCGTCAGTGGCCTCGGCGCGGATCCGGCTGGCCACCGGTGCCCAGTCGGGATCCACCTGGGAACTGCCCGCCATGCCGGGGATCCGCCGGCCTTCAGCCAGCAGGTCCGCGGCCCGGATCATCATCTTGGACGGCACGCACCCCCAGTACGGGCATTCCCCGCCGACCAGCCTGGCCTCCACGCCGGCTACCGACAGGCCCGCTTCGGCGAGGCGCTCGGCGACATCCTCCCCACCGGGGCCCATGCCGATGACGACGACGTCCACCTCATGCTCGGTCATCCGGCCTCCAGGGCTGCATCGCGGGGCGGTCTCAGGGTATGACAGGCCGAAATGTCAGAGCCGCCAAGTAGGTTCACTACGGCATGCCAGCCGGAATCCCGACATGGATGGGGCGATGTCATGAGCTACAGCCGAGACAGCGTTGCCTACGCACCTGGCCCTCCGCTTACTGAGCGTGACGCCGAGGAGCAGGCCCAGGGTATCTGCTTCAAGACTGGGCCGCCCGGCCGGCTGGGGGTCGAACTCGAATGGCTGGTCAAGGACGGGCGCGACCCCGCCTTGCACGTTGACCAGCACCGAGTCACCGAGGCGCTGGCCCGCCTGGCCACGCCCGGAGCATTGCCCGGCGAAAGCCTACTGACCACTGAGCCCGGCGGCCAGGTGGAGCTGAGTTCCGCTCCCGCGCCAGGCCTGAGCGGCTGTGTCAGCGCCGTCTCCGACGATCTCGCCGCCCTGCGGGCCGCCCTCCGGCAGGCCGGCCTGCGGCTGGCCGGCCAGGGCATGGACCCGATCCGGCCGCCCCGCCGCGTGCTGGACCAGCCGCGGTACCTGGCCATGGAGCAGTTCTTCGACCGGGGCGGGCCGTGGGGCCGGATCATGATGTGCAGCACCGCCTCGGTGCAAGTCAGCGTGGATGCCGGCGAGGAAGGGCCAGGCCCCGCGGGGTTCCGCTGGCGCTGGCGCCTGCTGCACGCGGTCGGGCCCGTGCTGGTGGCCGCGTTCGCCAACTCACCGCTCCGGCTGGGCCACCCGACCGGCTGGAAATCCACCCGCCAGGCCACCTGGAGCCGGCTGGACCCCAGCCGGACCCGCGCTCCCGCAGATGCGGAGCCATCGACCGGCGGGGCCACCGGTAACGGATGGCCCGAGCACACGGATCCCCGTGCGGCGTGGGTGGCCTACGCGCTTGACGCCCAGGTCATGTGCGTCCGGCAGCCCGGTGCGCTGTGCTGGGACGCGCCGTCCGGGCTGACCTTCCGGGACTGGCTGCGCGGGGCGGGGGACCGGCGGCCGACCGCGGACGACCTGACCTACCACCTGTCCACACTGTTCCCGCCCGTGCGGCCGCAGGGCCACCTGGAACTCAGGATGATCGACGCTCAGCCCGGTGACGGCTGGATCGTGCCGACAGCGGTGGTGTCCGCCCTGGTCGACGACCCCATCGCGGCGCAGGCCGCGATGGCTGCCGCGATGGATCTCTGGCCGGGGAGCCGGCCTGGCACCGGGTCCTGGCCCGGCCGGGCGAGTTCTCCGTCCCGCAACGGGACAGAGAGCTTGTGGCAGCGGGCGGCCCGCCTCGGCCCCGCGGATGCCAGCCTCGCCCGGGCCAGCCGCGGCTGTTTCGAGGCGGCGCTGGCCGCGCTCGGCCGCCGCGGCGCGCCGCGGCCCGTGCGGGACGCGGTCAGTGCCTACGCGGAACGCTACGTGCTGCGGGACCGATGTCCGGCCGACGACCGGCTGGACGAAGCGCGCGCCGCGGCCGACCACGCAGACCGTCACCATGAACCCGATATGTCGCTGGAGGGCCAGCCATGACACCGACACCCGGTGCAAGCGCCGCGGAGCAGCAGCGCGGCAGCGCCGATGATCCGGACGCGCTGCGCGAGACGATCGCCGGCAGCCTGCTGACCGCGCGGGAGCGGACCCGCCTGCTGACCGACTGCCTGGACGACGACGACCTGGTACGCCAGCATTCGCCGCTGATGTCGCCGCTGGTCTGGGACTTGGCGCACATCGCCAACCAGGAGGAGCTGTGGCTGCTGCGCGCTGTGGGGGGCCGGGAGGCGATGCGCCCGGACATCGACCCGCTCTACGACGCCTTCGAGCATCCCCGGTCCGAGCGCCCCACCCTGCCCCTGCTGCCGCCGGGCGAGGCGAGGGCCTATGCCAGGGAGGTCCGGGGCCGGGTACTCGACCTGCTGGAGGGGGCCAAGTTCGCCGGGACCCCGCTGGTCACCGACGGGTTCGCGTTCGGCATGGTCACGCAGCACGAGCAGCAGCACGACGAGACCATGCTCATCACGCATCAGCTCCGCAAGGGTGCGCCGGCGCTGTCCGCTCCGCCGCCCGGGCCGCCGCCGCCGGATGCGATCAGCCTGCCTGCCGAAGTGCTCGTCCCCGGCGGCCCGTTCACCATGGGCACCTCCGCCGAGCCGTGGGCGCTGGACAACGAGCGGCCCGCGCACACTGTGCATGTCCCATCGTTCTACCTGGACACCACCCCGGTCAGCAACGCCGCGTACCAGGCGTTCATCGCGGCCGGCGGGTACGACGATCCGCGGTGGTGGAGCGAGGCCGGGTGGGCCCACCGGCAGCGGGCCGGCCTGCGCGCCCCGATGACCTGGCGCCGCGAGGGAAACAGCTGGCTGCGGACCAGATTCGGGGTGACCGAGCCGGTTCCGCCGGCCGAGCCGGTCCTGCATGTGTGCTGGTATGAGGCGGACGCGTACGCCCGCTGGGCGGGCCGCCGCCTGCCTACCGAGGCCGAATGGGAGAAGGCAGCCAGATTCGACCCGGCCAGCGGGCGGTCCCGCCGGTTCCCCTGGGGTGACGCCGACCCGTCACCCCGGCTGGCCAACCTGGGCCAGCGCCACCTCCAGCCGGCCCCGGTCGGCAGCTACCCGGATGGCGCGGCGCCCTGTGGTGCCCGCCAGCTGGTCGGGGACGTCTGGGAGTGGGTATCCAGCGATTTCCTGCCTTACCCCGGGTTCCGCGCCTGGCCCTACCGGGAGTACTCGGAGGTGTTCTTCGGCAGCGAGTACAAGATGCTGCGCGGCGGCTCGTTCGCGGTGGGCTCGGTGGCCTGCCGGAGCACGTTCCGCAACTGGGACTACCCGGTGCGGAGGCAGATCTTCGCCGGCTTCCGTACCGCCCGCGACGCGGCGCCCGCCGCGGCCGGCGGGACAGCGTGAGGGGGAATCATGTGCCGGCACCTGGCTTATCTCGGACCGCCTGTCACCCTCCGGGAGGTGATCTGCGACCCGCCCTACGGGCTGATGCAGCAAGCCTGGGCACCCCGCCGGCAGCGCTACGGCACCGTGAACGCCGACGGGTTCGGCGTGGGCTGGTACGCGGACGGAGACCCGGACCCGGCACGTTACCGGCGTGCGCGGCCGCTGTGGGCCGACCCGTCTTTCGCCGACCTGGCCCGGGTGACCAGGACCCGCGCGCTGCTCGCCGCGGCCCGTTCGGCCACCGATGGCACCGACCTGGGCGAGACGGCCGCTGCGCCGTACCGCAGCGGCCGGTGGCTGTTCAGCCACAACGGCGTCCTTAACGGATGGCCGGACGCTACTGCCGGCCTCGCCGCGACGCTGCCCGCGGCGCGGCTCCTCGCCTTGGAGGCACGCTGCGATTCGGCCCTGGCGTGGGCCCTGGTGCTGCGGCAACTGGACGAAGGGCGGCCGCCGGCCGACGCGCTGGCCGCCACGGTGGCGGACCTTGATTACCACGGGGTGACCGGGCGGTTCAATTTCCTGCTCACCGACGGCGAGGTCATCGCGGCCACGGCGGCGGGCGACACCCTGTCCTACAGCGTGGCGCCAGGCCGGACGGTGATTGCCTCCGAACCCGACGATGACGGGCACGACTGGACCGATGTGCCGGGAAGGTCCGTGCTGATGGCCACCGCGGGAGCCGTTGATGTGCGCCCGCTGGCGGTCCCCTGGGACTGGCAACCTCGCCCGGTCCCAGACGACGGAAGGATTCTGCACTGATGACGGAGCACTGCCGATGACAGACATCACCGTCGAACGCTGGCTGCCCGACGGGTTCCTCGCCTCTGCGCTGCGCGCAGACGCGCTGGCCGGCCTGACCGCTAGGCCGAAGACACTGTCGCCCAAGTGGTTCTACGACGAGCGGGGCAGCGAGCTGTTCGAGAAGATCACCTTGCTGCCCGAGTACTACCCGACCAGGGCGGAGCGAGCCATCCTGCACGCGGCGTCCGGCGAGATCGCGGCCGCGACTGGGGCCGCCGTGCTGGTCGAGCTGGGCTCCGGCTCGTCGGACAAGACGCGCCTGCTGCTGGACGCGCTGCGCGATGGCGGCACGCTGCGCCGCTACGTGCCGCTGGACGTGAGCGAATCAGCCCTCATCGCGGCGGCCAACCGGCTGCTGGTGAGTTACCCGGGCCTGTCGGTGACGGCGGTGGTCTCTGATTTTGAGGAGCACCTGAACCTGCCGGCCGCCGACGGGGCCCGCCTGGTCGCGTTCCTGGGCAGCACGATCGGCAACCTGCTGCCCGCGGAGCGGGTGGCGTTCCTGGCCCGGCTGCGGTCCGGGCTGGGCCGGGGAGACGCCCTGCTGCTCGGCACCGACCTGGTGAAGGACCCCACCGTCCTGGTCGCCGCCTACGACGACCCGGCCGGGGTGACCGCCGCCTTCAACAAGAACGTGCTCGCTGTGCTCAACGCCGAGCTCGGCGCGAACTTCGACCGTGACGCGTTCGAGCACGTCGCGATCTGGGACGCCGGTGCGGAGTGGATCGAGATGCGGCTGCGGTCAGTCCAGGACCAGCAGGTCACGCTGCCCGCTATCGGCCTGGCCGTGGATTTCGCGGCGGGCGAGGAGATGCGCACCGAAGTGTCGGCCAAGTTCCGCCGCAGTGGTGTCGAGGCGGAACTTGCCGTGGCCGGGTTCGCGATGCGCTCCTGGTGGACCGACGCGGACCGCCAGTTCGGCCTGTCGCTGTCCGTGCCTGTCTAGGACTCCCGGAGTTTGGGCAGTTCCCGGGGAGTCAGCCGCGGCCGGCTTCGGTGCCGCGGGCCAGCTGGCGGACCGAGACACCCTCCAGCCGCAGCAGGCGGACCAGCTCGCTGATGACCTTGGGACCGTCGATGTTCCCGCAGCTGAACAGGTCGATGGCGATCAGATTCTCTTCGGGCCAGGTATGGATGCTCAGGTGTGACTCGGCCAGGATGAGCACCAGGGTGATCGCGCCGTTGGGGAAGATGACGTGGCTGGCATCGAGCACGTTGCCCTGCCCGGCCTGGACAGCGGCCGTAGCGTGGGCGGTGAGCTCACTGATGTCGGCGACCGGGGAGAGCAGGGTGAGGGACGCGTCGAGCGCATGTAGCACCTTTGGCGGCGGAGCCTGCGGCGGCTGCGGCTCCGGGTGCGCGCTTGGTGCTCGGTTGCCCGGCATGATGTGGGAGGATACCGTACTTGCCGCCAGCGGGACGGGCCCGGCCGCGGCGGCATGGAGAACCTGAGCGCATGGACGCAGACGTCATTGTGACCGAGGTCGCCTCGGCGGTTGGCCTCGCCGAGGGGGAGTCAGGGGTCAGGGACGTCCTGCGGGTCATCGCCCGCAGTGAGCCGGTGGCCGCCCGTGACGTGAGCCGGGCCGCTGAGCTGCCGGTGCCGCTGGTCACCGCGGTGTGCAACGAGCTGCGCAAGCGCGGCGTGGTGGACCGGGGCCGGCCCGTGCGGCTGACCCCGGAGGGCCGCAGCGCCTTCGGCGCCGGCCTGGCCGACATCTCTGGGCAGTGTCCGCACTGCGCCGGCCGCGGCACGGTCATCCCCGAGGCGCTCGGGGCGCTGGTGACCGAGCTGGAGCGGTTGTCGGCGGCGGCGCCGCAGGCCAAGCCGGAGCTTGACCAGACCCATTGCACGGTGGCCACGAAGATTCACCGCGTGCTGCGCATGCACGATGCCGGGGCGCTGGACGGCAAGAGGATCATCGTCCTCGGGGATGACGACCTCACCTCGGTCGCGGTGGCCGCCTTCGCGGCCGCCACCGGCGGGGGAGCCCGGATCCGGAGGCTGGCCGTGGTGGATTCCGACCCGGACGTGCTCGCCTTCATCGGCGCCCAGGTGGCCGGGACCGGCGTCGAGGTGGAACTCGCCGAGCATGACCTGCGCGCGCCCTTGCCACCTGGCCTGGTCGGCCAGTTCGACGTGGCCTGTACCGACCCGCCGTACACCGTGCCTGGCGCCGAGCTCTTCTTGTCCCGTGCGGTGTCCGCGCTCACCCCGGACGCGGGCCAGCACGTGTTCTTCTCGTTCGGGACCCGTCGGCCGGAGGAGACACTGCGCACCCAGGAACTGATCGCCGCCATGGGCCTGACCGTGCGGGCGCTGCTGCCCGGCTTCAACGAGTACCTGGGCGCGGGCATCCTGGGCGGCACCTCCCACCTGATGCACCTGCGGACCACGACGCTGACCGGGCCGGCCGTCACCGGTGACTACCCGGGCCCGCTCTACACGGCCGACACGCGGGCCGCGCCGACCAGGCCCTACCGGTGCGCCGGGTGCGCGGCGGTGCACACGGTCGGGCCGGGCGGATCATGGCCGCAGATCAGCGAGCTCAAGGCGGCCGGCTGCCCGGAGTGCGCAGGCACCGTGTTCCGGCCGATGGCCCGGGAGCGCCGGTGACACCCGCGTACCGGCCGATGGCCCGGGAGCGCCGGTGACACCCCACGCGGCCAGTTACCTGATCCGGGCGGCCACCGAGAGCGACCTCGACGCGCTGGCCGGCTTCGAGATAGAGATCGCCCGGGTCTCCTTCGGCGACGACGCCATCGCCGATCCCGCCCTGCACCGCAAGCGGGTGTCCGGCGCGCTGGGCAAGCCCGGGGAGATCACCCTGGTGGCCGCCGCGCGGGCGGCGCCGGAGGTGGCGGTGGGCTGGGCGTGGCTGTCCGGCCGGACCAACTCGCTGACCGGAGCCAGGTATGGCAATTTCCGGTCACTCGCCGTGGCCGACATCCCGGACCGCGCGCAGGTCGCTGAGCAGCTCATGGCCGCGCTGCTCGCGGCGGCCGACGAGGCCGGATTCGGGCAGCTCACCGGAAAGGTCCACGCCAGGAACCTCGGCATGCGCGCGGTGTACCGGCAGTTCGGCTTTGAGGCGACGCACATCACCATGGAGCGGCGCGCCCCGTTCACCGGTCCTGGGACGCCGCCGTGACCACGACGGCCGCGTCATGACCATGCCCACGGTCAAGTGCGTGGTCTGGGACATCGACAACACCCTGCTGTCCGGCGTCTACCTGGAGTCAGCCGCGCAGCCGCCAGCAGCGGACCCCCAGATGACCGCCGTGCTGAAAGAACTGGCCAGCCGGGGCATCGTGCACGCCATCGCGAGCCGCAACCCGCCGGCCGCCGCCGCCTATGCCGCGCAGGCCACCGGTTGCGAGTTCGTCGCGGCCGAGTGCGGCTGGGGCCGCAAGTCGGACGCCGTGGCGCGGATCGCCGCGGAACTGAACATCGCCCCGGGCACGCTGGCCTTCGTGGACGACGATCCGTACGAGCGGGCCGAGGTGAGTTTCGCCCTGCCGCCGGTTCTCGTGCTCTCCCCGGAGGACATGGCCGACGCGGTGGGCTGGCCGGAGTTCAGCCCTTCGGTGATCACTCCGGAAGCACGCCGCCGCGGCGCGATGTACGCGCAGCGCCGCCGCAGGCTGGCGGCAGAGCGGTCATTCGGCGGGTCCAGGGAGGAGTTCCTGCGATCCTGCGGCACGCAGGTCAGCATCGCCGCAGCGGAGGCGGCGGACGTGCCCCGGCTGCATGAGCTGTCCGAGCGGACCAGCCAGTTCAATTCGGCGGGCGCAGGCCTGACCGAGGAGGCATTCCGGTCGATGATCTGCGCGACGGGGCCCTCCGCGCTGCAGCCGGGGCCCGGGGCAGCGGCCCGGGGCGTGCTTACGGTGCGGCTGCGGGACACCTTCGGGGACGACGGCCTGGTCGGCGCCAGCGTGACCGAGCAGGGCCCGGGGACCTGGACAGTGCGGCTGCTCATGATGTCCTGCCGGGCCATGGGCCGCGGCGTCATCGAGGGCCTGCTGGCCTGGCTGGCCCGGCTGGCGGCCCGGGAAGGTGCCGAGGCACTGCAGATCCCGTGCGCGCTCAATGACCGCAACGTGCCGCTGCGGCTCGCCCTGGCGGCCGCGGGTTTCCGGGCGGCGGCCAGCCAGCCGGCGGGCGGGGCCGGGACAGCGGGCGGGGCCGGGACAGCGGGCCGGGCGGTGTTCCGGCTGGACCTGGGCGGGCCGCTGCCGGAACTGCCGGGCTGGGTCAGCGGCCCGGGTGAGCCGTGAGCGCCGGCGCGGGCCCAGCAAGCGCCGCGGCAGCCGCGATCGCTGATGAGATCCGCCGCATCCTGGCCGTGGCCACCGGGCGCCCGGAGATGCTGGACATACCGGCGGACATGCCGCTGTTCGGGCAGGCTGTCGCGCTCGACTCGCTGACCGGCACGCTGCTGCTGCGGGAAATACGGCAGCGGTTCGGCGTCGATGTCGCCGCCGACGATCTCAACCTCGACGCGCTGGCCACTCTCGGCACCCTGGCCGCCTTCGTCGGCGAGCGCGCGGCCGCTGACACCACCGGCGCCGGCTGATGCGGCCCCGGCCAGCAGTGTCCGGCGCGGACCTGTGGTGGTTCGATATCCGCTCGGTCCACCCCAGCCCCGCCGACCTGGCCGACCTCGACGAGGCCGAGCGCGCCAAAGCAGGCTCGTTCGCCTTTGCCGCCGACCGGCACCGTTATCAGGCCGCGCATGTCATGTTGCGCCAGGTGCTGTCCAGCTACCTCGACGTCCCGCCCGGGGAACTGGTGGTAGGCCGGGTCCCGTGCCCGCAGTGCGGCGGACCGGACGGCCGCCCCGTGCTGGCCGGCCCGGGGAGCGCGGGCGGCCCGCAGTTCTCGCTGGCGCACAGCGGTGACGCCGTGCTGGTGGCGGTCGCGGCCCAGCCGGTGGGCATCGACGTGGAACAGGAGCCGCGCGGGTGCATGTGCTCGATGACCTCGGCGATGCACCGTGGCGACGCGTCCGTCATCACCGCGCTGCCCGAACCGGAGCGGCACGAGGCGATCATCCGCTGGTGGGTGCGGGCCGAGGCGGTGCTCAAGTGCACCGGGGCAGGCATCGCCCACGGGCTGGACGGCTTTCCCGTGGTCAGCGGGCCTGCAGGCGCCCCGGTGCACGGCTGCTCGGTTGACCCGGTCGCCTCCCCGCCGGGCTACCGGGCGGCGATCGCCCTCGCCGGGACTGCCGGGGTCGCCGCGCTCGCCGTCCGCGCAGCGTGGCCCCCGTCGGCCGGCGGGTAATCTCATCGCAGGCAGCGGCGCTGTGCGCGGAGGTAGACATGACGGCGGTTTTCGCGGTGGACGCCTGCCGGACCCCGGTGGGCAAGATCAAGGGCGCACTGTCCTCCGTCCGGCCGGACCATCTCACCGCTGATGTGCTCCGGGCGCTGCTCGCCCGCAGCCCATGGCTGGACCCGGCGCGGATCGACGACGTGTACTGGGGGGCCGCCAACCAGGCCGGCGAGGACAACAGGAACGTGGCGCGGATGGGTGTGCTGCTGGCCGGCCTTCCGGTGGAGGTGCCCGGCGCGACCGTGAACCGGCTGTGCGGGTCCGGGCTGGAGGCGATCGCCAGCGCCGCCCGGGCCATTGCCTGCGGTGACGCGGACATCGTGCTGGCCGGGGGTGCGGAGTCGATGACCAGGGCGCCGTTCGTGCTGCCCCGCGCGGCGGACCCGTTCCCCCGCGAGGCCGGGGTCGCCGACACCAGGCTCGGCTGGCGGCTGGTCAGCCCGCTGATGCAGGAGATGTACCCGCCGATCACCCTGGGCGAGACCGCGGAGAACGTGGCGAACCGCTACGGCGTCAGCCGCGAGCGCCAGGACGAGTTCGCGTTGCGCAGTCACCAGCGCGCCGCCGCCGCGCAGCAGGCCGGGCGGTTCACTGGCGAGATCGTCCCGGTCACCGCCACTGGCCGGGAGATCAGCCAGGATGAGAGCATACGGCCGGACCTGACCCTGGCCGACCTGGCGGCCAAGCGGCCCGTGTTCCGCGCCGGGGGCACGGTGACCGGGGGGAACTCCTCGCCGCTCAACGACGGCGCGGCCGGGCTGCTTCTCGTGTCGGAGAAGGTTCTTTCCGAGGTGGGAGCGGCGCCGCTGGCCCGGTACGTCGGCACGTCCGCCGCGGGCGTGCATCCTGACTACATGGGCATCGGCCCGGTGCCCGCCATGGGCAAGGTGCTGGGCCGCGCTGGCTGGCAAGTCAGCCGCCTCGACCTCCTCGAGGTCAACGAGGCGTTCGCGGCGCAGGCGGTGGCCGTGTCTGACGAACTCAAACTCGACCCGGACCGGGTCAATGTCAATGGCGGAGCGATCGCCATCGGGCACCCACTCGGCTGCTCCGGCGCGCGGATCACCACCACGCTGCTGCATGAGTTCCGGCGGCGAGGCGCGACGCGGGCCGCGGCCACCATGTGCATCGGTGTCGGCCAGGGCATCGCCACCCTCTGGCAGGCCGCGTAGCGGCCCATCGCCATCGGCTGGCCTGGTGAGGGCCCGTCACCGCGAGGGTCACTCGCGGTGACGGGCCACGCTCATGGCGTCTGCAAGGCCACCGTGAACGCCACCGTTCCCTCGGCGTCCACCTGCGCGTCAAGCGCCTTGTCGTCGAGCGCGGCGGCCGCGTTGGCTTCCAGGAACACGCGCGCGCCGTTCTCCTCGATCACCTGGTCCCCGGCGACCGGGTTCTCGGCCAGTGTCACCTGGAACGAAGGCGCGTCCGCATCCTGGGCCATGATGCGCAAGCCGGTGTCTTCGGGCAGTTCGGGCTGCGAGGTGAGGGTCAGGATGGCTGTCACAGCACTGTCGGTCAGGGTCAGCATCGGTGTTTCCTCCACTCGTGGATGCATCGCTTTGACCTGCTCCCCACTACCCGCCTGGATCGCACTCATTCGGCATTCCGGAAATTCAATGGGCTTTACAATTTATTCAAACGTTATGAGCGGCCTCGTGCCTGCCGTCAGTTATCCGGGGCCGCATCCGCGCCAGCACGGCCGGCGGCTGGCCACTGTGCAGCACGCCCAGGTGCTGAGTGGCGCGGGTCAGCGCCACGTAGAGGTCGCCCGCGCCGCGTGGGGAATCGGCCAGGATCCGGTGCGGGTCGACGACGAACACCGAGTCGAACTCAAGACCCTTGGCCTGGGCGACGCTGAGCACGACGACCTGGCTGGACAGTTCGGGCTCCTCACCGACGGCGGCGTCGGGGACCTGGGCGCGGACCGCCTGGCCCAGTTCCGCCAGGCGGGTCGCGGGCACGATCACCGCCAGCCGCCCATCGCTCATGCTGGCCGCCTCCCTGGCCACCAGCTCAGCCAGCCGCCCGGGCAGGTCCGTCTCCGGCACCTCCTCGCGCCAGGGCTGGACGCCGGATTCGCGGACCGAGCGCGGCGGCTCCAGCGACGGGTCGATCCCGGTCAGGACGTCGGCGGCGACCGCCATGATCTCGGCCGGTGCCCGGTAGTTGATACTCAGCCGCTCCAGCCGCCACCGGTCCTGCACATGCGGCCCGAGGACTCGCTGCCACGATGACGTGCCCGCCAGGTCGCCGGTCTGCGCGACGTCCCCGACCAGGGTCATTGACCGGGCCGGGCAGCGCCGCATCAGCATCCGCCAGGCCATCTCGGAGAGTTCCTGCGCCTCGTCCACGATGACATGCCCGAAGGCCCAGGTCCGGTCGATCGCCGCGCGCTCGGCCGCGGTCAGGTACGTCTCGTCGTAATTCCGCTCCGCCAGCCTGGTCGCGTCGATCATGTCGTAACCGGTGAGGATCTCCGGGTCGGGGTCGTCGGACACGTCCCGGGCCAGGATGTCCAGCACGCCCTGCGCGTAGGCGATCCGCTCCCGCCGGTCCCGCTCCTGGGCCGCGCGGGCGGCCCGGTCGTCCTCGCCGAGCAACTCGGCCGCCTCGTCGATCAGCGGGACGTCGGCGGCCGTCCACCCGCCGCCCGGATCGCGGCGCAGCAGATCCCGTTCCGCGCTGGTCAGCTCCGGCGCCGCGGCGGACAGCCGGTCGGCGGCGGAGAACAGGTCATCGAGCAGCCGCTGCGGAGTCAGCACCGGCCAGAACTGGTCCAGGGCCGCCCTGACGGCGCGCTCGGTGGCCACTTCCCGGCGCAGGTCCGCGATGTCGTCGGCGCTGAGCAGGTTTCCCTCGCCCAGCACATTCGCACCGACCCGGTCGGCGAGCTGCTGGGTGAGCGCCTCGATGATCTCCCGGGCGAAGATCGGCCGGGCGGCGTTGTGCGGCCTGCGGGATCGCCGGGCCCGGGTCCGCGCGGCCGAGACGATACGCCGGTCCAGCTGGAGCGGCACCCGGTCCACGACGATCTCCAGAGCGTCGGCCGGCACCGCCTCGCGGTCGCGCACCGCGGCGGCCACCACGCCGGCCATCGCCAGCCTGCCCTTGACCTCCGCGGCCGCGGGCGGCTCGGCCCGGTGCGCGCTGATCCCGGGAAACAGGTCGCCAATGGTGGACATCAGCACGCCGGTCTCGCCCAGTGACGGCAGGACCTGCCCGATGTAGCGCAGGAACGTGGTGTTCGGGCCGATGATCAGCACACCGCGCTTGGACAGCTGTTCCCGGTGCGTGTACAGCAGGAAGGCCGCGCGGTGCAGGGCGACCGCGGTCTTTCCGGTGCCAGGTCCGCCCTGGACGACAAGCACGCCGCTCAGCCCGGAACGGATGATCGCGTCCTGCTCGGCCTGGATGGTCTCGACGATGTCGCTCATCCGGCCGGTCCGCCCGGCGGTGACCGCCGCCAGCAGCGCGGCCTCGCCGGTCAGGCCCTGGTGCTGGCCCGGGTCGGCGGTGGCCAGGTCGAGCACTTCGTCGTCCAGGCTGATGACCGTCCGGTGCCGGGTCTTGATGTACCGGCGGCGCCGCACGCCGTCGGGCGAGGCGGCCGTGGCGAGATAAAATGGGCGCGCGGCCGGGGCGCGCCAGTCCATCAGCAGCGGCTCGTAGTCAGCCGACTCGTCCCGGATGCCGATCCGGCCGATGTGGTGTGTTTCGCCAGCCTCGAAATCGAGCCGGCCGAAGCACAGCCCGTTCTCCGCCGCGTCGAATTGGGCGATCTGGCGAAAATACATGGCGGTCAGCGCATCGCGTTCCGACCGGGCCTGATGCGTCCCGCCTGGTTCCTTCATCACCCTGGCCAGCCGGGTGGAGGCGCGTTCCCGGATGCTGTCGAGCCGACCGTAGAGCATGGAAATGTATTCCTGCTCCTGTGCCATTTCTCCGTTCGACAATTAGCCTCTCCCATGATATAATCCGGCAGCTTTTCATAATGCTCCCGTTTGCCCGCCCTCAATAATAAGCAATTCGGGACGTGCATTCTTCCGGGCCGCCCGGGGTGGAGCGCCGGGTCGGGCCGCCGAAGACCTCGCTCGCCGGCCGGCCGGCGGTGAGCCGCATGCGCGGCCGCCAGGTAAGGTCGGCCGCGGGTGTGTACCACGAGTGAGGGGGCCCCACCGTGGACCGAGGCACGAGCGGCCAGGGCGCCGCGGAGGACGCGGCCCGGGCGGCGCCTGGGGCGGCGCACGAGCCGCCGCGGCCGGGCCGCGGCGCGCCCCGCGGCGAACCGGACAGCGAGGCCCGGATCTGGACCGTGCCGAACGGAATCAGCCTGGCTCGTCTCGCTGGCGTCCCGGTGTTCCTGTGGCTGGTACTCGGGCCCAAGGCCGACGGCTGGGCGGTCGGCCTGCTGATTGCGGCCGGATTCTCCGACTGGCTGGACGGCAAGATAGCCCGCGCGTGGAATCAGCTGAGCCGTCTCGGTCAGGTGCTCGATCCCGCGGCTGACCGGCTCTATATTGCCGCCACGCTCGTCGGCCTGGCCGTCCGCGGCATCATTCCGTGGTGGCTGGTCGGCCTGCTGGTCGCCCGCGAACTGGTGCTGGGCGTGGCCCTGCTAGTGCTGCGCCGCTTCGGCTACCTGCCGCTGCAGGTAAGCCTGATCGGCAAGGCGGCCACCGCCTGCTTGCTGTACGCGTTCCCGCTGCTCTTTCTCGGCGCGCACGCCGGAACGCCGGCCGAGGTGGCCCGGATCACCGGCTGGGCTTTCGCGATCTGGGGCACGGCACTCTACTGGACCGCGGCGGGGCTCTACCTGTCCCAGGCCCGGAACCTGATCTCACAGGTCCGGTCCGAGGCTGTAACGCAACCGGCCGGCGGCACTGGCCTACCCGGCGGTAGCCCGCCCGCGGCCGGCCCGCGATGATGGGAACGATGTGACGATGAGCGGACGAAGGGAGAGTCATCACCGGTGAAGGCCGTGGTCATGGCCGGCGGGGAGGGTACCCGGCTGCGCCCGATGACCGCCAACCAGCCCAAGCCGCTGCTCCCCGTGGCCAACAGGCCGATCATGGAGCATGTCCTGCGGCTGCTCAAGCGGCACGGATTTACCGAGACCGTGGTCACGGTCCAGTTCCTCGCCTCGTTGGTCCGCAACTACTTCGGCGACGGCGAGGACGTCGGCATGAGCCTGCAGTACGCCACCGAGGAGACGCCGCTGGGTACGGCGGGCAGCGTGAAGAACGCGGAGGATGCGCTGCGCGATACGCCGTTCCTGGTGATCTCGGGGGACGCGCTGACCGACATCGACCTTTCGGCGCTGCTGCAGGCGCACAAGGAAAACGGGGCGCTCGTCACGGTGGCTCTCACCCGGGTGCCGAACCCGCTGGAATTCGGGATCGTCATTGTCGGCGAGGACGGCCGCATCCAGCGCTTCCTGGAGAAGCCCACCTGGGGTCAGGTGTTCTCGGACACGGTCAACACCGGCATCTACGTGATGGAACCTGAGGTTCTCGCGAAGGTGCCGGCCGGGGAGTCGGTGGACTGGTCGGGCGATGTCTTCCCCAGCCTGCTGGAGGCCGGGGCGCCGCTGTTCGGCTGGGTGGCCGACGGCTACTGGGAGGACGTCGGAACACATGAAAGTTACCTAAAGGCTCAGGCGGACGTGCTGTCGCGCCGGGTGGACACGGAGATCGACGGTTTCGAGGTGTCGCCGGGGGTCTGGGTGGCCGAGGGCGCGGAGGTGGACCCGGAGGCGCTGCTATCCGGGCCGCTCTGCATCGGTGACTACGCCAAGGTCGAGGCGGGCGCGCAGTTGCGCGAGTTCACCGTCGTCGGCAGCAACGTGGTGATCAAGGAGGGGGCGTTCCTGCACCGCGCGGTGGTGCACAACAACGTCTACATCGGCCAGGGCGTCACCCTGCGCGGCTGCGTGATCGGCAAGAACACCGACGTGATGAGCTCGGCCCGGATCGAGGAGTCCGCCGTCGTCGGGGACGAGTGCGTGATCGAGCCGGAGGCCTACCTCTCCGCCGGGGTGAAGGTCTACCCGTTCAAGACCATCGAGGCCGGCGCGGTGGTCAACAACAGCGTCATCTGGGAATCCCGGGGCCAGCGCACCCTGTTCGGGCCGCGCGGCATATCGGGGCTGGTCAACGTCGAGATCACGCCGGAATTGTGCGTCCGGCTGGCCAGCGCATACGCGACCACCCTGAAGAAGGGTGCGGTCGTCACGACATCGCGTGATGTCTCGCGGGCGGCCCGGGCCTTCAAGCGGGCCGTGCACTGCGCGCTGAACGCCAGCGCCATCAACGTGGTCGACCTGGAAGCGCAGCCCCTCCCGGTGGCCCGGTTCGAGACCGCGCGATCCACCTGCGGCGGTGGTATCGCCTTGCGCACCACGCCCGGCGACCCGCAGTCGATCGACATTATTTTCCTCGACGAGCGCGGCGCCGACCTTTCCCAGGCCGCCGCCCGCCGGCTGGAGCGGATCGTCTCCCGGCAGGAATTCCGGCGTGCCTTCCCCGGCGAGATCGCCGAGCTGACCTACCCGCCCCGGGTGGTGGAGGCCTATGCGCAGGAGCTTGTCCGGTCCGTGGACATGACCGGCGTGCGCGAGGCGGGCCTGAAAGTCGTGGTCGACTGCGCAGGCGGCACCGCCTCGCTGGTGATGCCCGCGCTGCTCGGCCGGATCGGCGTGGAGGTGCTCATCGTCAATAACGGGCTCGACGAGGGGTCGCCCACGCAGAGCCTGGCGCAGCTCCGGGCGGGCATGCAGCGTCTCTCCGAGCTGGTCGCATCCTCCCGGGCCGCCTTCGGCGTCCGGTTTGACCAGGTCGGCGAGCGGATCATGCTGGTGGACGACCGGGGCGCGATGGTCAGCGACGACCGGGCGCTGCTGGTGGTGCTGGACCTGATCGCCGCGGAGCGGCAGACCGGGCGGGTCGCGCTCCCGGTGACCACCACCAGGGTCGCGGAGCAGGTCTGCCGTTTCCATGGGGTCCAGGTGGACTGGACGCCGACCACGCCGCACGGCCTCACCGAGGCCACCATGGCCGAGGACATGATCTTCGGAGCGGACGGCCGCGGCGGGTTCGTGGTGCCCGAATTCAGCCGGACGGTGGACGGCATCGCCGTTTTCGCCCGGTTGCTCGGCCTGGTCGCGCGGACCAGGCTGACGCTCAGCCAGATCGATGCCCGGATTCCGAGTGCGCACCTGCTCAAGCGGTCCATGCCCACGCCGTGGGCGGCCAAGGGGAGCGTGATGCGGACGGTCGTCGAGGCCGCGGGGAACCGTGAGGTCGACACCACCGACGGGGTGCGGATCATTGAACCGGACGGCGGCTGGGTGCTCGTGCTGCCCGATCCGGCGGACGCGGTGACCCACCTCTGGGCGGAGGGATCCGACGCCGACACGGCCCAGGCACTGCTCGACGAGTGGGCCGCCGTGGCCGAGACGGCGGGCGGCTGACCGGGGCCATCCGGACCGACCTGGCGAGCGCCGCGCACCACCCTCGTGATGCGTGAGAGAATCCGGAACATCGTAGCGGGCATGCGTCGGAGGTGCGACCAGATGTGGCGGAGGCGGCGCGATAACTCGCCGGGTGGCTCCCGAGGCGCTGAGCCGCCTTCCGGCGGTGCCGGGAGGCGGCGGGGCTGGGGTGCGCGGTTCACCCCGGCTGGCCGCCGCGCGTGGCGCGTAGACCGGTCACCCGTCGCACAGGTAGCGTGGACGGGACGAGACGAATTCACGCCACGGGCCACCCCTTCAGATGTGGTTCCCGCCCCGAGCCCATGGCCAGCGGAGGAGAGGCTGGGCCCAGACATGCCGAGCGTCACCTGCGCCCGTTGCGGACAGGCCAATCCCGACGGTGCGCGTTTTTGCTCACATTGCGGCACGATGCTGGCCCGGATGGGTGGAGAGCACCCCGGGGAGACCACGTCCACGATCTCCCTCGGCGGCGTCGCGGATCTCGCGGAGGCCGAGTACGGGGATGAATCTCTCGCGGACCCCTCAGCCCTGGAGGCGCTGCCGGCCGGCACCGCCCTGCTCGTGGTCAAGCGCGGCCCGAACGCGGGCAGCCGGTTCCTGCTGGACAGCGATCTGACCACGGCCGGCCGCCACCCGGAGAGCGACATTTTTCTCGATGACGTGACAGTGTCCCGCCGGCACGCCGAGTTCTACCGGCACGGGGACCGCTTCACCGTCCGCGACGTGGGCAGCCTCAACGGCACGTATGTGAACCGGGAGCGGATCGAGGAAGCCGCTCTCAGCGGCGGGGACGAGGTCCAGGTGGGCAAATTCCGCCTGGTGTTCCTCACCGGCCGTCGGTCACAGGCCGAGCGCGGTGGCGGAGGCGCGCAGGTCGGCGCATGAGCGCTCAGGGCGCCGGGGCGTACTTCGGCATCGGGGAGGTACTCGCGCAACTGCAGGGCGAGTTCCCGGACATCAGCGTGTCGAAGATCCGCTTCCTGGAGTCCGAGGGCCTGATCCAGCCAGCGCGCTCGCCATCCAAATACCGCCAGTTCGGGCCCGGGGACGTCGAGCGGCTCCGCTTCATCCTCACGGCCCAGCGCGATCAGTACCTGCCGCTGAGAGTGATCAAGGACCAGCTCGATGCCAGGGAGCGCCCGGGGCCGCGCGGCCTGGCCAGCGAGCCGGCCCGGCCGCCCGGCCGCCCAATGCTGAGCCGGCGGGAACTGATCGACGCGGCGGGCATCGATGAAACGTACCTGACTGAACTGGAGGATTTCGGCCTCGTCCGCAGGTCAGGCCGACAGTACGGGCCGGACGCGCTGACCGCGGCCAAGGTGATCGTGGCGCTGGGCCGGTACGGGGTCCAGGCGCGGCACCTGCGGGTGGTCCGGGCCTCCGCGGAGCGGGAAACCTCACTGATCGAGCAGGTGGTGGCCCCCATGCTGCAGCAACGCAGCGCTGGGTCGCGGGACAGAGCCGGGCAGACGGCCCGGGAGATCGCGGCCCTGTCGCTCCAGTTGCATGCCGCCCTGGTCGGGGACGCGCTGGCGGAGGCCGGTTTCGCGGGGCCTGGCTTCGCTGAGGTCGGCTTCGCCGAGGCGGACCGGGCTGAGGCGGGCCGGGCCGAGGTGGGCCGCAGCGACAGCCGCCGGGCCGAGACCCGTTTCGGCGAGCAGGGAGTGGGGAGGGCCGGGGCGTGAGCGTGGCGCTCACCGCAGCGGGGTGTACGTTGACAAGGAAGCGCCTGAAGCTGGGTCGGGACTGAGGCACTCCCTCAGCCGCACGTGAGGACGGAGCCGCCGTGAGGAAGATGGAGGTCGTCGGCGTCCGGGTCGAGATGCCCACGAACCAGCCCATCGTCCTGCTGAAGGAGACGCAGGGGGACAGGTACTTGCCGATATGGATCGGCCCGGTGGAAGCAACCGCCATCGCCTTCGCGCAGCAGGGCATGGTCCCGGCGCGGCCGCTCACCCACGATCTCTTCCGCGACGTGCTCGAAGCCATGGATGTGCAGCTCAAGACCGTTAACATCACGGCTCTCCGGGACGGGATCTTCTTCGCTGACCTCATCTTCTCCAACGGGAAAGAAGTCAGCGCCCGGCCGTCAGACTCCATCGCGCTCGCCCTGCGGACCGGCGCGGCCATCTACGCCAGCGACGAAGTCCTCGACGAGGCAGGCGTCGCCATCCCGGACGAGCAGGAAGACGAAGTCGAGAAGTTCCGTGAATTCCTCGACACGATCACCCCCGAGGACTTCGGTCGCGCTACGTGACTGCCCAGGGTGGCCTGGCCGCCTGATCATGCCGAGGTAGCCGGTCGGCGACGCGCCGTCGGCGATCGTTGACGTAGTCACCACTGTCGGCCTAACGTGCGAAACGAGTACCCAGGATGGTCAGTTCCCGGGGCGGAGGCAGGCGTGGCGGTAACCAAGGGCGAGAGCGGGACGTCGGGCGTTCGCGGCGCGGCGATCCAGCACGCCGGCGAGCAGGGGCTCCTGTTCGGCGAGGATCTCACCGCCAGGCCGGACGGGGTCGGCTACCGCGGGCCCACCGCCTGCGCGGCAGCGGGCATCACCTACCGTCAGCTCGACTACTGGGCCCGGACCGGCCTGGTGGAACCCAGCGTCCGGGCCGCAACCGGCTCAGGGTCGCTGCGCCTGTACGGCTTCCGGGACATCCTCGTCCTCAAGGTCGTCAAGCGCCTCCTGGACACCGGTATCTCGTTGCAGCAGATCCGCGCCGCCGTGAACCACCTGCGCGACCGGGGGACGAACGACCTGGCCCGGGTGACCCTGATGAGTGACGGCGTGAGCGTGTACGAGTGCACCACCTCGGATGAGGTGGTGGACCTGCTGGCCGGCGGCCAGGGCGTGTTTGGCATCGCGCTCGGCCGGATCTGGTAGGAGGTCGACGGGACCCTCGCGGAACTGCCCGGGGAGCGTGCCGACGACGCCGAGCCGGGCGTGGTCCATGACAGCGGCGTCGCTGCCGTGCCCGGCCGGGCCGTCCAGACCGCCGATGAGCTGGCCCGGCGCCGTTCACGCAAGACGGGCTGACTGGGCCACGCAGGCTGACCAGCCGGCCGCAGGAGAAGTGCGGCGTCGTGAGTCGGCGGATCCTGCCGTTATGTAATGTTAGGGTGCTGGGCGTGCCAGCAGCGATCGCAGTACGCGACCTGCGGAAGTCCTACGGGGACACCCGCGCCGTGGACGGGGTCACGTTCGAGGTGGAGCCCGGCGAGTTCTTCGGCATCCTCGGCCCCAACGGGGCCGGCAAGACCACCACGCTGGAGATCATCGAGGGCCTGCGCCAGCCGGACGGTGGCGAGGTGGCCGTGCTGGGCCTGCCCCCGTGGCCGCGCAACCCGGCGCTGCTGCCCCGGATGGGCGTCCAGCTCCAGGCGTCATCCTTCTTCGAGCGGCTCACCGCCCGGGAGCAGCTGCGGACCTTCGCCGCCCTCTACGGGATACCCGCCGGGCGGGCCGACGCGATGCTGGAGGTGGTCGGCCTGACCGACAAGGCGGCCACCCGCACCGAGAAACTGTCCGGCGGGCAGGCGCAGCGGCTGTCCATCGCCTGCGCCCTCGTGCACGGACCGGACGTGCTGTTCCTCGACGAGCCGACCGGCGCGCTGGATCCGCAGGCCCGGCGGAACCTGTGGGACCTGCTCCGGGTCATCAGCGCGGAAGGCCGCACGGTCGTGCTGACCACGCATCACATGGACGAGGCGGAGACGCTCTGCGAGCGGGTGGCCATCATGGATCACGGCCAGATCCTCAAGACCGGGCCGCCTGCGGCGCTGGTCCGTGAGCTGGATCAGCCCGTGCGGATCAGCCTCGAATCCGGCCAGCTCAGCCTGGACGAGGCCCGGCAGCTCGCCGGCGGCGACGCCGCCGTGGCCGACGACGAGGTGTCCCTGACCATCGTGACCAGCGAGCCCGCTGAGGTCCTGGCGGAACTGGCCCAGCGGCGCGCGCTGGCCGGCCTGCAGGTGCGGGGCGGCAACCTCGAAGACGTGTTCCTGAACCTGACCGGGCGGGAGTACCGGGCATGACCAGCAGCAGGCCAGGGGAGGGTTCCCGGTGAACCTCCAGTCCTTCCGCAGCCTGTCCCGGGCCATGGCGCTCGGCTACGTCAGGGACCGGACGGCCCTGATCTTCACCATCTTGATCCCGGTCCTGTTCCTCGTCCTGTTCGGCTCCATCTACAAGAACTCGACGACACCGAAGCTCAGCATCCTGGAGGTCGGGAAGGTCACGCTGGTGGACCAGGCGCGCGCCGCCAGCCCCGGCGAACTCGGCAAGATCCTGACCGTGACGCCGGCCGGCAGCCTGGCCGCCGCGCTGAGCGACGTGCGCAAGGGCACCGACGACGCGGCCGTCCAGCAGCGCGGCAACCGGCTGGTCGTGCACTATTCGGCCGCCGACCCGACCAAAGCCGCCGTGGTCAATTCGGTGTTCTCCACCATCGTGGAACAATTCAACCTGGCCGCGACCGGGCGGCCGCCCGCCTATCGGCTGGTCTCGCACCAGGTCGAGGACAAGTCGCTGAAAGCGATCCAGTACCTGGCGCCGGGCCTGCTCGGCTGGGCCATCGCGTCCGGCGGCGCGTTCGGCGCGTCGATCACGCTGGTCGGCTGGCGGCACAACAAGCTGCTGCGCCGGCTGCGGCTGTCCCCGGTGAGCGTGTCCTCGGTGGTGGCCGCCCGGATCTGGGTGGGTGTCGCACTCGCCGTGGTGCAGATGTTCGCCTTCCTGGGCATCGCCACCACGCCCTACTTCGGCCTGAAACTCACCGCATCCTGGTGGATGGCGATCCCGGTGGTCATCTCCGGCACGCTGGCCTTCATGGCGATCGGCCTGCTCGTCGGCGCAGCGGCCAAGTCGCAGCAGGCGGCCAGCGCCGTGGCCAACCTGATCATCTTGCCGATGGCGTTCCTTGGCGGCGCGTTCATCCCGCTGGAATTCGCGCCGGACTGGGTCCGGCAGGTTTCGTACGTGATGCCGCTGCGGTACCTGGTGACCGGGATGCAGAACGTGATGGCCCGTGGCCTGGGCCCGGCGTCGGCGCTGCCCTCGATCGGCATCCTGCTCGGCTTCGCCGTCGTGGTGACCCTGATCGCCGTGCGGGTATTCCAGTGGGACGAGATCTGAGCCGCTGCCCACGGGCGCGGTGCCGGTGGCCTGGGCCCGGGCTCGGGTAAGCTCGGCAGAGCCGACAACATCGTTCGGGAGAGACCTCGCGCAGGCCAGTGCGGGGCGCCGAAGGGGCAACCTCCCCGGAACCTCTCAGGCACAAAGGACCGGACGAGACAGGCATCTCTGGAGTTTCAGCTCGCGCTGACGGGGTTTCGCGATGACGCGCCCGCCCGCGGTGGCGGGCCCGCGATGACAGAGGGGGAGGATCATGACCCGGCGCCGGTGCGCCGGGCGGCTCCCCTCTGGAGGCTCCATGAACGTCCCGGCGTCGAACCTGGCCGCACAGAACCTGGCCGCACAGAATTTCGCGTCGCGGAATTTCGCGGCGCGGCACATCGGGCCGTCCCCGGCCGAGCAGGAGCACATGCTCGGGGTGACCGGCTACTCCTCCCTCGATCAGCTGACCACGGCGGCGCTGCCGCCCGGGCTGGGTGAGGGCGGGCTGGGTGAGCCCGCGCTGGGTGCGGGTGCGGCCGGCCAGTCCGGTGGCCTGCGGCTGCCGCCGGCGCTGTCCGAGGAGGAGGCGCTGGCCGAACTGCGCCGGCTGGCAGGCCTCAACACAGTGGCCGTGTCGATGATCGGCCTGGGCTACTACGGGACCGTCACGCCGGCCGTGATCCGCCGCAACCTGCTGGAGAACCCCGGCTGGTACACCGCCTACACGCCGTACCAGCCGGAAATCTCGCAGGGCCGCCTGGAAGCACTGCTCAACTTCCAGACCATGGTGGCCGACCTGACCGGGCTTCCGGTAGCGGGCGCGTCCCTGCTGGATGAGGCCACCGCAGCCGCCGAGGCCATGACCCTGGCCCGGCGGGCGGCGGGGCAGGGCCGGATCTTCCTGGCTGACGCCGACTGCCTGCCGCAGACCCTGGCGGTGCTGGCGACCAGGGCTGAGCCCCTCGGCATAGAGCTTCGGGTGGCCCCGGTCAGCACGGGCCTAATCGAGGCCGTGCCGGACGGTGAGCTGTTCGGGGTGCTGCTGCAGTACCCGGGGGCCAGCGGGGCGGTCCGTGACCTGCGGCCGGTTATCGCCGCGGCCCACAGGCGGGGCGCGGTGACGGCGGTGGCGGCTGACCTGCTCGCGCTGACCCTGCTGATGCCCCCCGGTGAAATGGGCGCGGACATCGCGGTGGGCACGACGCAACGGTTCGGCGTCCCGATGGGCTTCGGCGGCCCGCACGCGGCCTACATAGCGGTCCGTGACGGGCTGCGCAGGCAGCTGCCAGGGCGGCTGGTCGGGGTGTCGGTCGACGCGGACGGACGGCCTGCCTACCGGCTCGCACTGCAAGCTCGCGAGCAGCACATCCGTAGGGAGAAGGCGACCAGCAATATCTGCACGGCCCAGGTGCTGCTCGCCGTCATCGCCGCGATGTACGCGGCCTATCACGGCCCGGACGGGCTTGCTGCCATCGCGCGGCAGGTGCACCGCAAGGCAGCCCGGCTGGCCGCGACATTGCGCGGCAGCGGCCTGGAGGTGCCGCAGGCCGGGTTCTTCGACACGATCACAGTCCGGCTGCCCGGTACCGCCGCGGACGCGGCGGCACGGGCTCGTGCCGCCGGGTACAACGTGCTGCTGGCCGATGCGGACACGGTCCAGGTGGCCTGCGACGAGACCACCACCGACACGCATCTGGCCGAAGTCGCCGCGGCACTCACCGGCGGCCGCGCCCGGCCCGCGGAGGGCACCGTGGCGGATGGCACCGTGGCGGACGGCCTCGCGGCGGCGGCTGACGCGCTGCCCGCGGACCTGGCCCGGACCTCCGGCTACCTCAGCCATCCGGTCTTCCACGAGCACCGGAGTGAGACAGCCATGCTGCGCTACCTGCGCCGCCTCGCGGACTCCGACATTGCCCTGGACCGTTCCATGATCCCGCTGGGATCGTGCACGATGAAGCTGAACGCGGCCGCCGAGATGGAGCCGGTGACCTGGCCGGAGTTCGCGGCGTTGCATCCTTTCGCGCCCGCTGGGCAATCCCGCGGCTACGCCGAGCTGATCAGTGGCCTGGAGACCTGGCTGGCCGAGATCACCGGTTATGACGCGGTGTCGCTGCAGCCGAACGCGGGCTCGCAAGGCGAGCTGGCCGGCCTGCTGGCGATCCGTGCCTATCACGCCTCGCGGGGCGAGGCCGGGCGCGCTGTGTGCTTGATCCCAGAGTCGGCCCATGGCACCAACGCCGCGAGCGCGGTACTCGCGGGACTGCGGGTAGCCGTCGTGAAATGCGGCGCGGACGGCGCGATCGACCTCACCGACCTGCGGGCCAAGCTCGCGGCGCACGAGGGACACGTGGCCGCCATCATGCTCACCTACCCGTCCACCAATGGGGTGTTCGAGGAGACCGTCACGCAGGTGTGCGAGCTGGTGCACCAGGCAGGCGGCCAGGTGTACGTGGACGGTGCCAACCTCAACGCCCTGGTCGGGCTGGCCCGGCCGGGCAGGTTCGGCGCGGACGTGTCGCACCTGAACCTGCACAAGACGTTCTGCATCCCGCACGGCGGCGGGGGGCCTGGGGTAGGCCCGGTCGCGGTCCGCGCCCACCTGGCGGCGTTCCTGCCGGGCGCCGGCCCCGCGGGGCGGCCCTCCGCAGCGCCGCGCGACGGAGGCGTCGGCCCGGTCGCGGCCGCACCGTACGGCTCCGCGGGCATCCTGCCGATCTCCTGGGCGTACATCCGGATGATGGGCGCCGACGGCCTGCGCCGCGCCACCCAGGTGGCGATCCTGTCCGCCAACTACATCGCGGCCCGGCTGGCCCCGCATTACCCGGTGCTCTACACCGGCCGCGGCGGCCTGGTGGCGCACGAGTGCATCATCGATCTGCGGCCGATCACCAGGGATACCGGCGTCACGGTGGAGGACGTGGCGAAGCGTCTCATCGACTACGGGTTTCACGCGCCCACCATGTCGTTCCCGGTGGCCGGAACCCTGATGATCGAGCCGACGGAGAGCGAGGACCTGGCTGAGATCGACCGGTTCTGCACGGCCATGGTCGCGATCAGGCAGGAGATCGCCCAGGTGGCGGCAGGCGAGTACGACGTCCAGGACAACCCGCTGCGGAACGCGCCGCACACTGCCGCGATGCTGCTCGCCACGGACTGGAAGCACCCCTACGAGCGCGAGCAGGCTGCCTTCCCGGTGCCGGGCACGAGGCAGGCCAAATACTGGCCGCCGGTCCGCCGGATCGACCAGGCCTACGGTGACCGCAACCTGGTCTGCGCCTGCCCGCCGCCCGAGGCTTTCGAGGACTGATCCGGCCGGGGCCGGCACCTGACCGCGGGACGCCTGACGCGCAGGACGCCTGACCCTCGGGACGCCTGCCGTCTACCCGCGCAGCGCGTAGACCTTGCCGTCGTTGCTGCCGACGTACACGATGCCGCCGGCCACCGCGATTGCCGAGTCCACGGGACCGCCAGTGGGGAACTTCCAGACCGGGGCCCCGTTGTCGGCCCGCAGCCCATAGACCGTGTAGCCGTTGCAGCCGGCGTACACCATCGCGCCGGCCACCACGATGCCCGACGTCACCGAGCCATCCGTGGGGTAGTCCCAGAGCTTGCTGCCGTCTTTGGCGCGCAGCGCGTACACCTTGTTGTTGTTGCTGCCGGCGTAGACGATCCCGCCGGCCACCGCGATCCCTGATTGCACCGAATCGCCGACCGGAAAGCCCCAGAGCTTGCTGCCGTCTTTGGCGCGCAGCGCGTAGACCATGCCGTCCCCGCTGCCGGCGTAGACACTGTCGCCGGCCACCGCAATCCCGATAGCCCCGCCGGCACCGGTCGGGAAGTTCCAGAGCTTGCGGCCATCGCTGGCGCGCACCGCGACGACCATGTCGTCCCCGGCGGCGGCGTACACGGTACCGCCGGCCGCCGTGATCCACTCCCCGGCGCCGCCAGGCAAGTCCCAGAGCTCGCGGCCATCGCTGGCGCGCAGCCCGTACAGCGTGCCGGCCCCGCTGCCGGTGAACACGCCGCCGTCGGCCACCACGATCGACGATGCGGCCGAGCCGCTGGTGGGGAAGTTCCAGAGCTTGTGGCCGTTGCTAGCGCGCAGCGCGTACAGGTTGCTGTCGTTGCTGCCGGCGTAGACGATCCCGCCGGCCACCGCGATCCCTGATCGCACCGGGCCGCCGGTGGGGAAATCCCACACGTGCGCGCCGTTGCTGGCGCGCAGTGCGTACACCTTGCCGTCGGTGCTGCCCGCGAACACGATGTTGCCGGCCACCGCGATCCCCGCCACCTGGCCGCCGGTAGGGAAGTCCCAGATGCTGGTGCCCACGCCGGCCGCGGGGCTCGGCTGCGACGTGGGGCGGCTGGTCTTTGTGCCCGGGGTCGGCCGGCTACCGGCGGCCTGGTGCTGAGCCGCACCGCCCTGGCTGAGTTCCCATCCGGCGCCAGCCAGCCCGGCGCCCACCACCAC
>CAYPQM010000057.1:0-5076 GCA_964412845.1 uncultured Streptosporangiaceae bacterium
TGACCGCGTCGAGGCCAGCGCACAGGGCGAGCGCCGACTTGCCCGTTCCCGCGCGGCCGCCGAGCGAGACGATGCCCACATCCGGATCGAGCAGCAGATCCAGGGCCACCCGCTGCTCAGCGCTGCGGCCGCGCAGGCCGAACGCCTCCCGGTCGCCGCGGACCAGCCGCACCGACTTGTCCGGGAGCACCCGGCCGAGCGCGCTGCACCCGCCATGCCCGCCCGTGCTCAGCACCAGGCCCGTGTGACAGGGCAGCTCACGGGCCGCCGGGCTGTCCAGCTTGCCCGTGTCGTACAGCTCGTTGATCTCATCGGCCGTGACGTCGAGTTCGGTCATGCCGGTCCACCCGGAGTCGGCAGGCATTTCGGCCCGGTACTCCTGGGCGGTCAGCCCGATGGACGCGGCCTTCACCCGCAGCGGCAGGTCCTTGCTGACCAGCACGACGTTGTTGCCTTCCGCCGCCAGGCTGCGCGCGACCGACAGGATCCGCGTGTCGTTGTCGCCCAGCCGGAACCCCGGCGGCAGCACCTGGGGGTCAGCGTGATTCAGCTCCACGCAGACCGTGCCGCCCGCCTGCCCCACCGGCAGCTCCGCATCGAGCCTTCCGTACTCAATCCGCAGATCATCCAGGTACCGGAGGGCCTGCCGGGCGAAAAAACCGAGCTCGGGATGGTTGCGCTTGGCTTCCAGCTCGGTGATCACGACGATCGGCAGGACAACGCGATGCTCCGCGAACCGGCCGATAGCGGCCGGGTCGGCGAGCAGGACGCTGGTGTCCAGCACATAGGTGCGCCGGGCGCCATCGCGCTCGGCAGCATCGCGGACAGTGTCGGAGCTGACGCTGCTGGGCCGCTTGTCGCGGCGGGCAGAAGAACTGGCCACTCGTTCTCCCCTGGGCGCCGGGGGCGGCGCCGCGGTCGGACACAAAAGTGTCTCCAGGACCGGGATCGCCCTACGAAAGGCCGAACCCCGGCCCTTCGCTCGTCTCGCCTGCGTGCCAGGACACGGAGCTCGAGAATGTCGAGGGCCTTCCCGGCGGGCGGCTAGGCACCGCCCGTCCACCTCGACGGTACCCGTGATGGGGCATGTCCTGGAAGACCCACGCGCTGAGGAGCCTTAAGCGGCTTAGGAGGCTGCTGGGGCGCACGGGCCGGTCCGGGGCGCGCTTAAGAGCCGAACCGGCGGTGCCGCGCCGAGTACGAGCGGAGTGCGCGCAGGAAGTCCACCCGGCGGAAGGCTGGCCAGTAGGCGTCGCAGAAATAGAACTCCGAGTGCGCGCTCTGCCAGAGCAGGAAGCCGCCGAGCCGCTGCTCCCCCGATGTCCTGATGACCAGGTCAGGATCGGGCTGGCCCGCTGTGTACAGGTGCTCAGCGATGTGATCGATGTCCAGCAGCTCGGCGAGTTCCTCGATGCTGGTTCCCTTGGTGGCCTGCTCATACAGCAGGGAGCGGACCGCGTCCGCGATCTCTTGCCTGCCCCCGTACCCGACCGCGACGTTGACCAGCACGCCCGGGTTGCCGGCGGTGGCCTCCCCCGCGGACTTGAGCGCGTGCGCGGTCTCCGCGGGCAGCAGGTCGAGCGCGCCCACCGGCTTGACGTGCCAGCCCTGTGCGACGAGCCCCTGCACCGTGCCCTCGATGATCCGCAGCAAGGCCTCGACCTCGGCCTGGGGCCGCGAGAGATTGTCGGTGGAGAGCAGCCAGAGCGTCACTACCTCGACACCGGCCTGACGGCACCAGCCGAGAAGCTCGAAGATATGGTCGGCGCCCTTCTGATGGCCGTCGCTGACGTCGGCGAGGCCGGTCAGGCGCGCCCACCGCCGGTTGCCATCGAGGATCACCCCGACGTGCCGCGGGATCGTGCTCGGGGAGAGGGACGCCTCCAGCCTGTGCTCGTACAGCCGGTAGACGAGATCGCGAAACCCCATCTGCACCATTCCCTCCGCCGCGGCTCTGCCGCCGCCTACCGGCCGGTCGCTTCCCAGCGGACCTGCACGGCCCCGGCGCCGCCGATGATGGCGCCCAGACTCGGCTGGCCAGGCCCAGCGCGCCCGTCAGCCGACCAGCCGGTGGCTGACGGACATCGCCCCAGCCCGGGGCTGGCCGGGCGGGACGGCGTCGCCGTGATTACTGAGCACCGTATACAAGAATGTCACCAACTCCAGCCTGGTGGTGACGGCACGGGCCGTGTTGGGGCAACGAGGTAAGAATTTACCTCTCAACGCAGCGTAGCTTACACATCGCGTAACGTTATATTCACACTCAGGCGACGGTTACCACCGGGCCTGCCTCCGTGCCTGGCGCCGCGCGGGCGGTCAGCCGATCGACTTGACGATGGCCTCGTCAAGCCCGGCGAAGGAGGCGAGGTACTCCTTGCGTTCCCGCTTGAGCCGGGCGACCATGGCGTCGTACTCCGCCAGGCGTCCCTGGCGCTCGTAGAGCCTGCGGGGCTGGATGATCTCGATGTCATCGACGCCGGGCACCGACGCGGCCACCTCGTACCCGAAGTCCGGGTCCTGCGTCCACGTGATGGTGTCCTCGACGATGGCCTGCACGATCGCGGACGAGAAGGGGATGGTGACCTTCTTCGAGTCGGGGTTGTCGTCACGGCCACCGACCCGGCCCGTGTTGAGCACGAACACCTTGAGTTCGTGGCTGTCCAGCAGTTCCAGCATCCGGTTGCCCATGTCGGCCATGTCGCGCGGGAAGAACGGGTTGGTGCCGGGGACGCGCAGGAACTTGCCTTCCTCGTCCTTGCCGCCCGCGGAGGTGCCAGTGGTCTCGCCCAGCATGAAGTAGGCGGCCGCCTGAGCACGGTCCAGCCGGGCCACGCCGGGGACGATGTTCTCGTTGCGGTTCAGGATCAGCAGGAACTCAGCGGGCGGGATCTGGTCGGCCGGCCACGGGTCCACGTAGGAGAACGGCCAGGTGGTGCGGCCGTTCTTGGTGTACGAGGTGTCGAAGAAGTCCACCGCGCCGTTGGCGTCCACCGACACGTTCTCGAGGTAGGCGTCCGGCTTGGTGGTGGCGTTGTAGATGGCGGGCTCGAGGTTCGGGTCGAGCCCGAAGGTCTTGGCGAAGCACCCGTTCTCGGTGGCGTAGACGCGGCCGCCCGGCATGAGTGCGATGAAGTCGTCCTGGGCGGGCTTGCTGCCCAGTTGCGTGGTGAACGTCGTCGTGGTCTTGCCCGTGCCGGACAGGCCCACGATGAGGACCGCGGTGGGCTTGCCACCCACCGGGATCACCTTGCACCCGGCGTGCAGGGCCAGGCCGCCGCGGTTGAACACGATGTTGTTCCACATCCGCAGGCCGCCCTTCTTGGACTCACCGAAGTAGTCCGAGTTGAGCACGCGGGTGATGTTGGCGTTCAGGTCCACCACGATGACCCGGTCGTCCGGGTAGCCCGGCGCGGGGAGGTTCGGCGTGTAGATGACTGTGGTGTCTGGTTCCCAGGTGGCCGGGTCGTAGTCGTCGCCGACCGGGTAGTAGAGCTGCTGCTGCATGCCGGCCACGTTCGCGTTGGCCGCCTCCATGATCAGCCGCGCCCGGGTGCGGAACGCTGGATCGGAGCCGATGTAACCGTCCACGACCACCACGTGGGTACCTGCGATGTACTCGTCCTGCACCGCCGCCAGCCGGTCGAATTCGGCTCGCGTCACGGTTTGTTTGGTCGCATTGGTCGAGTCCTCCACGAGGTACGTCGACCGGGTGCTGCGGGAGTCCACACGAGCCTTCACTGCCACATTGCCGAACTCAGTGACCTGGCTGTTCGGCATTTTCTCCGTCAGCTCCCTGAGACGGTCCGCTGTCGGATTCCAGTCCACCGCCACCGCGTTTACCTGATGCGCCACGATCGCTCCTCCTCCTAGGCGCGCCTAACGCACGCTCCGCCCGGGCTCAGACGCCATGACGCAAGGTCACGTGCGCTCTGGGCTTGCGGGATTTGGGGAGTGTACCCCGGCATGGCCGGATTAAATGCGACCCACCTCCGCATTGGGAGAACCCTCAGCGGAGGTGGCCGGGAAGACGCCAGGATGATGATACGGGCGACAGCCTAGATGACTCGTTGGCCACGCCAGGGCGGGTGCGAATTCCCGCTCACGTAGCACGATGGAAATCTCCGCGCAGTGCCCCGGAGCGGGCGCGGGCATAGCTTTCGGCAAATGGTTTAGACCTTTGGTATAAACCCTTTATCCGGTTATTTCTGTGCTGGTCACGCTTGGGGACCCTCGGCCCGGACCTCCTCGACCCGGCGCAGCGCCTCCCTCAGCTGAGCCAGCCAGGAGTCCTCGTGCTCCCCCACCAGCCGGACGCACCAGGCCAGCGCATCACTGCGGCTGCGGGCCACTCCGGCCTCCACGAGGGTGTCAAGGACCCGCCGCTCGGATTGCCGGAGCCGGGTCATCACCGGAACGGACAGTGTGGTGAACATCACCTTCTGGTCACCACAGACGATGCCCCACGACACCTTCCGGCCGAACCTGAGTTCCGCCTCGCGGGCGATCTCGATCCGGTGCTCGCGGGTCTCCTCGCGGAACCTGCGGACCCGGCCGTCCGCGGCCGCCGCCCGCTCTGCCTCTGGTGAGTCCGGGTCAGCCCCCGGGACGTCGAGGTGGCCGACCACCGTGATCTCTTCGCGGTCCAGCCGCACATCCGGCGCCCCGGCGAACCAGCCATCCGGGAGACGGCCGGTGAACCAGGCGCGCAGCTTCTCAGCCGGCCCATGCGGGCCAGCATCATGCGGGCCAGTGTCCTGCGGGCCAGTGTCCTGAGCAGAGCCCGCTTCTTCCTTCTCAGTACTCATGTAATAAAGATTACATGCTTGCGTCAGCCTGGCAAGCACCCGGCAGCGACAACTGAAGCGTTCGGGTGTCGTTGCTGCGCAAGTTGAAACGCTTTGCTGTCGTTGCGGCCACCGGACCCGGCCGTGATCCGGGAGTTTGTGGGCGATGGGCGATGGGCAGTGACCGTCCACTGTCTGCTTCGGCGGGTCAGGCGGCGGGGCAGGTCAGGCAGCGGGTCAGGTCAGGTCAGGCGGCGGGGGCAGGTCAGCCGACGGGCGAGGCGGCCACCCC